>PLDF01000474.1 GCA_003135055.1 Bryobacterales bacterium | reverse complement strand
CCTGCCGGAACTGCGGCGCCACGTGGTCCGGATAACGCTCGCCGGAGCCCGGAAAGATGGAGCGGGTCAGCCACCCGCACTCCGCCGCGCGAACAGGCGCCGGCGCGGTCTTCTTGAACCTAAGAACGGCAGTTGANNCGACAAGATCGCCGGCGCTACGAGGATCGACTGCCGTTCTTAAGTTGAATGACCAACGCCTGGTGGAGCGCATCCGCGGGTTTCGCTCCGAAGGGACGCGCTATCGCCGGTTATGCAAGCGACGCTCCCGCGCCGGAGTTTCCATTCCGGGAACTCGTGTCCGGCAACGTCAGACTCTAAGAACCTTGCTGCGAGTGGCAGCCTCATTTCAGGTTCTGCGACAGCAGGCCGGTCAATTCCCGGTACCCTTCCTCGCCCGCGTACGCCGCTGCCGTTTTGCCGTAAGTATCCACGCGCGACGCGCTGGCGCCGCGCTCGAGCAGAAGGCGCGCCATGGCCACATTTCCACGCATCGCCGCCTGCATCAACGGCGTCCGCCCCTCCCGGTCTGCGGCATCCACCGAGGCTCCGCGATCGAGCAACACCCGCCCCAGCTCGTTCCGCCCTAAGACTGCCGCCAACAACAGCGGAGTGGTTCCCTCGAAATTCCGTACGTTAACGTTGGCTCGCCGCTTGAGCAGCTCAGCCATCAGCTTCTGGTCTCCGCCGCGTACGGCATCGAACAGCGCCGTCTCATGCCCCAAGGTCATTTGTTCCACGCCGAGTCCGCCGTCGATCAGCTTGAGCAGGGCCGTGCGCCGGCCGTCGCTCGATGCCTGGTCCATGGCTAGCGCGTCAGTGGACGCGTTCGACCGCACTACGATCAGCGCCAGCATGATCAACGGTACGCCCACCCACGCCAGCGTAACCGGACGAACTCCGCTCGCCGCCGACTTGCGGCTGTGATCGCGGGCCGCTGCCGGCAGCGTGATTTCGGCTCCCTCATTGCGGCAGCGCAATGCCGACCAGTAGAGAAAGGAAAACGCCGAGGCGTAATTCAGAAACAAGATCCCGAAGATGAGGGGATACAGGAAGAAAAACCATCCCATCCCGGAGCCGGTTATCACTGCCTTCACCAAGTTGTGCAGCGCCCCGCCGGTGGAGTCGAAGAGCGCCATCATCGCGGGAAGCACCAGGGTCCCCAGCAGCGCGGGGCCATACTGGCGCACCGTGAGGCTCTTCGAGGTCATGGGCAGAGCGCCGCACAGCTGGCGCGACCGCGCAATTGCGTCCTTTCCCGAGCGTCCCTCCGTCACCCATACCACCGGCCACAGGATGTTCGCCCACCACGACGATGGGCGGAGATCGATGGCGCTCCACAGTTGCGTGCGCAGCAAGGGCCCGAAGCCGGCCGCCAACTTCCTCAGCGCCGGCCCCCCCGCCGACCGGACTTGCCCTTTCTCAGACGCCCGCTGGAGCATGAAAGCGCAGGCCGCTTTAAAAAGCTGAAACGCGAACAGCATGAGCAGCGAAAAGCAGCCACCCATCAACGCCACCAGCGCGCCCTCGGGCGCCAGCTTGGCACGCGCTGCCCAGCTTGCCGCCAAGTGGATGGGTATCATTCCCGCAAGCATTACCAACAGGCACGTTAACAGCACCGGCAAAAAAGGACTCAGGTTCGCGTGGAAAGCGTCTTTGGATTTGCGTATCAGGCTGTTTTCGCCGTCGCTTGTCGCCCGTAGCCTTGCGGCAAAAGTTCCCGCCGTGGGAGGGCGCCGCCGGGGATCCTTCTCCAGCCCGCAAAGCACCACCTTCGCCAATGCCTCGGGAACCGTGCGATCATGCTCGCACGGCGATGGAGGAGCGGTTTGAATCTGCTGCCGGATCAGCTCTCTCAAACTGTCCGCTTCAAACGGCAGCCGCCCGCACAACATCTGGTAGGCGATCGCCGCCAGGCTGTAGACGTCGGCAAGGGCAGTCACCTCGATGCCGGTGCACTGCTCCGGCGCCATGTATGCCGGCGTGCCCAGTAAGGTACCGGCCGAGGTTTTCAGTTGCGACCCCGTTTTCGGTTGCGACCCCAGAGCGATGGTCTCGCCTGCCGCCGCCATCGCAAAGGCAAGGCTGGAATCGGCATCGGATGGCGCCATCAGCATAGTTGCGATGGCGTCCGTGCCGTTGGCTCGCTCCTCCTTTGCAGAGTTAGCCACCTTGGCAATTCCGAAGTCCAACACCTTCACGTTGTAGCCGCCGCGGTGGTTCGGTTGCAGCCAGATGTTGCTCGGCTTGAGATCGCGGTGCACGATTCCCGCCGCATGCGAAGCGTCCAGCGCCAAGCCCGCCTGGTCCATCACGTCCAGGAGGAAATTGAACGCCGGCCGCGGATTTTCTTTCAGGTAATCGGCAAGCGTTTGGCCATCCAGGTACTCCATCACCAGATAGGCGAGCTCCCGATCTTCAACCTGGGTCACGCCAAAGTCGGTCACGTTGACGACGTTGGGATGGTTCAGCCGCCCCGCGGCTTCCGCCTCGCGCTTGAACCGCTGCGCAAACTCCTGGTTCTCCGCTAATTGCGGCACAATCACTTTGAGGGCCACCAGCCGGGTAGTCCCCAGATGCGTCGCCTGAAATACGGCTCCCATGGCTCCTACTCCCAACGGTTTCCCGACACGATATTTTTGGTCTAGAATTGACCCGGGTAACGATTCCAGCCGCATAGCGAAACATTGTAGCTTGTCAGCAAGGGCTTCGCTCTTGATATCCCTGCGGGATCCGGGAGTCGAGGGAGCCAGGAGCCAGCCCTGCCGTCGGCGGCGCCGGAAAGCGCGGCGGTCGATTGACTCGAATGGGCTTGTCAACACAACGGGAGCAAAATTCTCGTTGCCTGCGTATAACGGGAACTAACTGCTTCGATTCGCAAATATGGCCTCGTATTTTCGAGTAAGACACTCCCTCACGGTCGTGGCTCCGATCATGGCTTACCAGAGTTCGTTGGGGCTGAAGCGAAGGTCGCGGTCGAGAATCATTTCCACAATCGTGCCACGCGGCAGAACCGCCTCCGGCCGCTTGTCGTGCAGGATTGCGGCGAGAGCCACGCCGGCTCCGGCTCCCGCCCCGATGCCGACGCCGCCGAGCGGGTGACCCGCCGCCGATCCGGCGATTCCACCAACCCCTGCGCCGATTCCGCCGCCGGTGGCGACGGTTCGAGCGTCGCCGGAGCCATCGCGCTCACCGGTGACTTTGCCTTCCTGGGAATCGACTTGGCCGCGCGCGCTGGAATCGGCGGAAACCAGCCGCGAGTGAAAATCGCGGGAGACTCCGTTCGGCAGCATGAGGGAATCGAAACGAATGTACATTTCACCCTTCCCTTTCACCCCGCGAGCCGGCTTACTCTCGGTCACGGTTCCGTTCACGTAGCTGCCGCGTGGAATCACAATCCGGCCGTCGACGGCGATGGGCTGGATGGTTTCGAGATACACGCGGTCGCCTTCATGAGTATGTTTGGTGTCGAGGCCATTGCGCAGGGAGAGAGCGATACGGGCGCCCGCCAGGACCGTAAGTTCTCCGCCGGCCGGCCAGTCCGGCTGCTTCACCAGCGTGGGTTCCGAGGGTTGAACGGGCGCGAGCAGGACCGGCGCCTGGGTTGACCCGCCTGTTGAGCCGCCTGCCGAGCCGCGGGTTGGACCGGCTGTTCGGCCGGAAGGCTCCGTGGGCGCTTCCGTGACGGGGGGTTGCGCTTCCATGGGTTGCCCTTGACTGGTGTAGACCAACACGCCTTCCACTTCTCCGCCGCGGCGCACCACCTGGCGCGTGATGGTGAGAACCGAGGGGTTGCCCGAGAGCTTCCAGCGGTCCATTACCGTGTAGTCCTGAGACGCCAGCACTTGAGTGTTGACGAGGAGCGCGGCGCCTTCCCATTTCGCGACGCTGGTTCGCGTCTCGTCGCCGATGCGGGACCGGGTCTCCGTGCCATCAAGGAGATACGACCACTGAACCGCGGCGCCATCCGCGGCTGTCGACGAGCAACGCACGGCGAGATCCTGCTGCACCACGGTGAGAGTCTGTTCCGGCGGCGTAGGGAGCGCCTCAGTGTTGCTGCGGCGCGCATCGAAAAACCATTTTCCGGAGAAATCGCGATCGCGATCGACGGCGGAAAGAGGGGCGATGAGAGCGGCGGATATAAAAGCGAAAAAAATTGGCCGCGCAATGCGTAGCATGAATGCAAGCTTAGCACTGGGGCGGGGCAGGAACTCGTCCAGCGGTCTTGAGCGCAATGCCGGCGGCGCTACCCCGCGCCTTCAATTACATCTCTGCCTTCAATCACATCCCTATAACATTTCTCGTACTGCGGAATAATCTTATCCGTGCAAAATCTCTCCGACGCATTCCATCGCCCCGCCTTACTCATCCGGTAATGCAAGTCTTCATCCGTCAGCAGCGCCACCACGCGCGCGGCCTGCGCTTCAATGTCGCCGACTTCTTCCAGAAAGCCGTCCTCGCCGTCGGTGATCAGCTCCGGTACGCCGCCGACGCGGGTCGCTACCGGCACCACTTCGCAGGCCATGGCTTCGAGCGCCACCAGACCGAAGGATTCCAAATCGCTCGGCATCAGCAGGACATGCGCCAGCGGGATCAGCCGCTCGACATGATCCTGCTTGCCCAGGAAGGACACGTGGCGCTCCACCTTCAATTCGCGCGCCAGATGTTCGGCGGGTCCGCGGTCGGGTCCGTCACCGGCCATGAGCAGGTGCGCGGGCGCGCTCTTCCGCACCTCCGCCAGAATGCGGATGCAATCGAGTACGCGCTTGACGGGGCGGAAATTCGAAAGATGGATCAGCAGCTTTTCTCCCGCGGGGGCGAAGCGCGCCGCGCCCTTCTTTTCCGCATCCGGCTGATAGACGTCGCAGTTGACGAAGTTCTTGATGACGCGGATTTCGTTGGTCACGCCGAAGACTTCCACCGTGCGCGCGCGCAGGTAGTCGCTGATGGAAGTGACGCCATTCGATTGCTCGATGGAGAAGCGCGTGATGGGAAAGTAGGATGGGTCCGCGCCCACCAGAGTGATATCGGTCCCGTGCAGCGTAGTAATGAACGGCAGACGCCGCTTGACCGCCAACATGTGGTTCGCCAGCATCTGCTGCGCCAGCATGGCCGAGATGGAGTGAGGAATGGCGTAATGTACGTGCAACACGTCCAGGTTGTACGATTCCGCCACTTCCGCCATGCGCGACGCCAGCGCCAGACAATACGGCGGGAAGTGGAACAGCGGGTAGCTGGAAACCTCCACTTCGTGATAATGGATGCGCGGCGTGCTGGTATCGAGCCGGATGGGGCTCGCGTAACTGATGAAGTGGACTTCGTGACCGCGGGCGGCCAGCTCTAAACCGAGCTCCGTCGCGACAATGCCGCTGCCGCCGTAAGTGGGATAGCACGTAATGCCGACGTTCACTTCGCCAGCGTAGCATTAACCGGACGCAGCACCGCAAACCCGATCTGGCCGTGCAAATTCCCGTCGGGAGAGGCGGCATCGCCGCCGCCGAACCAGACGTGGATCTCGCCGCCTTCCATTACCACGGCTGGGTCGCAGATTACTTTCGCGTCCCAAGCCTGCGCGCCGCTGAAGACGGCCGGCAATCTAGCCCAGTGCACGCCATCGGTGGAGCGCGCCAGACCCAGGCGGCGGACTTCGGAAAAATCGCGGCCCGTAAAGAGCATCCAATAGTATCCATGCGACTGCCAGACGGCAGGCTCGCCGTCGCCGGCTTCATCGAACGAACCGGGAGATCCCGGCTCCACAATGGGGTTGGCGCGCAGTTTCTCCCAGTGAGTGCCATCGGTGGAACGTGCGACGCCGAGACGCTGCCGCGGCGGGTCGGCGCGGTCGTGGCCCAGATAGTAGAGATAGAAATACGGCTCGATGCGGACCACGTAAGGGTCCGCCACAGCCCGCTCGTCCCAGCTTTCGAACGGCCCGTTCCGCAGCACCGGCGCCGGCTCGCGGCGCCACGCGCGCCCGTCGCGCGACCGGGCTAAACCGATGCGTCCGGCGTTTCTGGGCCCGGCCACATACCAATACCAGAACTCGTCTCGATAAACCAGCGCGGAACCGTTGCCGGCGATGTAGCCGGCTTCCCAGCTTTGCGGATCGGGCGCGAAGACGGCGCCTTGCGGCTCCCATTCGATGCCATCCGCGGAGGTGGCGAGGCCGGTTCTCCAGGCTGCGCCGTCGTAGCCGGAGTAGAAGTTGAAGAGCCGGCCGAGGCCGGCCACGCCGGGCACGACGCTGGGCGCCAGCGCATCGTGCGAATCCCAGGCGGAGCTTCGTCCGAGCACCGGTTCCGGCCGCGCATCGAAGGCGAAGGTGAGATTCGGCTGGCCGCCAGGAAGCGGAGGAAGCGTGAAATCGGCGTAGCGTCCGCAGCCCGCGAGCAGGAGCGCGGCGGCGAGCAGGAGGCGTCCACACGAGCGGTGGACGATCCCTTTGGGAGCGTCTCTTGCGGCGGAAACCGGCGGGTGCGCAGGTGAAGAGAGCCGGCTGAAAGCCGGCTGCAGCCAGGATTGGCTGCCCCACAAAGCAGGCCTCGCCCAGAGGACGCCCCCAATCGGCCGCAGGTTTGGACAACCTGCTCCACAAAGCAAGACGCGTTCACACGAGTGTGAACGCTGCACGCATGAGTGCGTGCGCCACGCGCTACGGGGCGCGGGCTGCATCATTGCAGCGGAACCCGGACCTTGATGCCGGCGCCGCGGCCGGGGCGCGATTCCAGCAGCAGCTCGGCGTTGAGGGAGCGCGCGCGGCGCTTCAGGCTGACGGGTCCCAGGTGCAGCAGATCCAGCTCTTCCAAGGTATAGGAGCCGGCGAAGTTGAAGCCGTGGCCGTTGTCGTCGATGGATATCTCCAGGCCGCGGTCGGACTTCTCCATGGCTACGGCGACCCGCGTGGCCCCGGCGTGTTTCTGAACGTTGTGCAACGCTTCGCGGATAATCTGCAAGACCTCGAGCGTCGCCTCAGGCGGCAAGCCCACCGGCGTATTGGTTCCGATGAAGGTCACGGGAATGCCGGTCTCCTTCTGGAAGGACTCGGCGGCGCGGCGCGCGGTGGCCACCATGCTGCCGCCATCCACGTCGACGGGCCGCATGCTGTGCAGGAACGCGCGCAAATCGCGGATCTGCTGTTGCGCCAGAACCTGCAATTGGCGCAGATCTTCCATGCCGGCGTTGACATCCCTGGTGAGGAGCTTGCGCAGGATTTCGAGGCGCATTTGCAGGCTGATAAAGCTCTGCAGGGGGCCGTCGTGAAAATCGGAAGCGATGCGCTGGCGCTCGTCTTCGGCCGCCTTCCCCGCGCCGCGCTGGGATTCCTCGAGCGCTTCCGTCAGCCGCTCGATCTCGGCGGTTTGCCCGCGCTTGTTCATGGCGCAGCCGCACGCCAGCAGGCCGGCCACGAGCACCGTAGGCTCCAGCGCGCTCATGTCGCTAAAAGACAGCGCCGCGCAGAAAATGGCGGCGACCGCGGTAACCACCACCACCTCGACCGCGCTATAGAATGCCACGGCTTCGGTAAGCAGGTAGAGGAAGAACGCAGAGGCCATCCATACCGCGGCGGGACCGCGGCTGGCAACGAACAGGAAATACACGGCGTCGCCGAACAGCGCCAGCAGGCCGATCATGCCGGTGTGCGGCTTGCTTCGAAGGGCGGCGAAAATGGCGTAGACCAGATAGGTTCCGAGCACCACCTGGTAGAACGCCGGCGGCGGAGGCGGATAGAGATAGCCCAAGCCGAGGACGGCGGCCGCGAGCGCGACCCGCATCCAGGCGATAGTTCGCGCCCACATGTTTTGCGTCAGTAAGGGCACTCGGTTACTTTCTGTAAAGATAAATGGAGTGGCTGCGGCCCTCGCCGTCGTCGGCGATGGATTCGACCTTCTCCGGAGTCCAATTGCGGAATTCGAAATCGTGCGCCACCACGCGCGCTCCCTTCTTCAATTGACGGTCGAGCAGCGGCTGCACCTTGTCGTCGATGGACTCCGGCAACAGGTACACGGTCACCAGATCGGCCGAGGAGTAATTCTGCTGGAGCAAATCGCCATTAACGATGCGCGCGGTCTTTTCCAGGCCGAGCTTGCGAATGCGGTCCATACTCTGCTTCCAGAGATCGCGGTCGATCTCGACGCCCACCGCCTCCGCGTGGAATTTCTGCGCCGCCATAATAACGATGCGCCCGTCGCCCGAGCCCAGGTCGAACATCTTCTCGCCGGCTTTGAGGCCGCCCAGCTCCAGCATTTTTTGGACGATGGTCTGCGGGGTGGGATAGTACGGCGCCAGTTTCTGCGCGGCTCCGTTCTGCGCGGGCAACGGGGCGCAAAGAAGCGCCGCCAGCAGACAGAATTTCTCCATTACGTTACGTCCAATTTAGCATTTTGCGGGCGAGATTTGGCTTTCTACGCGGAGGCGCGGAGATGCGGAGTTCGGCGCGGAGCTTTCGATCGTCTGTGGGAAGGCCGCAACTCCGCGCCCGGCTCCGCCTCTCCGCGCCTCTCTGGAACTCATCGCAAGTTGCTGATTCTGCTGGCCGACTTTTCGGGTGCTTAAAGAGTCGGCGTGCCCGCAATTTCCGGAGCATCTCCCCAAGTTTCCCCCATCTATGAACGACGACGTCAGTCGTCGCGGGTGCTCTCCGGAAACTCATCGCAACTGGTTGATTCTGCGTGGTGGTTTTTCGGGCGCCAAGCTCGCGCGAAGACCGAAGCGCGTTCACACGATTGTGAACGCTGCACGCATGAGTGCGTGCGCCACGATCCGCCTCAAGTTTCCTCGCCCTATGAACGACGACGTCTGTCGGCGCGGGTGCTCCGCGTTGAGGCCTCGCGCCCCGGTCATGCCCGGATCATTAAGAAACCACAAGGAACCGCCGGATTTTGCCGGCCGTCAGTTAGAATAGACGTTGACTTGCGATGATTAACGGAAAGCGCATCGTGGTGGTTCTGCCGGCGTACAACGCCGCGAGGACGCTTGAGGCTACCGTGCGCGAGCTCCCCGAAACGGTGGATGAAACCATTTTGGTGGACGACCATTCGAGCGACGAGACCGTCGCCATGGCGCGCCGGCTGAATCTCACCGTGCACGTGCATGAGCGCAACCGCGGCTACGGCGGCAATCAGAAGACGTGCTACGCGCAGGCGCTGGCGGCCGGCGCCGACGTGGTGGTGATGACCCACCCGGACTACCAATATTCGCCGCTGCTGGTCACGGCCATTGCCAGCATGGTGGCGTATGGCGTGTACGATGTGGCGCTGGCATCGCGCATCCTGGGCGGCGGCGCGCTGCGCGGCGGCATGCCGAGATACAAATATGTCGCGAATCGCGCGCTGACCACGTTCCAAAACGTCGTGATGGGCGCGCATCTTTCGGAGTATCACACCGGATACCGCGCCTATAGCAAAGAGCTGCTGAATTCCTTGCCGCTCGAACGGAACTCCGAGGACTTCGTCTTCGACAACCAGATTCTGGCGCAGGCGATTATGCTGGGCGCGCGGATCGGCGAGATCTCGTGCCCCACGCGCTATTTTCCGGAAGCGTCGTCCATCAATTTCCGCCGCAGCTCGATTTACGGTCTGGGGGTTCTGAGGACCGCGATGGAATTCAGGCTTGCCAAGTGGGGCCTGCGCCGCCCTCCGCTGTTTGAGTTTCCCGCAAACCAGATCGCAAGACCGGGAACGCCGTTCATAGTTCAAGGCCGGCCGTAGCCAGCGTAGAAGTGGAATAGACGATCGCCTTTGGTCGTCTGTTACCGAGGGGCCTTCGGCTCGCGAAATCGCGCTTCAGCGAGGCATGACCGACCACAAAAGTCGATGGTCTGTCCTACCCGCCGGCTAATCGAGTTCCGCCATCAACTCGGAAATTCGAATAGAGACCGGCGGCGCATCGAGCAAATCCTCTGTAACTTTCCGGCGTCCGCTCCTGGTGTACTCGAACACTTCGCCCTTCTTCGGATCGAACACCCATACGCGTTCCACGCCCATTGCCAGAAAATCTTGGGTGCGCTTTTCTGCGCGCGGCCAGCGGTCCTCAGGCGAGAGCACTTCGATGCAGACCAGCGGCGGCTTGGAGGGCGCCTGTTCAATCTCGCGGTCGCGGAGGATAACGCAAATATCCGGAACCCGAACCCGCGTGGCGGAAACCCGAATGCGCAACTCCACGATAACCCGCACGTTCCATGACCTGGCGCGATATTTCAGGTATGCCGAGAGCGCCGTTTGCAAATTGCCATGGTCATACTCGCCCAAATTGCGCTCCTCGAGAACTCCATCCACGTAATCGCAATCCGGCTCGTAAGAGCTGGAGAGGTATTCTTCGATTGAAACCAAAGTTGCGCCCGGCATCGGCATAGTTTAATCCAATTCCGCCATCAACTCCGAAATCCGAATCGAAACCGGCGGCGCTTCGAGCAGATCCTCCAAGACCTGCCGGCGGCCGCTCTTGGTGCACTCGAATACCTGGCGTTCCTGCGGGTCAAACACCCATATGCGTTCGACGCCCATCGTCAGAAAATCCTCGATCCGCCTTTCTACCCGCGACCACCGGTCTTCGGGCGAGAGTATTTCGATGCAGACCAGCGGCGGCTTGGTGGGCACCTGCTCAATCTCCCGGTCACGGGGGATAATGCAAAGATCCGGAACCCGGAACCGCCTGGGTCCAATGCGGATCCTTTGCTCCGGCAATACCCAAACGTTCCACTGGCGCTCGCGAACTCCGAGATAGATCGACAGTGCTAATTGCAGCCGGCTATGTTCCCGCTCGCCCAAATTACGCTCCTCAAGAACGCCGTCCACGTAATCGCAGTCCGGCTCATAAGAGCTGGAGAGGTATTCTTCCACTGAAACTAGAGCCGCGCTTTGCACCGCCATGTTTACATCAAATCACAGTTTGAACAGCTCGCGCAGCCGCCGCGTCTGCACGCGGCTCACCGGCACTTCGGTGTGCTTGCGGTCGTCCATGCGCAGTTGGTAGCTCGATTTGAACCAGGGCACCACTTCCTTGATCCGGTTGATGTTCACCAGAAAAGACCGGTGCACGCGCCAGAACATCTCGCGGTCCAGATTGGCCTGCAGCTCCTCGATGGTGCGGTAGTTGGAGTGGCCGTCGAAGGCCGTAGTCACCAGCGTAATCAAGCCGTCGTCGATGGTGGCATAGATCACGTCGTTGGCATCCACAATCAAATAGCGGTTATTGGCGCGCACCATGAGCTTGTTGCGCGGCGTGGCCCCGGGGCTCTTCGCCGCTGCAGCAGGTTCCGGCGCCTTCTTATCCAAAACGTTGCGCCGGGCGCGTTCGATGGTGGCGGCCAAGCGGCCCTTATCCACCGGTTTCAGCAGGTAGTCCGTGGCCTCCAGGCGGAAAGCCTCCACGGCGTGCTGTTCGTAGGCGGTGACGAAGATGAATTGGGGCAGGTCTTCGCGGTTTTCGCGGAGCTGCCGGACCACGCCCATGCCGTCCAGGCCCGGCATGTTGACGTCCAGGAACACCAGCTCCGGTTCCAGCTTGCGGATCAGCTCCACCGCCTGCAAGCCATTCGACCCGGTTGCAAGTACATCCACTTCCGGGAAATCCTTCAGCAGATACGCAAGCTCGTCGCAGGCAAGCTGTTCGTCATCCACCACAACTGTCGTAAGAGCAATGGTCGCGCGGTCGCGCATGGACTTGGTATTATATCATTTCGATCTCAAGGAGAATTGCCTTTGTCCAATCCCGAAAACGTCCGAATTGCGCCCGCCGAGGGCAAGCTGGGGGTCCTGATCCCCGGCATGGGCGCAGTGACAACGACGTTTATCGCCGGCCTGGAGGCCATTAAACGCGGCGTCGGCAAGCCCATCGGGTCCCTGACGCAGTTGGGGACCATCCGCCTGGGTAAGCGCACGGAGGGCCGCAGTCCGGCCATCAAGGATTTCGTGCCCCTGGCGGGAATCGAAGACCTGGAGATCGCCACCTGGGATATTTTCGAAGATAACGCCTATGAAGCGGCTGTCAAGGCCGGCGTTCTGGACATGCCGCTGCTCGAGCAGTTGAAAGAGCCGCTGTCGGCCCTTAAGCCGATGAAAGCGGTGTTCGACCAGAACTTCGTCAAGCGCCTGAACGGCCCCAACGTCAAGACCGGCGGCAGCAAGATGGATTACGCCGAAGCCGTAATGGACGATATCCGCCAGTTCCGGCAGACCAGCGGGGTTTCGCGCATGGTGATGATCTGGTGCGGGTCCACCGAGGTCTACCATGAGGCCCAGCCGGTGCATGCCACGCTGAAGGATTTCGAGTGCGGCATGAAACACAACGACCCCGAGATTTCCCCCAGCCAGATTTACGCCTACGCCGCGCTGAAGCTGGGCATACCGTACGCCAACGGCGCGCCCCACCTCACCACCGATATGCCGGCGCTGCTCGAATTGGCGCGCGCCAACAACGTGCCCGTGTGCGGGAAAGATTACAAAAGCGGCCAGACATTCATGAAAACGCTGATCGCGCCGGGCCTGAAATCGCGCCTGCTGGGGTTGAGCGGCTGGTTTTCCACCAATATTCTGGGCAATCGCGATGGCGAGGTGCTGGACGAGCCGGGGTCGTTCCGGTCGAAGGAAGTCAGCAAGTCGTCGGCGCTCGAATACATCCTGCAAGGGGATCTGTATCCCGACCTGTACAAGGATTTTTACCACAAGGTTCGGATCGAGTATTACCCGCCGCGCGGCGACGCCAAAGAGGGCTGGGACAATATCGACATTTTCGGGTGGCTGGGCTATCCGATGCAGATCAAGATCAATTTTCTGTGCCGCGATTCCATTCTGGCGGCGCCGCTGGTTCTCGATATCGTACTGCTCATGGACCTGGCGCAGCGGGCGGGGATGCGCGGCATTCAGGAGTGGCTGTCGTTTTACTTCAAGGCTCCGATGCACGCGCCGGAGCTTTACCCCGAGCACGACATCTTCATCCAGCTCATGAAACTCAAGAATACCCTGCGGTGGATGCGGGGCGAAGACCTCATCACGCACTTGGGGCTGGAATATTACGACTAAGCGCTGTATTGTGTAACAAGCGTCGTGTATCGGCGCGGCGCCGCCATGGCGGGATGCTTTGGCAGGTTGCCGCGTCTCATTGTCTAGGAGAGTATGAAAGTACTGGTCATCGGTGGCACTCTCTTCATCGGCCGCCTGTTGGTGGAAGAACTGGTGAAGGGCGGCCACGACGTCGCCGTTCTGCACCGTAAGCCGAAGCACGACTACGGGCGGAAGGTCGAGAACATTATGGCGGACCGCAACGATGTGGATTCGTTGCGTGAAGCCCTGTCCGGGCGCCGTTTCGACGTGGTCTTCGACAATGCGTACGATTGGGAGCGCGGCACCACGGCCGCGCAGGTGGAAGCGACGGTCAAGCTGGTGGGCGACCGCATCAGCCGCTACATTTTCCTTTCGAGCGTGGCCGCATACGGCGACGGTCTGAACCACAAGGAAAGCGACCCGCTGGCGCCCGATTATCACGTCGATCCCTACGTGCGCCACAAGGCCACCACGGAGCGGCTGCTCTTCCGCATGCACTCGCACACCGGCCTGCCGGTAGTGACGTTCCGGCCGCCGTTCGTGTATGGGCCCAACAACCCGTTCTACCGGGAAGCGTTCTTTTGGGACCGCTTGCGCGCCGGGCGTCCCGTGGTAATCCCAGGCGACGGCCACCGTTTGATGCAGTTCGCGTATGTGCACGACCTGGTGCACGCCATGATGCGCTCCATGGAAGAGCCGCGCGCCGCCGGCGAGGCGTTCAATATCGGCGACACCAAACCGCTGACGCAAGTGGAGGTGGTGGAAAAGATGGCCAAGGTGGCGGGCGCCGATGTCGCGCTGGCGCGCGTTCCCCGCGATGTCATCGTTTCGCTTGGCGGCAGCGTGATGGAAGAGCCGTACTACTTCGGCGAATACTTCGATTTGCCGCCCATTACCATGAACATCGGCAAAGTGACGCGCATGTTGAAGATGAAGCTGACGCCATTTGAGGTTGGGCTGAAGGAAACCTATCGCTGGTACACGCGCAACCACAAGCCGCGGACGAGCGGCTTTGAATTCGACGACAAGCTGCTGGCGCTGGCGAAGACGGGGTCGCCGGCCAGCGTGTAGGGCGGTCGAGTGAGGCAAGAATTGGCGAGGATCAGCGGGTCCTCTCGTAGCGCCGGCGGTCTTTGCCGCCGGCTCATGATATAGATCCGCTCCGAGCGGGAACGCCTGGCACTGAGCAGCCGCTGGCCGAACGTCATCGGATGCTGCGGCGTAGACCAAAACGTTGGTGTCTACAGTACCGGTCCCGAGCCACTATCGCTCATGCAGATCGTCGCGAGTCCATGCGATATCGCCGACTGCGCGCGTGTCGTGCGGAAGGTCTGTCCAGTTTCGCTACGGCGGCAAGTTGGCGGCCGGATTCCCGCACCGTCGCGGCCAAATACTCACGGACCATCTGATTCACCGACGTATTCCGGTCGAGAGCCACCTTGCGCGCGGCCCGCAACAGGTCTTCGTCGATTGCCAGGGTCAGATTCTTGGGCACATATCCAGCGTAGCGCTTAGTATGTGTACATTCATTGGGTCGGTGGCCCGCCGTCCATCTCCTGGGATACTGGTCTCAGCGAGCCCACGGGGCATCCATGAAGATCGACGCTCAGCAGAACTACCATGGAATCCCGCTGCTCAGCCTGCGTAAATTCCTCCGCTCAGTCCGGGACACATTGAGCTGGAATTTGACTTGGCTATCGCGCGATCTCGGACTGCCGGTTCGTGAGGCGCAAGCGCTAGCGGAACAACTCGCTGCGGACGGCTATATTTCGGCTGGCGCATTCCAAAACGCTGAGTGGTCGAATACCATCAAAGGCAACGCACTTGCCGGCGCCTCAGCGGCAGCGCTCGTCAACCGCAGCACAGCCGAAGCGCGGCTACGGGAATTCCTCGACCGGGTGGAACAGGTGAATTCGCCCACGGCGCCGTTCGCGGTGTGGGTCGATCAAGTCGTCTTGCTGGGCAGCATGCTGAGCACGAAGGAGCGGGTGAGCGATGTCGACTTGTCGATCAAGCTCATCCACAAACCCGGATATGACTGGCGTTCCCAGGACCGCGTCTCCATAGCCCTGAGCGGCGGCCGGCGATTCGGATCGTTTTTTGCGCAATTGATTTGGCCCACGCAGGAAGTCCTCCTCTATCTCCGCAATCGACGCCGTTCCTTGAGTTTCGTCGAGTGGAATGAGGAGTGGCTCAAAACTCAGCCACACCGCGTCATCTATCGGCGTAGCCAGCCGGCCAAGCCGTCACCTCGGCGAGCGGCAAAATTCTGAGTGTCTCAATGCTCCTCTAAGAGTTTCAATCGGGGAGTACCCCGCCGGCGGCACGCACGGGGCGCGCCTACTCTTCGTCGTCCTCCACTTTGACCGGTTCCAGGTCTTCGGCTTCAAATATCTGACGGCAATCCAGACATTCGAGATAATCGACGCCATCCCGGCGGGCGATAATCTGGGTACGGGTGTGATCGCAAGCGGCCGACATATTCAACGCTTAGCTGAAGTTTATTTTAAACGGGCCGGAGCCCTTGTCAAGCCCTTTTATACACCACCTCAGCCCGGCATTCAAAGCCGTGCGCCCAAAGCCGCCCAAAGCCGGCTCCGGATTCCATCCTGGAACGGTATGGGTAGAAGCAGATTCCGATGGAAAGCGAGCGAACAGAGCGTTACAGCGGCGCCCATACCGCGCTTTGCCAGTCTCGCCGCCATCGGCAGAGCGATTGCCGCATCCTGCTGCTGCACGCCCATTTTGCCCTTCGTCGCGGCGGCTGTGATCGAAGCGCGATTCGATGCGGCCGAGGCCTCAGCTCGAAGTGCCTTCGATAGCGTTCCGTGCTTCGGAATGCGATGGCCAGGCTCCCACGCCGATGAGAAACCCAAATTCATATCGTCGCCCCTTGTTGTTCGTTTCGTATACGCTAACGCTTGGGCTGATCAAGCTGACCCAAAACAGAAGCGGCGCAATGATGCCGCGCCATAATCCGGCCCAAAACCCAGCGGGTGTGGCATTGGGCAATTTGTACTTCGAAGCCGGTCCGGCGATAGCGAGGATGTTGGCCATGCGTCACTCCAAACGATACCTCAAGGTACGCAATCCGCCAAGATGATGTCGTTGAACTCCACGGATTGCGCCGTCGAGAAGGTGGGAGATCCAAAGGTAAATCGAACTTACCTGGCCCCGGCCCGGTCGGAGACGGGCTCGGAAACCTCGAGGGGGCTGCCAGTTGGAAGGTCCGCCGGGCGGCCTGCCTGGCTGCGCTGCAATTGCGCGAGCGCCGCGCCTTCGAATTCAAACCTATTGGTCATTAGATCGGCGGCCGTAAAGCACGGTTTCGAGATGCCGTTCCGCGTGTGCTCGCGGGTCTGCATCAGCATGTGATAAAACTCATGTGCGATCAGCCGCGCGACGGCTCTGCCGAAAATGAAATCCCCGCGGGCTGCCGGCTGATCGAGCAGCGCCGGCGCCAGAAGCTTCGTCACATTGCCGCAATTCACCCAGCTAAACGGCAGCACTTGCCCATCGGATATAGATGTGGACGCAAGATCGGCCAGGCCGCGAAGGGCCGAGCCGGGCGGCAGGCTTCCGGAGGGAGCTTGGCAATCGCCTCTTAGCTCCACTACCGCCAGAAAGGCGCCGGTATCGATATGGGAATCTTGCGGACCGCGCCATTCCAGCTCATAGCCCGCGGTCTGCATGAGCCGCGCGAGTTCCTGCTTCATGGAGTCGAGCGGACGCACGGATTGAGAGGCATCGGTCTTCAGGTAAACCGCCAGCTTCGCGGCAGCAGGTCGCGGGGAAGCGGCCCAGCTTGGGGACACCACGGTGATCAGAAGGCAACACAGTGCCAGTAACAGCGCAAACACGGCGCACACCCATTGGCATTATACCGGGTTCCTCACTCTACAGCTGTGTGCGCTCGTACAGGGCGTACGGGTGGCGCCGTAATGTGAGTTTTCTTTCACCGGTCACTTACATCGCCCATTCCCGCATTGGTTACGGGCAGGCTCGCGTGTGAGGTGGTGTGAGTTGAGACAGACGAATCGTTTTTTGTCGACCCTGTCAGACCACGAAAGACGATGGTCTGTTCTACCCGCTCATGGTGCTTAACTTTGCCCCACAAGCGGATGTTCGGATTAGTTGTAGGGCGGACCCCTGGTCCGCGGCCGCCCCCCCGGTCGGCCTCTCGGGGATCGCACGGGACTGATAAGGCTGAGCGAAAGGCGGGTCCAGGGGGATCCGCGCGGACCAGGGGGTCCGCCCTACGGCCTTTTGCGCATTTCCCGGCTCGGGCAAAGTAAGCGCGGCATTGGGTTACCAACCTGCCCCCAACGCGGTTCACACGGCTTTTCCCGAATCCAGCCCTTGGGCCGGAGCCGTGCGATCATGAGAAGGTTTATGGCGAAGTGCGGCTCCTGCGGCGGCGAGGTTCCGGACAACGCTCGCTTCTGCTCCGCCTGCGGCGCGGTGGTTAGCGGCGATGCGTTCCTGACGCAGACGGTTGCCGTGTCCACACCCAGCGCGGCCCGGGCCTCTTCGGTCCGCACCTCGCGGGACGGGCGATTCGCGCCGGGAGCGCTGCTGGCCGGGCGCTATCGCATCGTGGCGATGCTGGGGAAGGGCGGTATGGGCGAGGTGTACCGCGCCGACGATCTGACGCTCGATCAGCCGGTGGCGCTGAAGTTTCTGCCGGAAGCGGTGGCATCGAGTCCCGAAGCCGTGGAGCGGTTTCGCAACGAAGTCCGCATCGCGCGGCAGGTCTCCCACGCCAACGTCTGCCGCGTGTACGATCTGGGAGAAATCGGCGGCCAGTATTTCCTCTCGATGGAGTACGTGGATGGCGAAGACCTGGGGTCGCTGTTGCGGCGCATCGGCCGGCTGCCCGCGGATAAAGCCATCGAAATCGCGCGCAAGCTGTGCGCGGGCCTGGCGGCGGCGCATGAAAAGGGCGTGCTGCATCGCGATATGAAGCCCGGCAACGTGATGCTGGATAGCCGCGGGCAGGTGCTGCTGACGGATTTCGGCCTCGCCGGACTCGCGGGGCAAATCGAAGGCGCGGAAGTGCGCAACGGCACGCCGGCTTACATGGCGCCGGAACAGCTCGCGGGCGAAGAAGTCTCGGTGCGCAGCGATATCTATTCGCTGGGACTGGTGCTCTACGAGATTTTCACCGGCAAATTGCCATTCGAATCGGATACGCTGGCGGGGCTGATGAAGGCGCGAACCACCAGCGCTCCGGCAAGTCCATCGGCCCTGGTGAAGGATCTCGATCCGGTGATCGAGCGCGTCATCCTGCGCTGCCTGCAGGTCAAGCCGGCGAATCGTCCAGCTTCCGCGCTGGCGGTTGCGGCCGCATTGCCCGGAGGCAACCCGCTGGCGGAAGCGCTGGCCGCGGGCGAGACGCCATCCCCCGAGATGGTGGCAGCCGCGGGCGAAGGCGAAGGGCTGAAGCCGTGGTTGGCGGCCACGCTGCTGGCGGCGATCGCCGTCGCTGCCCTCACTGGGGCAGCGATCGGAATCCGCTTCAGCGCGCTCGAAAAGATACAGCCGGAGTATTCACCGGAAGTGCTGGCGCAGAAGGCTCGCGAGGTGATTCAGAAGACCGGCGGCAGCGGGCGTGCCGGCGATGCCGCCGACTCCGCGTATGGTCTCCATTGGGAAGAAGACTTCATCAATCTGGTGAAAAACGACGACAAGCCGCATCCGGATTGGCCGGCGGTGCTGGCGCAGAGACCGAATCTGCTGCGCTTCTGGTATCGCCAAAGCTCGACGCCTTTGACCGCCGAGAGTTTCCATGACGATTTGCTGACGCCCGGGGTGGTGGATTTGGAAGACCCGCCGCCGACCGAGGCCGCCATGGTTCGCGTAGACCTGGATTCGCAGGGACGCCTTCTTTACTACGAGCGAATGCCCGCGCAGCTACAGAAGCCATTGAAAGATCCGCCGAAGCCGGTGGATTGGAGCGCACTGTTCTCCGCCGCCGGTTTGGACCCAGCGCAACTGCAACCCGCCGAACCGCTCTGGACCTTTC
This sequence comes from Bryobacterales bacterium, assembly GCA_003135055.1. Classification (GTDB taxonomy): domain Bacteria; phylum Acidobacteriota; class Terriglobia; order Bryobacterales; family Bryobacteraceae; genus PALSA-243. The sequence continues at coordinate 11,723 of PLDF01000474.1, read as the reverse complement.
TGGCCGCGTCCGACACTCGCACGGCATGGACCGGCACATGGCCGGGGGGGAAGCGCCGGCTGCGCGTGGAGACCGCCGCCATGCGCGGAAGGCCGGTGGTTTTCTCGCTGATCGGAGCGTGGCCCAGCGAAGACCGCGCGGCGGCGGATGCCACATCGGCCGGCCAACTGATGGCGCTCCTCATTCTGGCTGCGCTCGCTTTGGTGTTCCTGGCAGGCGCGGCGCTGCTGGCGCGGCGCAACTTGCGCGACAACCGCGGCGACCGGCGCGGCGCGCTGCGGCTGGCCGTGTTCGTCTTCTGGGTGCAAATGGCGCTGTGGCTTTGCCGCGGCCATTTCACTGCATCAATGGGGACTTTCGGCATGTTCCTGCTGGCCGTCTGCACGTCGGTTTTCGCCGCGGTGGTGGTGTGGGGCGCCTATATCGCCATCGAGCCTTACGTACGGCGCCGCTGGCCGCAGACGCTGATCGGCTGGAGCGCCGTGCTGACCGGACGCTTCCGCGATGCCGTGGTTGGCCGGGATGTGCTGATCGGAGTTCTGGCGGGCGTCGGACTTGCCGCGGTGGCCGCCGTCGTAAATCTGGTCTTCCATCAGCCTGGGGACGCCCCGATACGAGTTTCCCCGGAAGCGCTCCTCGGACTGCGAAGCGCACTCGGCATTGGGGTATCGCAGCTTCCCGGAGCGGTCCGGAACTGCTTGTTGTTCCTGTTCCTGCTTTTCCTTTTGCGCGCGCTGTTTCGCAATCAATGGGTCGCCGCCGCGGTCTTTGGGCTCATCTTCGCGGCGGTGGAATTTCTCGGTGGAGACCAGGCGTGGGCGACTGCGATCGAGGAGTTCCTGGCTTTCGGTCTCACGGTCGTCTTATTGCTGCGCTGGGGACTGCTGGCCCTGATCGGCGAGTACTTTGCCAACAACGTATTCAACGCGATTCCCTTCACCGCGCACACGGCCGCGTGGTATTTCAGCTATTCGATTTTCATGCTGGCGGCGATATTGGCGCTGGCTGTCTGGGGATTTCGAACGGCGACGGCGGGGCAGCGGCTGTGGCGGGCGGGTTTGCTGGATTGAAGTGGCGCGGTGACAGGCACGCTCGCAGGAATTGACGACCCGTTGGAGGCGCTCGAAGGCGCATGCGGCAGAGGCGCGATTCGTGGTGGACGAGGGTGTCGACGAAGATCCTCGGGTTTTTCGTCGAACATGATCACGGGAGTGGCCGGCAGGTTGGCCGCGTAACGTCCCGACCCGTAAAAGTGAAGCCAAGAAGAACGAGAAGTCGTTCTGGGACGCTTCGCCAAGCTACTCCCCATAAACGCTTGCGGCCGTCGATGGGGCCACACGGGCGGAACGTCTGCATCCTAACAGATGGCGCCGTCGGCCTGTACATGTTTTCGGGAAAGGCCGTCGCCGGCGCAAGGGGGCTTCAATGCGCCCTGCGGGCAGGCCGCAAACGTGGGTTCTGAGTCGCCACGCGGATTAACAGTCCGCCGTTGGTGAACAAATGGTTAACAACGTGCTGTACGAACACGGTCAAGTTGCGTTTCCGGAATCCGTTTAAGTACCTGAGTTAACCGGATGCCCCAAACTTGGTAATGCCCATCACGTAACTCAGGTATTCGCGTCGCCGCAGCGCGATACAATATAACCGAAGTATGTGGTTAATGGGAAGTTGCGCGCCAGCCGATAAGGATTTCAGAGTGATATGAGAAGGGCAATCGTACCAGCACTGCCGGTATTCTTGGGACTTTTTTGCGGCTATCTGGTAGCCCGGCAGGCGCAGGGAACACAGACCCCCCCGCCGAAAGAGGCGCAGCCGGCGAAGAGCGCCGAGGGCAAGGGCGGTACCCCTCCGCCTTCCGCGGCCGGCGCGGAGGGAGCGACGGATCCAGCGGCGATGGCCGGCGACAAGCAGTCCAAGGCTAAACCCGTTCTAATCGGCGGGGCTCCGGTAGAGAAAACATTTATTATTGGGGCCGAGGATATTCTTCAGGTTTGGGTGCTGCAGCAGCCGAACATCTCCGGCCAATATCCGGTCCGTCCGGACGGCATCATTTCCGTGCCGATGGTGGGCGATGTGAAGGCATCGGGTTTGACCACCGAGCAATTGGAAGCATCCATCGCGGATCGGCTGAAGGCGAACGAAATTATTATCGACCCGTCGGTCACCGTGGGCGTGTTCCAGGTGAAAAGCCGGAAGTATTTCATTTCGGGAAACGTGAATAAGACCGGGGAAGGCTATCTGGTAGTTCCCACGCGCGTTTCCGAGGCGCTAGCCAACGCCGGGGGCTTCCGCGATTTTGCGAAGACCAAGAGTATCCGGATCATTCGCATCATGCCGGACGGCAAACCCAAAACGTTCAAATACAACGACAACGAAGTCAGCCACGGCAAGAAGCTGGAGCAGAACGTGTTTCTGGAGCCCGGCGACCATATCTATGTGGATTAACAACGTGGATTAACAACGTGGATTAACAACGTGGATTAACAACGTGGATTAACAACGTGGATTAACGACGTGGATTAACGACGTGGATTAACGACGTGGATTGCCGGCTCCGAAGTGCACTTCATTTCAATCGAGTAACGAGGCTTAGAATCGCATGGCCCTTCCGCAAACTTTCATTACGGTTACACGGCGTCCGCCGGATGTAGAAGATTACATCGACATGATGCGGCGCTACCGGTCGTGGATTATCGGCCCGATGTTCGCGGGTCTGGTGATTTCGACGGTGATCGCGTTTCTGTGGAAAGATACTTTCCTATCGAGAGCGACGATGCGCATCACCCCGCAGCAGGTTTCCGAAAAGCTGGTCCCAGCCGAGTTTTCGACGCAAATGACGCAGCGGCTGAATGCGATGGAACAAGAGATTCTCAGCCGCACCATGCTCGAAGGATTGATCACGTCGCCGGCTCTCAATCTCTACCAGCGCGAGCGCAACGATCGGCCGATGGAAGATATTGTGCAGGACATGCGCAATCACGACATCGTTATCCAGCCGATTCAGATGGCCCAGTCGGCGGGCGGCGGCGCGGCCGACGGCCGGATGGTGTCGACGGCCTTTTCGATCACCTTCACGTATCCGGACCGGTACAAGGCGCAAGCCGTAGTGACGGCTCTGGTCACGAAATTCACCGAGCAGAATGTACAGGTGCAGCGCGATCAGGCGCACACCACCACCCAGTTCCTGGACGACGAGCTGCGGGCGAAAAAAGACGCCTTGGACAAGATTGACGATCAGATCACGAAGTTCAAAATCGAAAATCAGGGAAAACTTCCGGAGGAGTTTAACTCCAACTCGGCCATGCTGAGCAACTCGCAACTGAGCCTTAGCAGTCTTGGGTCGGAGCTGCAACGCGAAATGGACCTGAAGTCGACCTACGAGACCAATTTGCAGAGCGCGATCAGCCAACTGACGTATTACCAGGACAATGCCGACGATTTCGTGGCCGGTAATAACGGGCAGATGTCGGTGCAGAATCAGCAATTGGTCAGCGTGTCGAACCAGTTGATGAGTGCGGAGCAGACTCTGGCGGGGATGCAGAAACACCTGGGCGCCAAGAACTACCAGGTGGTAAGCCTGCAGTCGGAAATCGACGTCCTCAGAGAGAGAAAAGCGCAGCTCGAGAAGGAACAGGCGCAAAAAGACGCCAACGTGCAGCAGCCCGACGCTCCCAAGAAAGTCCCCAATAAGAGCGCGCAGAACGCCATTTTGAATACCAAGGCCCAAATTGAGGCCTACAAGACGCAGATCGCGGAGGCCAATGACAATATCAAGCGCGTTCAGGGACTGCAAGACAATACGAAGAAGAATATAGCGTTGTACGAGCAGCGCATCCAGGCCGGTCCGCTCAATGAGCGCCAATGGACGGTGCTGCAGCGCGAACATGGGCTGGCCCAGGATGCCTACGACACGACGATGAAAAGGGTTCAGTCGGCCGAAACCTCGGCGAATCTGGAAGAGCACAAAGCGGGTGAGAACCTGGAAGTGCTCGATCCGGCCAGCGATCCGCAGCAGCCCATCTATCCTCATCGCGCCGAATGGGCGGCCATCGGGACGGGCCTCGGTTTGCTGCTGGGAGTGGTGCTGGCGGGCGGCAAGGAAATGAAGAATACGTCGTTGAAGAACCTGAAGGATGTTCGGGCGTACACGAATCTTCCGGTGCTGAGCAGCATCCCGCTTCTGGAGAACGCATTGCTGGTCCGGCGCAAGCGCCGGTTATTCTGGCTGGCATGGACCAGCGCGTTCATCTTTGGAACGATGGCAGTCTTGGCCTCGATGTATTACTACTATTTCGGCCAAAAGTAGGAAAGGGAGAACATGAGCCGAGTACACGATGCATTGCGCCGCGCCGAGCAGGGAACCCCGGAGCCCGAGCAGGCTGCGCCCGAGGGGCCGCTGCCGCCGCCGGCGCCGGCAGTTGCTGAAATCATTCCCGTGAATGGCGGCGGGGGCCAGTCCAAGGGACGCCTCGCCGTGCAGCCCGCCATCCGTCTGAATCTGAACCCGGTCATGCTCGCCGAGGTTCCGGTGGTGCCATTTCAGCCCGCGCCGGAATCGCACCTGCTCGATCTGAACAACTCGCATGAGACTCCCGCCGAAGAGTTCCGTACGCTGCGTACGCGCATGAATCACCTGCAGACGGTGCAGCCGCTGCATACCGTCGTCGTCAGCAGTCCCTCGCCCGCCGAGGGAAAGACGTTTACGGCGGTCAATCTCGCTCTGGCGGAATCGCACCTGGCGGAGAGCTCGATCCTGCTGGGCGATTTCGATCTTCGCCGGCCCATCATGCATAACCTGTTCCAGGTGGATCGCTCGCCGGGACTATCGGATTTTCTTACCGGGCAGTGTACTTTTCCGCAGGCGCTGCGCAAGATTGAGGGCATGAATCTCTACCTGCTGCCCGCGGGCTCGCCGGTGAAGAATCCTCTGGAGCTGCTCAATACGCGCCAGTGCAAGGCGCTCTTCGAGGAGTTGCCGCGCTGTTTCCACTGGGCCATTTTCGACACGCCCCCGCTGCTGTTTTCGGCGGATGCGAACCTGCTGGCCACGCTGGCGGACGGCACTATCCTGGTGGTCAAGATCGGTTCGACCACTTTCGATAACATCACCCGCGCCATTCAGTCGTTATGCGAAAACAACGTGCTGGGCATTGTCGCCAACGGCGCCCGCGCTTCGGAGCTGTATAGCAAGTACACCTACTACTACTCGAAATCCGAGTAGGGCAGGGCCATGCCCGGCCCGTCGCGCCGGAAGGCGTGTGCGCCGGGACGCGAGTGTGCGGGAAGGCCGCCTGTGCCGGAAGGCGCGAGTGTGCCGTAAGGCGGGTGCGCCGGAAGGCGCGAGTGTGCCGCAAGGCGGGTGCGCCGGGAGGCGAAGGGACTGCGCCTGAAGGCCGCCTGTGCGCGATGCGGCGTTGAACGAAAGACCCCGGAGCCGCCTCAGGCCGGCGTCCTCTTATGCGCGGGGTTTGGCGCGCCCGTGGCTGCCGGCAGCCTTACTTCAGCTCGTTCATCATCCCAGGCAAGCTCCACTGCATCTGGAGGCTGTCGGCGGCTCAGTTGAATTCGGCGGTCATCACCTTGGCGACGTCCGCCTGGCTCTTGCCCGCGCGAATCAACCCCGCCGCGCGATCGCGCAACTTTTCGACATTGTTGCGGTAGGCCATCAAGCCGGCCTTATTCGTGATAGGGCCATGCCCTGGGATCACGCGGTCGAAATCCAGAGTTTTCATCGCCGCATCGAGTGTCCTGGTCCACTCGACTACGCTGCCGCCGCCGGGATAATCGATCAGCGGCGTGCTGCCGGCCATCAGATCGCCCGTGTGGATGGTCCGAAGCGCCGGGAAATAGATAATGGCGTCGCCGTTGGTGTGGCCCCGGCCGAAGAACTTCGCGCGCACTTCCTTGCCGCCAAGAAACACCGCGGTTTCATCGGTGAAAACCACCCGCGCCGGCTCCACGTTGGCGGAGGCGTTCGACTGCACGCGCTTCACAATGTTGGTCCGGGCATTGGCGGTGGAAATGACTTCGGCCGTTGGCAGGAACTTCCCATTGCCGCCGCTGTGATCTTCGTGATAGTGCGTGCTCAACACGTACTTCACGGGCTGATCGGTGATGCTCTTAATGTGCGCGGCGATCGCGTCGTGATCCCGATCGTACTTGTCGTCCACCAGGATCGCTCCTTCGCCGGTCAGGTAGACCGCGACATTGCCGCCATCGCCTTCAAATTTCGTACAGGTCTTCGGCAACCTTATTCAGGGTCAGCTTCGGAGGCTGCGCCGGGTTTTGCGTGTAGCCCATCCACGCGATCAGAAAGAGGAGAATCGCGGCGCCAAGATATGTGATTAGGCGGCGGAACATAACGTAGAATATAGCAAACCGGCGACAGCAAAGAACGCAAAACGCGTTCACACTAGTGTGAACGCTGCACGAATGAGTGCGTGCGCCACGACCCGCTAGGCAAACGCGCGCTGCGCGAACCAATACACGGCGAGGCACCCGATCCCCGCCGATACGGCAGGTTTAATCCGCCAGCCGGAGGAGATCAGGTCCCGCACCAGCGGAAAGATCAGCAGCACGATCACGATCTGCCCGATCTCCACTCCGGCATTGAACGAAAATAGCGATAGCGCCAGCCCGGAACGCGGCAGTTGCATGTCCCGCAAGACGTTGGAGAAGCCAAAGCCGTGAATCAATCCAAAGAAGAAGGTAACGTAATACCGCGGCATGACCCGAAAATCCAGCAGGTTTTCCGCCGCGATATACCCGATGCTCACAGCGATCAGCGATTCCGTGAGCCTCGAAGGCAGCGTCACCGCGCCGAATGTCGCCAGGGCCAGCGTGATGCTGTGCGCAACCGTGAACGACGTAATCACGCCCGCCAGCGATCTCTCAGAGTCGTGGTCGCCACCAGCAGTCCCAGCAGGAACGCCAGGTGGTCGTAGCCGGTGAAGATATGCTCCACTCCCAGGCGGCCAAACCTCCACGCCGTCTGCCATGGCGTGGCGCTGGTCCCGGTAAACCGCGCTCGCGTTACGCCCGCGTCCAGGATCGCCTCGTGCAAAGTCCCGTTCAGCGTGACAGTCGTCAGAAGCCGGTGCCCAGGCGGCATGATTTCATAGAGCGTCGAGGCGACTTCCAGCGTGGCGATATCCCGCTCGAAGAAATAGAGAACCTCCATGCGCACTACATTGCCGTCGATCAGCGTGTATTGTCCGAGCGTGGTCCGCGCAGGCGCGTCCGGGGTGCGGAGGAAGTTGCGGAGGAGGAAATGCCGCTGGACGGAATCGAAAATCTTCCCGATCGACCCGTCCAATTGCGCGACGGTTGCGCGCGGATTTCCCGGAACTACCGGGTCCTTCAGCTCGAACAGATTCAGGATAAACGTGGCCCGAACCATGCGTCCGCCGGCTTGCAAATTGGACTCGCCGCGCAGGATGTCATGCGCAGATGCGGGAATCGCGCAGATCAGCCAAACGGCAAGGAAGACCGCCGCGCGCGGCGCGCGCCGTCCCATGATGTCCCGGAGTTGGTGAAGGCAGGCCAAAGGGCCCTAACCAGCCGACTGGCGGCGGCGTTTAAACCCGGGAAAGCGGGGCTCGATCCGGGGCTTTTTCGACGCTGCCCCTGGATTAACGGATTTTACTTCCGGATTCACGTGGACGACATAATCCGCAACTCCGGCGGCAAGGCATGCGCGCACAATTGGAATCGCGATGCTGCCCGCGCCTCCGATGGACGTATCTCCGCCGGCCACGATTCGGCCCAGGGCGTACAAGACGGTTTCGGTCGATCGGAAGCGCGGCCCCGCAAGTCATCGAGTATTCGCCGAGAGATATGGTCCGGGTGGCAACCACCGCCTTGTCCCAATCCGGATTCCGGCGCAAAGCAAGATCCATCAAAAACATCTGCTGCCAGTCAGAATATCGTCGCAATAGACGCCGGCATCCACCACTGCCGATTGCATCCCCAGCACCCGATATTTCGCCTCGGCGCCGGGGGGTGCGTCTCCGCGTATCGCTGGACCAGATTCTTACCGTTCTCAAGCCACTCGAACATGCAGCAGTCCGCCAATACGTTGCTGATGTGCTCGCTGCCGAGTTCCGGAACCCCATTCCGCAGGAGGCCGAGCGCTTTTCCTATCTCGATGAACACGTGCCGCGGAACGGTATTGGCGAATCTCTGAAGCAGATCGGAACCGAGGGCGCGCAAGCGGATGTATCGTTCCACGTCTTGTGTAGATGGAGAAAAGGAAGTTCCCATGAACCTTCCTATTCTGGCTGAAGAGGTCTGGCAACTCAAGCCGCATCTGAAGCCCTGGAGCCGGTTCCACAATCCGCCGGTAGCATAGTCCTCAACGCGGAGCGACGGAGATGCGGAGGCAGCGCGGAGTTTTTGACACTTCCGGGATCTCCGCTTCCTCAGCGGCAACTTTCAAGCGGCGTGCTATGAGAAATACGCAACTCCGCGCCCGGCTCCGCCTCTCCGTTGCTCCGCGTTGAAGAGCAGCCTCCCATTCCCAGTGAACTCCCGCTACAGCCACTTCAAGTCGGCGTATTTCTCGCCCGTCAGGTGCAGGAACAGCGGCTCCAGCGCGTTGAACTTCTGGCCGTCGAATTCGATGGCGCCATCGCCCGCCAGCGCCGTGATATCGCCCTCCCACACCAGCTTGCCCGGCTTGGTGATCACGGCCACTTTCTGGCACAGGCGCTCCACCGTATCGAGCACGTGCGTCGTGATGAATACCGTGCGTCCCTGCTCCGTGAACCGGCGCAGCCACTGTTTCATCAGCGCCACCCCGGCCGGGTCGATGCTCTCGAATGGCTCGTCGAGGAACAGCACTTCGGGCGAATGAATCACCGCCGCGGCGAATGCCACGCGCTTGCGCATCCCGGTGCTGTAGGCGGAGAGCGGCTTCGAGGTATCGGTGAGCTCAAGGGCCGCTAGCAGCTCGGAGACGCGCTTCTGCGTGGTCTCTTCATCCAGGCCGTACATGCGCGCGACGAACGCCAGAAATTCGTGCGCGTAAAGCGGCTCGAACAGGCCCAGAGTCTCCGGCATCACGCCCATGCGGCGCTTCAGCGACGACGCCTCCGAGCTGAACCGCTCGCCCAGAATCTCGATTTCGCCGGAGGTCGGGTCCAGCAGCCCCGTGAGGCATCCGATGGTGGTGCTTTTGCCCGCTCCGTTCGGGCCCAGAAAACCGAACATCGTGCCCGCCGGCACCCGCAGCGAGAGGTTGTCCACCGCCGTCACGGAGCCGTACTGCTTCACCAGTTTGGTGATGCAAATCGCGTCTGTTTGAGAATTCATCAGTCCTTTCCTTCTACCACGGCCATCAGTCGTTCACGCCGTCGATTCACCAGCGGCGCCGCGAGATTCAGCGAAACGAAATAGAACGTCAAGGCGATCGCCAGCGGGGGCAGCACTACCCACCAGTTCCCCGGCGATATCAGCGCAGGAGCCCACTTCTCGAAAACCATCGGCACGAAAAGGCCGCCCAACATGCAGGTGAAAACCACGACGTTCCCCGCCAGCGATAAGTCGTTGCCCATGGCGCTCGCGTAATTCCCCTTGCGCGGTCCGAAGAGCGTCGACCAGATTCCGAGTCCGTTGAACAGGAACAAGCCGGTGACCGCACTTCCGGCCAGCATGACGGTCTTGCGCGGATCCGAGCCGCCCGGCGCCAGCGCTATCCAAGCGATCAGCCCGATAGGTAGCATCCCGGCGCCCAGCAGCAGGGAAGCGTAACTGGAAGTGCGCAGGCACGCGCCGGGGTCCGCCGGCAGCAGGAAGAATCGGCGGAAACCACCGCCCGTATAGCCGAACTGGTTCACCGCGAAGCGCGAGGTTCCCATGTATCCAAGCACCGGGAACGCCCCCATGGCTCCCAGGAACCAATCCACGGCGCCGCCCTTGCGCGCCAGGTTGTAAGTCAGGAACGCGGCCAGCGGCAGGCTCAGCAGGTACAAAGCCCGAAACCGCTGGTTGCGCGTGTAGAAGCGCAGCCAGTTGCCCACCAGGACTCCGTTGGCCGGGCCGAACCATGCGCCCACGCGTTCGTACGGGCTGTTCCATCCGATGGCTTTGGCTTGCGCCGTGCGCTGCCGGTACGGGTGCTTTTCCAGCCATCCGGCAGCCGCCAGAAACAACGCCAGCCAGCAGGCGATGGCTATCAAGCCTTGCCAAGCCGAGGCGCCGCGGGTCGCAATCGCATCCGCGGCGGCGAACGGCGGCGTGAAGCGCAACACTTCCATAATGGGCGCCAGAACCGCTGGGTTGCGCTTCGAAGCGGTCAGCGCCAGTTGCGGCAGAATGGCCACCGCCATCACCAGAAGCATCAAGATGGTGGAGCCCGCTTTGGTCACCGACAACCGGTCGATGTACATGCCCACGGCCCGCGCCAGCGCGTAGTTCGAAGCCAGCAGCAGCAAAACTGCGGCCAACCCCAAGCCAAGCGAAGTGTCGCTCATCAGAAACAGTCCCACCACCAGGCCCAGATCCACCAGCAGGATCAGGAGCCAGAACGGGTCCACCATGCCGATGAAGAACGTCACCAGCCGCCGATCGCGCGCGGCCATCGGATAGCGGCGCAGCTCGGTTTCGGAGAACACCGCGTTCATGCCGAAGCCCAGCAACAGAGTCCACATCAAGGCGCCGCCATAGACGCTGGTGAGCACTGCCTTCGCCACCATTCCGGTCTTGCCCAGCTTCACCGCGCCGATGCCCGCGCCGATGCCCCCGGCGCCCAGCAGCGCGCCCACCAGAATCAGCAGGATATAGCCGGTGAAGAACAGCGCGATCCGCCCGTTGCGCGAGCGCGTCTTGGCCCACATCAGTTTGTAACGCAGGCCGATCAAGTGGCCCATCAGCGTGGTATTCATAAGTAGGACAGGCCTCCTGGCCTGTCGTTCTGCCTATCGTCTACTGGGCCAAACGCATTCTTAACGCAACAAGACAGGCCCGGATGCCATGCCGGGTAAACAGGCCGGGAGGCCTGTCTTACTTGCGGATGACTTCCTGGTTCAAATACGGCCGCAGGGCTTCGGGAATTATGACGCTTCCATCCTTCTGCTGGTAATTTTCCACAATCGCCACCCACGTGCGCCCCACCGCCAAGCCGCTCCCGTTGATCGTGTGCGCGTATTCCGCCTTCTTCCCGCCGCGGAAGCGTATGCCCGCGCGGCGCGCCTGAAACGCCTCGAAATTCGAGCACGAGGAGATCTCTTTAAACCCGTTCTGCCCCGGCAGCCAGACTTCGATATCGTAAGTCTTCGCCGAGCTGAACCCCATATCTCCCGTACACAGCGCCATCGTGCGGAACGGCAAACCGAGGCGCCGGAGGATATCCTCGGCGTCGGCCGTGAGCTTCTCCAGCTCTTCATAGCTTTGCTCGGGCCGCGTGAACTTCACCAACTCCACCTTCTGGAACTGATGCACGCGGATGATGCCGCGCACGTCGCGCCCGTACGACCCGGCTTCGCTGCGGAAACATGGCGTGTAGGCGCACAACTGGATGGGCAGCGCGTCGCCATCCAGCGTTTCCTCGCGATAAATATTGGTGACCGGAACCTCGGCCGTGGGGATTAGCCAGAAGTCGTGGCCCTCGCACTTGAACAGGTCTTCCTTGAACTTGGGCAACTGCCCGGTGCCGAAGAGGCTGGCGGAATTCACCATGAAAGGCGGCAGGACCTCGGTGTATCCGTGCTCGCGCGTGTGCACGT
>PLDF01000208.1:2307-24369 GCA_003135055.1 Bryobacterales bacterium | reverse complement strand
GGCTTGGGCGATATCGATTTCGAGGGCGCCGACGGGGGCGAGGGCTTCGCAGTTGCTTTGGCTGTGCGCGTCGAAGGCGGTTTGCTCTGCGGGATTGAGAAGGTGGATCTGACCGGTGAGGCCGTGTTTGTAGGCATTGAGACGAGTGCGCTGCGTGCCGGCCCGGCTTCCGGGTCCGGCAGGGCCGGTGGATTCATTGGGAAACTCGGCGTCGTGCCTGGCGATGATCTCGGCCATTGCCTTCTCTTTGTCAAACATTGGTGGTACCTCTATTCACAACAGAGCATGGCGACATCGGGCTGCAAGGAAGGAACGCCGGTATGATGTTGAAAGGAAAGGGCAACTTTATTTTTGGAACGCGTGATCGGGGTTTCCGGCCAGTCTCAGAATGCCTACCGGCGGCAGGGATGAGCAGGGATCCCTTCGTAGTGGAGCGCAAGGGTGAATGGAGGAAATGACGGACATAGACAAAACAGGAGTAAACGCAGATAGGGCCAATACCGCCGAGCAGGCCGACCACCCGGACTGATCGGCAGAGGCGAAGCCCGCCAGGTACGTAGCAAAGCTTTTGAACGTGGGCCGCTCGACGTTCTATCGGACGCTTGTCGCGTAGTCCGTCACTTGAGCAAACACTACGGCGTCAGAGAAGATTTATGCACGATTGCTGGTGCGAAAGGGGATTTCGCGACAGTTAGCTGGCCGGCGTGCCGTTTCCCAGATCGCCGTTTGGGGCCCGCCACGAGCACAAGTCACGGGTGCGACTACACTGCCATCTGCTGCAGAACCCGCGCTCGGCAAGCGCCTTGACCGGTGTTTGGCGTGGTGCATACGTCCCAAGCCCATCGTGGCCAAACTTCTTGACAGGTCGTGCTTCGCAGACACCTGCGCCCAGCCCGCCATGTTCATTAAGCGGAGCCAGCAACAGAACTGGAACCCACCCTGCTGTAACAGACGCCACGTGCTACGATCCTCGCATGGCCAGTGACTCCGGGTGGCGCGGCTTCTTGGGGTTCATAAACATCCTTAAGGGTCTTCCGGTCATACCGAAGATCATTATGTTTTGGGGATTGTCATTTTCCTCTCTGGTGTCTTCACGGGCCCCTTTTCCCTCATCCGCAATCCTCGGCTTTCAGCCGGGGTAGCCCTGTTATTCTTGTCACTGGGTTGGAGAGACTTTGCGCGTGTTCCGTCGCGCGTCAGCGACGGCTATCACCGTTCGCCGCCCAACTACGCAAAGTTGTTCTCCGGGCTGGTTTGGTTTGCCGTCAGCGCGAGCATGTTCTATGTGGCCTACCACGCGTCATAGTGGCGTGGCAAACTTGGCAATACCGATCTTTCCACGCCAAGCGGACACGTGAGATGATAAGGTGTTGGAGGAAACTGGGATGAAGACCGCTGACTTCAGAGGCGAACTCACGCCGGACGGCCAGATTGCCGTTCCGCCTGAAATAGCATCGCAGGTTCCGCCGGGGGAACAGATACAGGTTGTACTCCAGTGGAACATCTCCATGGACGATGTTGCTTGGCGGGCGCTTGGCCGGCAGCAGTTCGAGAACGCATACGCAGCCGATGACTCGGTCTACGAACTGCTGATCCATGACACTCCGACCCGGTGACGTTGTCCTGATTCGTATCGACTTCCACGAAACTCAGGGTGGCAAAGTGCGTCCGGCCGTGGTCCTTCTCGACTCAGGAGACGACGATTTCGTTGCCGCTCCGATAACCTCCAGTCGTCGAGTTTCTAGCTTTGATGTCCCTATTCTCCAATGGCGCGAGGCCGGCTTGAATGCCGCCTCGACGATACGCGTTCACAAACTGACGGTGTTGGCGAAGGATGAAGTCGTGCCCCGCCTCGGCGAACTCGCAGGCACCGACCGGACCGTACTGGCAGAGGTTCTGCGCCGCTCTTTCTCGCTGGATCAATAAGCCACGGCTAACCCTGCAACCGCGCTCCGGTAGTGTCGCGGCGCACTCGGAAACTGATCGGATTCGTGCCTTGCGGGCCTGAGGTCCGGTTCTGGGAGGCCACTCCTAACGAACACCCTTGGGACCGGTAAACGGTCACTCGATGTGATCGATTGGGTAGTGGGCTACTTTCAGGCTTTTGGTTTTTTGTCTAGGGATGGAAAATCGAAGGGCGTGCGTCCTAAAAGTGATGACCAGCGGGGTTTCTTTTTTTGTTGCCAATATCCGTGCGTATATAATACGCTAGGATAGGAGGGCACCTTCAAACCCCGAGTCACCCGCGATCCCCTGTTCCTGCGGTCATATGGCTCTGTACAAGGAACTCCGCTCCAAACCCGTTCTCACCGTGGTGGGGCCGGTCGAGTATCAACATCCCTACTACGTCTGCTCCCAATGCCATCACGCTCCCAATCCTACCGATGCGGCCCTGGGAGTCGAGCGCCAGGAGTTCTCTCCGGGAGTGCGGCGCATGATGGCGGTGGTGGGCAGCGACTCAGTCTTCGAGGCGGGCCGTGAGCAACTGGAACTGCTGGCCGGGTTGACGGTATCCACTAAGTCCGTAGAGCGCCAAGCCGAGCAGATCGGCGCCAAAATCATGCGGCTCGAACAGGTCGAGATCCAACGCGCACTCCAACTCGATTTGCCGATTCCAATCGGTCCTCCAATCCCCGTTATCTACGTGGAAATCGACGGCACCGGGGTCCCCGTAGTCAGGAAGGAGACTCAAGGCCGGATCGGCAAAGTGGAGGGCCAACCCGCCCACACGCGGGAAGTCAAACTGGGCTGCGTCTTCACTTCCGTCGGCGTCGATCAGGAAAACCGCCCCATTCGCGATCCGGCGTCCACCACCTACACCGGCGCCATTGAGACCGCCGAGGAATTCGCGCGCCGCATCTACAGCGTCGCCTACAGGCGGGGTTGGCACGGGCGGCCATCAAGGTGGTTCTGGGAGACGGCGCCATCTGGATCTGGAATCTCGCTATGGAGCAGTTTCCCGGAGCGATTCTCATCGTGGACTTCTACCATGCCAGCGAGCACCTTCACAAACTCTCCCGGTTACTGTTTCCCAGCGACGAAGCAGCCCGCCGAACTTGGACGACGTCGGCTGTGGAACTGCTGGATAAGGGCGAAATCGAGACGCTCGTGGCCGTCGTCCGCTCGCTCGTCAGCGAGCGGACGGAATTGGCTGAAAAGTTGAACACCGAGGCTGAATACTTCGAACGCAACGCGGCCAAAATGCGCTACCCGGATTTCCGTGCGCAAGGCCTATTCATCGGTTCCGGTGTCATTGAGGCTGGTTGCAAGACCGTCATCGGGTCCCGTCTCAAGCAGTCTGCAATGTTCTGGACCGTTCAAGGCGACAACCGGATCATCGCTCTTCGCTGCTGCCGAATCAGCGGTAAGTTCGAGGACTTCTGGGAGCAGGCTCACGCCGCCGCCTAAGCGTCATTTTTGAGACGCGCACCCAAAATCGAAAAATCGAAAGTAGCCCACTACCGATCTATTGCCTTGGCCTCGCAAATCGTCTGCGATTCATGTTCGCTGGTCGCGGAGAGTTGGTGCCTTGAACAACTGGGCGCCCGTGTCGGGGGGGGCACTGGGCATTGTGGGGGAATTCACGGGACGCCGCCGTACTACACTCGTATTTTGATGGCCTTCTCGACCGCCCGTCAGCGTCTCGGCACCCGTGCACTCCTCCTGAAAAAGGCGTGGATCTTCGTGGGTGCGATGGTGGGGGAATACGATCTCGGGGCGGATGGCGTACTCCCAGATTACGAACGCTGGTCCAGGCTTAGACTCCAGCAGCAGGTCGAGGATTTGGAATCGGACTTGATGGGAACACTGGAACATCTTCTGAAGGATGATTTGGGGAAGGTGACGCTACGACCAGCGGTGGAATGGCTCGCCCAGAAACACGATGAATGGAAACCGAAGCGGCATACTACCATCTTCACGATCGGTACTATGAAGGAATTCGCCGAGCATGTGGCTCCGCTAGATGTAGTCATGGAGAGGCTGGATGCCCCGCCATATTCGGAGATGCTACTTCAGCCGGGGTCGGCTGTTGTGTTCCGTCATCCGGAGTATATGCTGGCGCGGGATCTAGAGTTCCTTTACGAGTTGTATCTGGATACGGATGCCCTCCTGAATACCGTGAGGAATTGGTATCAGGCACCCGACTGGGCTCAGGCGGGGGCCGAGAACATCCAGGCCCTGGGACGGACAGTCATCCTCTCATGCTTCAATCTGGTGGAGTCGTTCGTCAGCGGGCTGGCCCGAGCCCATGTCATGGAGACGCCGGGGCTCGACGACGTTGCCGCGAAGAGGTTGGTCGATACGCACGACCCGCTGCGGAAACGGTTGATTGCGATCCCGAAGACGATCGTCGGCGGGGAGGTGCCGCTCGACATTAACAAACAACCATTCTCGGTACTGTTCGGCGTGATCAAGGCGCATCGAGATGCGTCCGTGCATTGTGAGCCGGGGCCTATGCAGAGCGAGCGGGGGCAGCACAAGGAGGCTCTGTTCCATGACGTATCGCGGACCCTGGTGGAGCAGTCAGTGAGGTCCACGATCGAGGTCCTACGACTGATCTGGAAAGTGGTTCACAACCGGTCGGGCCCACGATGGTTGCACGATTTGGACCAGGAGGGACACTTCAAGCGCACGAACCTCACCATCGCTCGACGGCCGGAGGAAACCGTAGCCGAGCACGCAACCAAGTGAGATACCATGCCGCTTGCGCGCAGCCGGAGTCCAGCCGCGCCTCGTGGTGGCCGCCTGAGCAGTGTCCCGTTCCCTGGCTCGGGTCACGGAAAATAGATCGGCAACCGCGATCCCAAGCGCGTTCGTTAGCTTAACCAGGTTCTCCGTGCTGGCGTTCCCTAGCGCCCGTTCGATCCTGGCAGGGTACGTACGGGTGCATCCGAGCGTGGCCTCGAACTCGGATATCGAGCGTGAAAATGCGGCGGCAGGTGGTACTTGAAGAATACGCGAATCAGGATCTTCGTAAAATTCACTGATTAGACATTGCGTGACGCAGCTCCCAAGACCTCGGCGATTACTCCCCATAAGTCACCAGGATCCCGCGAAGCCACTTGGCCGCATCAGGTAAAAAACCGGCCAAATCTGCTTGCGCGAAAAGCCTAGCGTAAGCGACTAGAGTCAGGCAGTTTGGCCGGTATTTAACGACTTCACCGGTCCAATCTGTGCACTAGCCCACAAGCTTCCCATTCTGTTGGAATTAGATGTGCGCGGGCATCACGATTGGCCGGTGAAGCCCGCTTGTGAGAGATGAGAGGGTTCCCGGTGAGGATTTCTGGCGGTGACGGCCCATGCCACCGATAATCGCGGCTCCACGGAGGGCATCATCGTTAGGCGGAAAATTCGGATCGGAACCGTAAGGGGCGGTCACTGGCCCCTACTGCGATCCGGCCATTCCCCCGATAACGGGCCATCAGTCTTTACGCCGGCTGCGTGTGGTCTCGAGAACTCTTCGCCGCACCGGTGGGTTGGAAGACGACGGCGCGCCAACCTCTCACGATTGAAGTATCGGGGATCGATTCGGAAAAACGGGGTCTGGCGAGTCGTTATGCGGTTCTGAGGGAGGAGAAGACCAGAAAAAAAGTTGTGGACGCATTAATTGGGACAGCGGAGCCGGCGGCGCAGATCCGGGAGGTGCGCTCGAAGCGCTGCCTCGCAAAGATCCCGGCGCACAATCTCGCAGGAAGGATTGAGAGTGGGTCCGTGCGGGCCCTGGGCGACTGCGCAACCTTGCGGATCGACGCCGCCTGGATCCCTTCGTAGTGGGGCGCAAGAGTGAATGGAAGAAATGACGGCCGCAGATAACACAGGAGTAAACGCAGCAAGGGCCAATACCGCCGAGCAGGTCGACCACGCCCGGACTGGTCGACAGAGGCGAAGCCCGCCAGGTAGGTAGCAAACCTTCTGAGCGTGGGCCGCTCGACGCTCTATCGGGCGCTTGTCGCGTAGTCCGTCGCTTGAGTAAACACTACGCCGTTAGAACGAAGCCGCTCGCACGGCAGACGCTACGCGTGCGTGTTGGTCGAGGTTCTCTCTTGAACCCGTTTGCGTTCACCATGCAGATGGAGTAATCTTTTGGGCGATGCTCCATATTTGGAATGCTCACACTAGAGCCTTGTAGTTCATTAACTTCCAGTGGAATATCGATTCAAATTCCAATAATGGCCCGCGTCTGCCCTAAACGCGAGCGGCTCCCTTCAAACGTCTCTATCCGAAGTGACCCGGCGGTCCCGATTTTCGCCGCTCGCCAGCACTCGCGCGCCGGGTCACTCCAGATAGAGTCATAGCGTCGGCGGGGATCTATCCCGCTGTGCCCCCAGATGTCGGCAACGCGCGTTACACGGTCAAGTGACAGCGGCGGATTGCCAGAAGGGTACATTCCAGAAAGCCCCTTTCGTCCAGGTGGATCGGACAGATCGAGTGATCGAGCGTCACCGCCTCCTACATCCTGGTTTGCGGCTTCAGTGAGAAGGGAACCGAGGCCCTCCCAAGAAAATAGGCGGGACGGGCCAAAAAATTCTGCGGTCACTCAAAGTTCAGCGCAGTCATCGGATCGACGCGGGTGGCGCGGCCGGCCGGATACCAGCTGGCAAGCATGGCGATCACGATCCACGCCAGGCTGGCGGCGGCGAACGCGATCGGGTCGAATGGGTTCAATCCGTACAGAAATCCGCGAAGCAGGCGGACCGTGGCGGCGCTGAGTAGCAATCCTGCCGCGATCCCGATGGCTGTAATGCGTAGTCCGTGCGCCAAGACCATCCATTGCACATCCAAAGGCGCCGCGCCCAGAGCCATGCGGACGCCGATTTCGCGCGTGCGCTGCGCCACCGAGCACGCCACTACGCCATAAACGCCGATGGCCGCAAGCACGATAGCCAGCAATCCCAGTGCGGCCAGCAGGGACGCTTGCCACTTTACTTCCCAGAGCGAACGCGCAACGGCATCCCCCAGCGTTCCGCTATCGTAAATAATCATATCTCCGCCCCGGCTTCGCACCAGATCGAGTACTGGTTTGGTCCATTGGCGCGGATCGCCCGCGGTGCGAACAATCAGAGCATAGAAGGACTTTTCGGGGTCTTGACGGGACGAAACGTAGTAGAGAGCTTGTGGTTCTTCGTTGAGCGTGTGGTACTTCGCATCCCTGGCGACGCCGATCACCGTTCCCGGCTTGGGAACGTCGCCCTCGCAGCCGCCCAGCCACACCGTTTTGCCGACAGCGCCGCCCCTCGGCCAAAATGTCCGCGCCATCGTCTGGTTAACGATCACGTGAGGTATCCCGCTGGAAGACTCCGCCGGCGCAAACCCGCCGCCTCGCACGATCGGGATGCCCATCAGGTCAAAATAGTTGGGATCGACGGTGTTGGTCCACGCTTCTTTCGCGGCTTCCCGCGATGGAGCGGCACAATCCACGCCGACGTTGGGAAACGCCCCACCCGCGAGCGTCGCGTCTTCCACGCCGGGCAACTCGCGGGCTTGTTGGACGAGGCTGGAAAAGAGCGGGGTGTTGTCTTTCTTGACGGAACCACGGTCGGGCGTGGAGAGGTTTACGTAGAGGCGGTGGTCGATGGAAAAACCCGGCTCGACGCTCTGCACGTGCTGCAAGGCGCGCACCAGCAGGCCTGTGGCTATAAGAAGCGTGAGCGACAGCGCCACCTGTACTACCGAATAAATCTCCCGCTGCCGGGAATTCCTGCTGTCATGGCCCTTTATCGCCCGGTTCAGGTTCTTGCGGCTGCAAGCGAAAGCGGGCGCCAGACTGAAGAGAATTGCGCAGACGATTCCTGCCAGAGCGAGGAACAGCGCCACCCGCCAATCGATTCCGAACCGGAGGCCTTGGTACAAGGCAAAAGGGACGCCGGGTAGAGCCCACTCCAGGGCGCGCCCCGTCCAGTAACCGAACAAAACTCCTAGCAGCAAACCGCCGGCAGCCAGCACCAGACCCTCCGCCAAAGTCTCGCGAAATAGCCGGGCGCGGCTCGCTCCCAACGATTGCCGTATCGCCATCTCACGCCGGCGCACAGCGGCGCGGGCGAGCAGCAGGTTGGCCACATTGACACAGGCGATCAGCAATACCACCCCGGCAACCGCGCTCAACAACTTCACCATCGGCATGAAGGTCTCGCGGCCACCCTGCCACAAGAAGCCGGAGGCGGGTTGAACGCGCACGGCAGTCTGAAGAAGCGCATCGCCGGGATTGGCCGCGCGCACTCGTGTGCCCACCACGCCGAGTTCCGCAGCCGCGTTTGTCAGAGCGGCTCCCGGCGCCAGGCGGGCGATCAGGTCTACCCGGCGGTTGGCAGAAGCCGGCAGCGGAATCCAGACATCCATCCTCATGGGAGAAAACGTTCCCGTGAATTCGCGCGGCCCGACGCCCGCAACGCGGAAATAGCTCGTCAGCACGCGGACCCGCTTGCCAACGACGCTGACGTCCCCTCCAAAACGGGTCTGCCAGAGACGGTAGCTAATGACCGCTTCGGGATCGCCCGCAGTGTTTGCGTCTGCCCGAAACCAGGCGCCGATGGTTGTGCCCAGGCGGAGCACTTGCGGGTAGTTCGCCGACACGCCTTCCACCTGGACCATAAAAGTCGTGTGGTCCACTTCCATAGGGGCAACGGACCGTTCCTTGGCGGCCGCCTCAACGGAGCGCAAGCCATCGCGAAATCCCAGAAATCCGCGCCATGTACAGAAGTCGCCGGATTTGCGGTCGATTTGCACAATCCGGTCGGCCTCGGGAACCGGCAGCCGGCGGAAGTAGAGGCTATCGAGAAGACTGAAGAGCGTGGTGTTGACACCCAGCGCGAGCGCCAGGCAGAGCATCGCCGTGAGGGCGTATCCGGGATTGCGGCGAATGCGGCGCACGGCGCGGCTGAAGTCCGTGCCGATGCCGGGGAGTGCGCGGCGGTAGAGCGAAAACCCCACCGCCATACAACTGAGTGCCTGCCGCCAATACCAGAGCCGGCCGCCCCCGCGCGCTTCGAATGTCTCGCGCAGATCGCCGGCCACAGCGTCGGCATCGCGCCCGCCCACCAGGCGCCGCAACAGCCACTCGGCGAACTTCGGGGGCTCAGACATTGAGCCCCTCCCACATGCGGTCGAATACAACCCTCGATCCGGAGAGCGCCTCCACGCCTGCCGGCAGGAGTTTGAAATAACGCTTGGAGCGGCCTCCGCGCTGCGCCGTGGCGTCTGCGAACCAGGAATGGACCAGGCCCTTGGCTTCCAATCGGTCAAGCGTGGCATAGAGCGCGCCTACACTGACCTTACGTCCCGCGCGATTTTCGATTTCAGCGCGAATGGGTACGCCGTACGCCTTCTCACCCAATCGCAAAACCGCGAGAAGAACAATCTGCTCGAACTCGCCGAGGTGGACAGGAGGCATTTGTTCTATATAGTAGATCAAATCCCGCTCCATCGCAAGAGCAGAATTCTCTTAATGCGGGAGGAGCTTGAACGAGATGTCGCCATCTCGGACTTTGGCCCAGCAAGTGGTCTCAAATCTGACGTTCTGCGCACATGAATCCTCCCTGGTCGCGTAGCGTTTACCTATCGCCAATATGCGACACAAGATTGCCCAAGATACCCCCCCCTTATGTCCAATGATCGATGTAAATAATTGCCATACACATTTTGCGCTTTCAGAAAACCAGGGCTCATTGAGCAATCATTACTCCGCCATCACGCGTCAGGGCGGCCTCCATCAGCCAAAAACCCGGCGGTTCCGTGTACACTGAACTTGCGGAATTCCCGCTCCCTCAATCATGATGCCGCTACTCGCTGTGCTCATCGCGTACCTGCTGGGCGCAATTCCCTTCGGATATTTGCTGGTCAAATGGACCACCGGGGCCGATGTCCGCGCCGCGGGCAGCGGCAACATCGGGGCTACCAACGTGCTGCGCACCAGCGGGCGCACGGCGGGGGTGGTCACGCTGCTGCTCGATATCGCGAAGGGGTATCTGGCGGTGTGGATCGCAGGGCGGTTGACCGGCGGCGACCCAATCTGGATGTCGGCCGCGGCGCTGGCGGCGATGGCCGGGCACGCGTATCCGGTGTTTCTGCGGTTTCAGGGCGGTAAGGCGGTTGCCAGCTTTATCGGCGCGTTTTTGTGCCTGACGCCGCTGGCGATGGTCTGCGGGTTGCTGGTCTTTACCGGGGTGGTTGCGTGGTCGCGCCAGATCTCGCTCGGTTCCATCAGCGCCGCAGCCACATTTCCGCTGGCAGTGTGGATTGTGCAGCGTCCGCCGCACCCGGTTTTCCTGGCAGCCTTGCTGGCGGGCGCGTTCATTGTCTATAGACATTGGGCGAACATCCGCAGGCTCCACTCCGGAACCGAGCATCGGTTCAGCTTCGGTGCTCACCGGTGAAACGGCTGGCGATTATTGGGGCGGGAAGCTGGGGCACGGCCCTGGCGATAGCGCTGGGGCCGCGGTTTTCCGAAATCCGGCTGTGGGCGTATGAGCCGGATCTGGCCGAGCGCCTGAAGAGCACTCGAATCAACGACATTTACCTGCCAGGGTTCGAAATTCCGCCGCATGCCGCGCCCACGCACAATTTGGCGGACGCGCTCGATGGCGCGGAAATCGTCCTCAGCGCAGCGCCTTCCCATCTGGTGCGGGGCTTATATCGTCAAATGGCGGAGTTCCTTAATGAACGGACGATCTTTGTCAGCGCTACCAAGGGTCTGGAAAATGGGACGCTGCTGCGGGTTTCGGAGGTCATCCGGGAGGTGCTGGAGCCCCGTTTCGCACCCCGCGTCGCGGTGATTTCGGGACCCACCTTCGCTCGGGAAGTGGCTTGTTTTGAACCGACTGCGCTGGTTGTGGCATCTCAGGACGCGGGCGTGGCCGAAACCGTCCAGGCGGCGTTCTCGGGACCCACGTTCCGCCTCTATACCAGTACCGATCCGGCTGGGGTTGAAGTGGGCGGCTCCATTAAAAATGTAGTCGCCATCGGTTCCGGCGTGTTACATGGAATGGGGATGGGCCACAATGCCACTGCCGCGCTGATCACGCGGGGGCTTGCCGAGATGACGCGGCTGGCCGTCGCAATGGGTGGTAAACCACAGACTCTGGCTGGTTTAGCCGGATTGGGCGACTTGGTATTGACGTGTACGGGCGAGCTGAGCCGGAACCGCGCGGTAGGGGTAGAGCTGGCTCACGGGCGGAAGCTGGATGAGATTGTGAATTCCATGAAAATGGTCGCGGAAGGGATAAAAACCACCAATGCGGCGGTGGATCTGGCGCGGCGCTACTCCGTGGAATTGCCGATTTCGGAACAGATGTTTCAGATGCTACACTTCGGCGTCTCGCCGCGCGAAGCCATCCAGCGGCTCATGGAACGGTCGCTCAAAGGGGAATAGGGGCGGGCCTGCGACAGACCAGGAGGTCTGTCGTACACGGCTTAGGGAACGGTCGCTCAAAGGGGAGTAGGGTGTAAAGAGGAGCAGCGGCGGGGGCTTAAGAAATTTAACCCCCGGAATTTACCTGGGAAAGCGCAACCTCGGATGGATGAACGGGTTAACAAGGATATGGCGGGATTTGCGGCTGCCATCGATTACGATGCGGAGTTGATGCTTCGCGTCAAGGGTGGCGATAACGCCAGCTTTGGCGTGCTGCTGGAGAAGCATCGTTGCCCGGTGATCCACTTCCTTTACCGGATGGTGCAAAACCAGGCGGTGGCGGAGGAATTGGCGCAGGAGGTTTTTCTGCGGGTGTTCCGGTCGCGTGGAACGTATGAGCGGACCGCAAAGTTTACGACGTGGCTGTTCCGGATCGCCACCCATCTGGCGCTGAATTCGTTGCGCGATGGCAAGCACGAGCGGATGCAGGAAAGTTTGGATGTAGAAGTCGACGATCAACCGGTGCGGCAAGTGTCCGACCGCCGGCCGACCGTAGAAGAATCGATGGTGTATCAGGCGAGGCTCGGAGAAGTACGGGAGGCCATCGCAACGCTGCCACAGAAGCAAAGAGCGGCGGTCCTGATGCATAAATATGAGGAAATGGAGTACTCGCAGATTGCCACGGCGCTCAGTTGCTCCGAATCCGCGGTGAAATCTCTATTATTTCGGGCGTACGAGACATTGCGCGCCCGCTTGGCCCACATGGCTTAGGGAAGAAGGCTCGATATGAATTGTCCAATGGAAAACCGGGAAGGCGAGGAGTTGCTGCTGAATTACGTTTCGGGCGCGCTCGACGCGCAGGCAGCGGCGTCTTTCGACCAGCACATGTTGTCTTGCGCGGCCTGCCGCGAGTTCGCACACGGACAAAAGGCCGTGTGGAAAGCGCTCGATCTGTTCGAACCGGCCGCGATTTCGGCCGATTTCGACCGGCGGCTGTACCAACGCATCGAGAAGGTCTCCTGGTGGGACCGGATGGTTGCGGCTCTGAGATCTCCGATGCTGACGCACCGGGGATTGCCGATCGCGGCCGCGGCTGCGGCGCTGCTGGTGGCCGGCGTTGTCTGGGAGCGGCCCTCCGCCCCGCCCGCCAAGCAGAAAGCTCCGCTTTCGGCGGAAGTGCAGACTCTTCAGCCGGATCAGGTGCAGCATGCCCTGGACGATATGGAGATGCTGCGCGAATTTAACCATCTGATGCGGTCTGAGCCCGAATCCAAGATGTAGTGTAATATCTTTAAGAAAGCGTCTAACTTTAAAGAGAGCGGCTTTTAGGAAAAGCATCGAAGGATGAATCGGGCCATCCAATTCGTGGGCGTGGTGTGGCTGGGCGCCGTGGTGGCCGTTGGTGCAGATCAGACGAAGCCGCCCAAGAATCCACCGCCGCCGAAGAATTCGCCGGCGGCCAAACCGGCTGCGCAGGCTCCGCCGAATGGTGCTGGGGGTGCGGCCAAGGGCGCGGCCAAAATGGCCAACCCCGATAATCCGGTTGACCGGCTTTTGCGAATGTCGCCGGAACAGCGGGAGAGGGCCATCGAGAAACTGCCGCCTCAACAGCAGGCCAATATCCGCAAACGCCTGGAGAATTTCGACAATCAGCCAGAAGCGCAAAAGGAACGGCGCCTGGAACAGTTGAATAAGCTGTGGAGCCTGCCACCGGACAAGCATGAGTTAGTAGCGCAGCAGATTAAGGCGTTCAACGCGCTTCCCGAGGATCGCTTGAGGGAAGTGCGGCAGGCATACGTGAGGCTTAGCCGATCGACACCGGAAGAGCGCGAGGCAATCCTTGCCCGGCCCCAGTTCAGAAGCCGATTCACGCCGGCGGAGCTGCAAATTCTCTCGGTGCTTCCTCAGTATTATCCGGCGCCCGGGGCCAGGCCCGGCCAGTAGTCCGGCGCCCTCGTCCCTAAGCATGGTTGTTCTTGGGCCTGCGGTGGTCTTCGTCCGCGCTTAGATCCAACGCGTACCCGCTAATGCGATACACTCGGAGGACCCCGGCAGTCAGCGCGTGGGATGAAGGTGAGGCGCCTCGATGCGGCAGGTAAATCGACAACTTCAGGGAGTCATTGGCAATGACGATTCGACGAGTTACTCAGGCATGGGCAGAGCATTACCAGCCGCGAGAACCGGCCCCATGCTTCGGGTAAGGCGGAGCGTATTGCTCGCCGTAGCGATGACTTGCATAACCGTGGCGTCGATACGCATTGGCGCACAAACGCCATCCGAGCCGGCTGACAAATACCAGTGGCTCGAAGATGTTTCGGGCGAACGTTCTATGGCTTGGGTGAAGGCGGAGAACCAACGCTCAGCCAAGGTGCTGGAGAGCGATCCGCATTATGCGGCGTTGGAGGCGACCGCCCTCAAGGTGCTGGAGTCTCCGGACCGGCTGCCCATCCCCTCCATTAACGGGGACGATGTGTACAACACCTGGCAGGACACCGATCATGTGAGAGGCATTTTACGGCGCACGTCACTTGCCGATTATCTTTCCAGGCAGCCCCATTGGCAGACGTTGCTGGACTACGACGCGCTGGGAAAGCGGGACAACCAGAAATGGGTCGCGGAGGGCCGCGCCTGCCTCTATCCGGGAAACGAAATGTGCCTCGTGGGGCTCTCCGCAGGAGGCGAGGATGCCGTCACCATGCGCGAGTTCAATCTGAAGACGGGCAAGTTCGTCGAGGGTGGCTTCGTGCTGCCCCGGGCTAAACAGGATGTGACGTGGGTGGACAAGGACACTCTGCTGGTGGCGAGAGACTGGGGGGCTGGAACCCTGACCAAAGCCGGCTATCCGTTCGTGGTGAAGCTCTGGAAGCGCGGTCAGCCGCTCGACCAGGCCAAAGAGGTTTACCGCGGCGCGGAGACTGACGTTGCCGCGGAAACTATAACACTGCATGACGGCGATGGGCATCACGCGACGGCTGTTCTTCGCGCCACGAGCTTCTTCGAGTCCGAGATCTCACTGCTGACGCCGGATGGGGCAAAACGAATTGCATTGCCCGGCAAGGCGAGCATTAATGGTCTGCTCAACGGCCAGATGATTGTCACAATCGACGAAGATTGGAAGCCGGAAGGCGGGGATACGAAATTTGTTCAGGGCTCGATTGTCTCCCTGGATCTGGAAGCGGTCAAGAAAGACTCGCGTCATTTAAAGCCAAGCGTGGTGTTCGCTCCGGCTGCGGCTGAGTTTGCACAGCGTGTGGCAACAACCAGGAATCGCCTGCTGGTGACGACTCTCGATAACGTGCAGGGGCGGGTATACAGCTACACGCTTAGCGCAAAAGGCGCCTGGACGCGGAGGAAGTTGGATGTGCCCGGCAACCTCACGGTATCCATCGTGAGCGCCAACTGGTCCGACGACCAGTTTTTCCTCTCGGTCGAGGGGTTTCTGACTCCCTCGTCACTTTTGCTCGGGGATGCCGGCGCAGGCACGCTGAAGGAAGCTAAGACATTGCCGGCGCAGTTTGACGCCTCCGGAGACGTCGTCGAACAGCTGACGGCAGTCTCAAAGGATGGAACCAAGGTTCCTTACTTCGTAGTGCGGCGCAAGGACATTCGCTACGACGGCGCAAACCCGACCCTGCTGACCGCCTACGGTGGCTTCCAGGTCTCGGAAACGCCGTCCTACTCGGCGACGATCGGCAAGCTTTGGCTGGAGCGCGGCGGCGTATATGTCCTGGCGAATATTCGCGGGGGCGGCGAGTTTGGTCCCGCATGGCATGAGGCTGGGCTGAAGACCCATCGTCAACGCATTTATGACGACTTCGCGGCCGTCGGCCGGGATCTGGTAACGCGCCGGATCACCTCGCCACGACGCTTGGGAATCACGGGCGGTTCGAACGGCGGCTTGCTGATGGGCGTTGAAATGACTCAGCACCCCGAGATGTGGAATGCGATCGTGGTCAACGTTCCACTGCTCGACATGCTACGTTTCGAGCACATTGCCGCCGGCGCTTCGTGGGTGGGCGAGTACGGCTCAGTCTCCGTCCCCGAGGAGCGCGCGTTTCTGGCGTCGATCTCTCCCTACAATCAGCTCAAGGCGAATGTCACCTACCCGGAGCCTCTGATATTTACCACCACCAAAGACGATCGAGTGGGTCCGGTGCATGCGCGAAAGTTCGCGGCAAGGATGGAGGAGTTCAAGAAGCCATTTTTGTATGAAGAGATTGTCGAGGGCGGTCACAATACCGGCGCCGACTTGAAGGAGCAGGCGAAGACCTTCGCCGTCCGGTACACGTATCTTACGCGAAAGCTTATGGATTAGGCCGAAGTTCTTGGATTTCATATCGCAAGATATTGATTCTGCAAGGTGGCCACATGCCTACGGTAGGCATGTAGGGAAGGCGAAAGCGATGAAAACAAAAGACGTCGACTATGCTTTCAAGAACTTCGGATTAGGCTGGCGGAACGTGCCTCAAACGCTGAACGATCGGTGCGCGCCGTGGCCGGGCTGGGTCAGCGCTGGCGGGCTAGAGGACTCAACCGGCTTCGTGCATACTTTATAAAACAGATTTTGGCAACACTTCCGATTCCTCGCGCTGGGCGCCCAAGTATAGCGCCCGATTATCGGTGGCTGACACAGCAGCTCACGGCTGTGCGGCTCAGTTCAATGCTGTTTTCAAGCCTGCTAACTGCCACCGACCCTCCAGCCCGTGTGAAATCCAAGATTTCGGTTGAGAACGAACGGCCCGCAACATTGCACGCCGAGCGAACGGCATACATCGGAATCTTCCGGTTTTGCCGTTGTGCCGATGGCCTCGACACTTCCGTTGTTACGATACACCTTTCGGATGGATTGAAGAGCGCATAGGCAATCAAAAATGGATCGCGGCCGATTTTCTCCACCTCGTCGTCAGTCAAGTCATCCGCGTAGCCGATCGAGACTACACGCTGCACCAAAACGGCATCGACGATCTCGTCGAATAACAGCGCGTCCGCGTTCTCGTGTTGTGAAATCCAGTCTATCAATGGGTCTTTGCGGCCTTCCCGAACCTCTTCCATGATCTCCAACGGAATCTTCACACGCCCGGCAGCGCCTTGATACCGCAACCAACTCCAAAACTCCGGCACTTGATCTATGGGGTAATACGAACTGTTGGCCGTAATCAGGATGTTGGCGTCGAGAAGGTAAAGCATCAGTGGCCAACTCGCGAGGGAGTGTCGTGGAGAAGTGGATCAACGTTTCTCGGCTTGACGCCTAAAACTTGGGCGGCCCTCGTATAAGTGAGAATTCCCTCGCCAAGCGCACGCCTTACGAGGTCCAGCATGGCATTTCCTAGCCGATGCCGCTTGACAACATAATAGCTGGGGCCACCGCTGTCGCTGCTCTCCTCCTCATGCCTGCTGCGACTGGCTATCCATTCCTGCCTGTAGTAGTCGGCTAACTGTCTCCACATTGCCTCCGTAATCACGTCGGCCCGGAGCAACTTGTACGCAACCATGGCGCGGCTGATATTCCGGGCGCTAGCGAAGGTCGAGATAGTCTCAATAGCGTCGTTGAGGGGCGCTCGGCGAAGTTGGGCAAGCGACCTGATTTCGGCCGTCGGCAACAGGATTTCGCCGGCTATGTCGTTGCAATACCTTTCGATCCGCGCCTCAATGCTTGCGCCGCTGACACCGGTAGTGCCAAGCCACAAATGCGCCGCTTCGTGGAAAGCGGTGAAAGACCACGCCGGCCGCGCGTCCTGATCGTTAACGACAATGAATGGCGCCATTGGATCGGCAATGGCGAATCCGCGAAAAGTCTCAACGGGTACATTCGTGTGATAGCTGCCGAGATTGCCGAGAAGCAGCACATAGGCGCCTGCCGCTTCGATTTTCTCTCGAAGATAGCTGAATGAGAGTTCGACCGTGGCCTGTCTGCGAAAGTCGGTAAGCGAAAACTGCAGGCGCTCTGCGATCCTGGCTGCCAAATCGTCTACCGCATCGTTCATCGACGCCGAACCGATAAAATCGACCGGCTGCGGCTCGGTCTCTTCAACCACAGCCCGGACAATGGTCTGGCGCCCACGAATGTCGCGTAGCAGTGCGTCGAGAACGGGGTTGTATAGAGGCGGCGGCGCGCCCTGAACGGTGCGGAAGTCTTGCCCTCTGTCACCGGCTCGCGGCGGTTCTGAAAGGTAAAAAACGAGCAGCGAACGCCGGTATGCCTTTGCCATCCTTAGCAAAACGCTGCGTGAAGGCTTTTCCTCGCCAGCTTCTAAGGCCTTCAGGCGTTCCGCTGCAGAACGTTCGCGCGTGTTGTTAAAGCCGAGCGCACGCGCGGCCTCGTCCGCCGAAAGTCCGGCCGTGTTCCTTGCCCACATGAAAATCTGGGGGTTAAGCGTCATTGCCGTCGTTCCTCACTCCACGTCAAGCGCGCTTGCCAGAACCCCAACTACCGCATCACCCGTTGTCAATTCGGGTCCTCTGACTCCTCTTCATCAAGGCGCCTCAGAGAAGCAGCCCTGAATTCCGTCAGATCTTCGTCCGACCAGGAATCGGACCAGTCGATTTTCCCGTTCGGCATAAGCCCGGCTAATCGCTGGGCGAGGGCAGATAACTCCGCGGCTGTATTCGGGGGAAGGCGACGGAAAGCTTCCACTAGCGACGCTTCTCGCGTGTTGAGCTGCATTTCCATCACCTTGTAACCAGTATACGGCCTATCGCCATCACCTGACCCGCTCGCAGGCGGGCGTTTTCGAAACGATCGGCCCTGATGTCTCAGTTTTGATACACTGGCATCGTGCGGCCCGATCATCCTCCACCCGAAAGCGCGGGAGGCAATACGCCGATTTCCGAAAGAGGCCCGCATCCGCCTGGGGCGTGGACTCTTTCGTCTGCAGATGGGAGAACAGGTTGGGATGCCCAACTCCCGACCAATGCCGGGAGTGGCTGCTGGGGTTTCGGAACTCCGCGTGAAAGGGCTGACGGCAGTTACCGCACCTTCTATTACACCGCGTCATCGCAGGGGGTTCTGGTCTTTCACGCCTTTGTCAAGAAGACCCAGCGAACGCCTCCGCTTGAGATCGAGTTGGTCAGAAAACGATTGAAGGAGATCCTTGATGCCTAAACTCAAACCGGTAGTTGCAAGAACTCCAGAAGAATTGGCCGCGGCCCTGGGACTTTCCGACGTCGCAGCGAAGGAATGGCAGGTTCAGCATGTCCTGGCGAAGCGGCTAAAGGAAATTGCGAGACGCCAGAAGATTACCCACACAGAGGTCGCAAAGCGAGCTGGGACTTCGCGGACTAGAGTGACGGCGATCTTAAACGACGATCTGGAGCATGTATCGAGCGACCTTCTGATCCGCATCCTTGCCTCTCTGGGTTATCGCGTGAAGGTCTCAGTGATTAGATCGGACAGCGCGGCGTAGAGGCGAGGCGCTGTTGGCCGGGAGATTCCCAGGTGGCGTTGAACGAAGTTGGCGAGACTCACGACAGGTCTTGTCAATTGGGCTTCGGCAGCACATCCGATTCCTCGCGCTGCGTTCCCAGGTACCTGCTGGCCAGGACCGATTCGGCAACGGCGGATGCGAGCACCAGCAGCATCACGTACCACCAAAGGGTTTGCGGCGTCTTGTGGGGCGCTGCCGGGCCGGGCGCCTTATTAAGATTGGCCGCCTCTTGTGAAGATTCTCCGCCTCTGCCTTGCCACAGGGCCAGAACATCGCCGGAGATCACGTCGAGGTTCGATTCCTTGGGATCGGGGTTGACGCCGACTTCGTCCTGGCGGCCATTGGCGAGGCGGAGCTGGTAGTATCCGGCCTCGGTGAGCTGGAACGACTGCGCGGCGGCGGCTTCGCCCAGAGTGAGCGGGCGCTTGCCCTCGGGGTCGGTGACCTCGACGCCTTGGCCGCGTTCCTTGGCATTGCGGAGCTCGAGGTAGGCGTCCACGATGCGGGCGCCGCCCTGCCGTTCGCTGCCCGCAAGATAGCGCGCGGTCTGCTCGATGAAGGGGACAAAGGCGGGATGTTGGGGGAAATCGTTAGTCAGGTTGTCGAGCCCGGTGGTGAGCAGCACCACGCTGCCCTCGCCGATGCGTTTCTCAAGCAGGAGCGGCGTCTGGTCGCCCAGGCGAACAATCACGCGCGCGGCATCGGGACCGGCGCCGGGATCGACATTCAGAGCGTAGAAAAACTTCACGCCCGCCCAGCCATCGGCCTTGGCCACGGCGGGGTAGGAGGAGTCGCTGGAGCCGACCGCCATGTAACGATCGGGGACGCGGTTATAATCGCGGGTCTCGATGATGTGCGCGCCGAAAATGGGAATCTGCGAGCGGCCGCCCGCGGAGGTTCCGGCGGCGATGAGGAGACTGCCGCCGGAGCGCACGTATTCGGTGAGCGCATGTTCCAGCAGCGAAGGCAGCGAACTGAGATCGGAGAGAACGATGAAAGCCCCTCCGCTCAATTTCTCGGATCGGGAGCGATAATGCTCTTGCGCCGCTGATGGCATAACCCATGGAGCGGAACGTCAGCGCTACAATACGTGTAGTCACCATCATTATTTCCATGACCGTTGTCGTCAAAAACAAAGAACCCCTCGTAGTGCCCACGGCCGCTCGCCGGCGGGCCGGCTTTAAGAGTGGGCAGGAACTCGAAGTCAAGGCATCCGGCGGTGTCATCACCATCGTCCCGAAACTCTCGCCCGACGAATTGCAGGACGAGCGCGAGGTTCGAGACCCCAAAATTCGGGAGGCGATCCGGGATGGCCATCAGGAGTTTCTCGCAGGCAAGACCCGCCCCATTGAAGACTTCTTCGCCGCCCGCGCCGCCCGCGGACGGAGACGAGCGCGCCCTCGTCCCTAAGCATGGCGACTTCCTTCGCCGTTCACCCGACATCCCATTACCAGCGGCTCTCCACGAAACTGCAGAAGGGCAACCGCGATTTTGAGGCCGTCGAGCGGAGCGCGGTGGCGGTGTTCGCTGTAGACCCCTACAATCGATCGCGGAATCACAATATCAAGAAGCTCGAAGGCGTGTCGACTGGTGAAGGCCAATTCCGGCTTTCCCTCGGACGCTGGCGCTTCCGCTACGACATCTTCGGTAAGGTGGTTCTTCTCAGCTACTGCGGTCTTCGTAGGGAGGACACGTATTAGACCGAACTTCGGATTAGACTATGCGAATCGAAACCAGCGTTGTCACGCCCGATAGCCGGCCTCGGTGAGCTGGAACCATTGAGCGGAGGCGGCGGACAAAGGCTCACACCTCAGACGACGTCCCCGCCGCGTTCGCGCTTTGTCGAACGTGGCGCCCTGACCGTGCAGTCTTCTCCGCGGTCGTGGATCAGTACCTGACCGATGGCCTTCCGCTTGTCTTCGAGCGGATCGGCTGGTGGAGGTTCATTGAACAGCCATCCATGCGCTGTCGCGTCTCTGCTCCTGCATACAGGGCAAGTTTTGACTATCCACCGGACATCCATCGTGATATAGCATTGATCTTCCTTGTTCATGAACGCCAACCCCTCGTAGCTTTCGCAGCTACTAGCCAAATTAAAAAGGAATAAAATTTAATGATTTAAGTTTAATTAGGGCTGTATCAGACTATTATCAGGTAGGGCTGTATAGCGACTATACCAAGGCGAAGGACATGCATGCAACAGAAGGCATGCGTCGAGTTGCTCTGGTTCTCGGCCTTGTCGGCTGCACAATCGGCGTACTGGCTGAATTAGGTTTTGCCGCAGAGATTGCAGACATTTGGGCCGCGGGCGGCCGACCGTCCATTGTCGACGTCGCCTTGCTGGCGGTCCGGCCGATCATTGGATTCATCCTCCCGTGGGGAGCGTGTCGCAGCCTAACCTGGGCGATGAATGCGACGGAAGGTACTCGTCGAGTTGCCCTGGTTGTCGGTTTCGTCGGCTGCACCGTCGGCCTATTCGCCGAGCTAAGTCCTGCCGCACACATCTGGAGCCGCGTCGCTGCTCATAGGCGATATGTAAAGCTCATGTCCCTCCCGTTCATGAGAGAATTGGTCCCGCGCCTCTCTCCGCGTTCAGAATACTCCGTGCCAGACGGCTTTGTCGCACCTTATGGCATCAAAACGGTTAGGGTCTTCGCGCGAGGGGAGGTATCCATTGAGCTAATCACGGGAAGAGTTGAAAGCGATTATTACCGACACGAGGGACCGTCCATTTCTGATTTCGCCGGGCTTACCTTCTGGCCTGTCATTGGATTCATCTTCCCGTGGGGTGTCGTTCGTACTGTGACTTGGGTCGTGACCTGGGTGCGACAGGGGTTCACGGCAACCTGACCCCCATCAACTGGAAACGCTTGAACCCAGGCCTGGGTATGTCTCGAAACTGTAGCGAATGCCGCTCCAGGGGGCAGGGCGCGAGGCCACGAGCCCGAAAGCGGCGTCTTCTTGGCTACGGACGGCTCCATGGCCAACTCTCTCGCCGACAGCACGGCTCCAGCGAAGCATCAGCCGGCTTCGTGCGTACTTTATAAGTTAGACTTCGCCAACACTTCCGATTCCTCGCGCTGCGTTCCCAGGTACCTGCTGGCCAGGACCGATTCCGCAACGGCGGAAGCGAGCACCAGCAGCATCACGTACCACCAAAGGGTTTGCGCCGTCTTGTGGGGCGCTGCCGGGCCGGGCGCCTTATTAAGATTGGCCGCTTCTTGTGAAGATTCCCCGCCTTTGCCCTGCCACAAAGCCAAGACATCGGCGGGGATCACGTCGAGGTTCGATTCC
>PLDF01000208.1:0-2168 GCA_003135055.1 Bryobacterales bacterium | reverse complement strand
ACGCGGCCCTCGCCGATGCGTTTCTCAAGCAGGAGTGGCGTCTGGTCGCCTAAGCGAACGATCACGCGCGCGGCATCGGGACCGGCGCCGGGATCGACATTCAGAGCGTAGAAAAACTTCACGCCCGCCCAGCCGTCAGCCTTGGCCACGGCGGGGTAGGAGGAGTCGCTGGAGCCGACCGCCATGTAACGATCGGGAACGCGGCTGTAATCGCGGGTCTCCGCGATGTGCGCGCCGAAAATGGGAATCTGCGAGCGGGCGCCGGCGGAGGTTCCGGCGGCGATGAGGATACTGCCGCCGGAGCGCACGTATTCGGTGAGCGCATGTTCCAGAAGCGAAGGCAGCGAATTGAGATCGGAGAGAACGATGAAGGCGTAATTGGACGGCTGACGGTCCGCGGCCTCGTTGACGATGATCGATTCCAGGATAAAGGCCGATTGCGCAGCCGCCGAGAGCGCGGCGCCGACATAGAGCGGCGAACGGTTGTCGCCGTAGTTATGGATCAGCAAGGCTTTTTGCGGATCGGAACGCTGGACGGCAAAGCGGCGCAGGTCGTCGGCCGGGAAGCCGTCCGCGTCGTCGATCTTGACTTCGCAGCGGCTGAAGCCGTAGGGCACTTCGAGCGAGGGGAAGTCGACGGTGGCCCGTCCGTTGGCGGGGACAGCCACGGTCTTGGCGGCGGTGGTCTTGCCGTTCACCACCAGCGAGACGGTGCGCTGCGCTG
Organism: Bryobacterales bacterium; assembly: GCA_003135055.1. GTDB lineage: Bacteria > Acidobacteriota > Terriglobia > Bryobacterales > Bryobacteraceae > PALSA-243. The sequence goes on along the minus strand of PLDF01000208.1, from coordinate 1,444 downwards.
CGGGCGTGCCGTAGCCGGCAATCACGGCTTGTACGTGAACCGGCTTGGCGTCCTTGCCCCAGACTTGTCCGGGGGCATTCACCGATTCCACCGTCCAGTTGGGTTGGGCCTTCGAGACTACGGCATGCGTCACCAGGGTGACGTTGGCGGGCAGCGCCATGTCTTGGAAGCTGGCGGCCAGGTCGCCGCGTTGCATGTCGCTGAACACATGAAGCTCGATGGGAGTATGGACCGATTCGGCCATGGCGCGAACGGCGCGCGCCAGCTCGCCGAAGTTACCGTGGCCATCGCCGGGCTGAATGGCCTGCACCGCGGCGCGCAACGCCGCTTGGTCCTCAATGGGTTGGGTCATGAGCCGCAGCTGCGACCCAAACGCCGCCACCTGGGCGCGCGCGGCGCCCTTTCCGGAAAGCACGCTCATGGCCGCGGCTTTGGCGGCGGCCAGCCTGGTATCGGCAACGCCGGTTCCGGCCCTCATGCTGAAGGAGTTGTCCAACACCAGCAGCACCAGCCGGTCGCTGGCAAGGGTGGCCGCGTTGCGGTTGACGAAGGGATTGGCGAAGGCCAGAATCAACAGCAGCAGCACCAGCAGACGCAGTGACAGCAGCAGGAAATAGCGGAGCCGGCGATGCCGGGTCGAGGCTTGTGTGCGCGACTCGAAGAACATCAGCGAGCTCACCGGCTTGGGCGTGGTGGTTTGCCGCTTCAACAAATGCAGGTAGAGCGGAAGCGCGAGGCCCGCCAGACCGGCCAGGAACCAGGGCGCGAAGAGTCCCATTAATTGCGGCCTCCGCGCAGGGTGAGGTATTCGCGCAGGGCGGCGTCGAGCGGCCGGTCGGTCATCAGCAAGCAGTAGCCCATGCCGGCGGCCTGGGTACGATCGCGCAGATCGGTAAGATGGGCCTGGATTTTTTCCCGATACTCCTTCTTGGCGTAATCGGGGGTGACCTCGATATGCTGCTGGGTCTCCAGGTCAACCAGGATGGACGGGCCGTTCAACGCGGGGCGCACATCCTTGGGGTCGAGGACGTGGAACAGGACTACCTCATTGCCGTGGTAGCGCAGCGGCTCGATGGTGCGGATAATGCTCTCGGGCGATTCCCAAAAGTCGGAGACGATCAGCACCATGCCGCGGCGCTTCAGGAACTCCTGGGCGTAGCGCATGGGCTTCGAGAAATCGGTGCGGGCGCGAGCTTCGGCCTGTTCCAGACCGGCCAACAAACGATGCAACTGGCCCTGGCGGGTAGAGGGGCGGATAAAGTTGCGGATCTCGTCGTCGAAGGTAATCAGCCCGGCGGCGTCGCGCTGGCCGTGGATGGCCAGATAGAAAAGCGACGCGGCGAGGTAGCGGGCGTAATCCATCTTGTTGACGCCATGGGAGCCAAACTGCATCGAGTTGCTGGCGTCGAGCAATATGGTCAGCAAGCTGTTGGTTTCGCCGCGA
>PLDF01000251.1 GCA_003135055.1 Bryobacterales bacterium | reverse complement strand
CCACTTCTATGTCGCGCACCCACCCGACCCAATCGGGAATGCCCGGAAACGAGGGCTTCGGAACTATTTCGGCGCTTGGCAAGGTGTCCATGTCAGTTTTCGCGCCGGCCGTAGTGGGGCAGCCAATCCTGGCTGCAGCCGCCTTTTAGGCGGCTTCTGCTCCGCAGCGCGACAGTCCATCTTTTTCCTGGACACTAAAAGTCAGCCCGACAAAAGTGGCGCTCGGTTCAGCCGTCCTCCACGCGATCTTCGACATCTGCATAAACCAGGCATGGGACAGACGGCACGCGTCTGTCCGGTCGCGCTTTCCAACCCGGCGTAGCCGAAACTGAAAAAGGCGCCGCCAATTCTCTTCCAATGGCCGCCAGACCCGCATAGATCAAGGGCCAAACGCACTGCCGAAGAATATCTTCCCGGGAAAAGCGGCGACGCAGGTTCGAAAATCGAGATGGGAAATCCTTGGGCTGATTTCAGCGCGGGCCCGCGCCAGGCCCTGCGTCCGCCCCGCAGCGACTCCGTAGACGGTTGCTACAATTTTATAGATGCCAAACGAAATCTACGCCGCTTTCGATACCACTGAGGGAAGCTTCAAGGTCAAGCTTTTCGCCGACAAGGCCCCACTTACCGTCCAGAACTTCGTCTCGCTCGCCGAGGGAACCAAGACCGGCCTGCCGTTCTACGATGGCACCGTCTTCCACCGCGTCATTCCGGATTTCATGATCCAGGGCGGCGACCCCGAAGGCACTGGCCGCGGCGGCCCCGGCTACAAATTCGCCGACGAATTTCATAAGGACCTCAATCATTCCAAGCACGGCCTGCTCTCCATGGCTAATGCCGGCCCCGGCACCAACGGCAGCCAGTTCTTTGTCACCGTTGCCGCCACGCCCTGGCTCGACAACAAGCACAGCATTTTCGGCGAAGTGATCGAAGGCTACGAGGTGGTGAAGAAGATTTCCGAGGTCCCGCGCGGCGCCCAGGACCGGCCCATCAAGGAAGTGCGGGTCAATTCGGTGAAGATTGAGCGGAAGTAGAGTCGCCCTATTCGGCGGCGCATTCGATCCCATTCACAACGCTCATCTGGCGGTGGCCGGCGCGGCCGCCGATGAGTTCCATCTCAGCCGTGTCTTATTCGTTCCCGCCCATCGCCCGCCGCACAAGGGCGGTGTCACGTACGCGCCGTATGACCATCGCGTACGCATGGTCGAGATCGCCTGTGCGGCGGACCGGCGATTTGAAGCTTCGCGCCTCGAAGAAGGCACCGAGCGCAGTTACTCCATCGACACTATTGAGAAGGTACGTGCGACGCTGACCCCGGATGATGAATTATTCTTCATCATTGGCGCCGATGCATTCGCCGAAGTGCGCACCTGGCGCCGCTGGCAAGACGTGGCGCGCGCCGTCCGCTTCTTAGTTGTGAGCCGGCCCGGCTATCGATATGACGTGCCCAGTGAAGTAAAAGCCGAACGCCTCGATACGGTCGAGCTTCCGGCGTCATCCTCTCAGGTGCGCCGGGCGCTCGCGGCCAGGCAAATGGCTGAGAGTGTGCCGGAAAGTGTGATGCAGTACATAAAAGCACACTGCCTTTATTCGGTTGCGCTCCGCTGACCGTGGCAGTAAGATACACCGCTGTGTCCTGGGGCTGCATAAGTTACCTGGGGAGACCAAAACTTTGCGACGCGGTCTTGACATATCAACCATTCGATTCATAATCTTAGTGAGACGGTGTGATGTGGCATACGGCGTGCTTCCATCAGGGTTGGCGCGTTCCGCCCCGAAATGCCCATGCTGTGGAGGTTTTCCTTGAAAACGTTGAATTTCCCTTTGATTTCTCTGGTGTTGCTCGCCGCCGGCGCCGCCAGCGCCCAAACTATATCCGTCAGTTCATCGTCACTAACTTTCTCCGCACTTGCGGGCGGCTCCGCCGTGTCGCAAAGCATTACCGTCACGGCCATCGGAGGTAATACGCCGGTCGAGCTGTTCCCGTCGCAGTCCTGGCTCACCGTGACCCCATTGACTGGAACTTCAGGGCAGACGTTCACAGTGACGGCAAATCCAACCGGTCTCAGCCCCGGAACCTATCAAGATACCAATTTCCGGATCATCGGTCAGAACAATACGGTCGTAGTGCCGGTCACTCTTACCGTAAGCTCCATCGCGGTCGCTCCACAGACGCTCAGCTACGCTTACACTGCTGGAAGCAATGTCCAACCACTTGGCCAAAACCTGACTTTGAGCGGCCAGGCTGTAACCTATGCGGTAACGCTGACCACTTCTTCGGGTGGCAACTGGTTCCAGCCTCCGGTGCCGAGCAGCGGTACGCTTCCGGGTAACAGCACGGTCTCTATTATCTTGAACCTGTTCCAACTGGAGACATTGGGCGTGGGAACGTATCAAGGCACGGTCACCATCACGCCCAGCGGCTCGTCGTCCGCCGTGAATATTCCGGTAACGCTCATCGTCAGTCCCGAGCCGCTGGTAACGGTGAGCCCTACGACAGTCAACCTGAATTATCAGATCGGTGGAGCGAACAACCCAGGGGCTCAGGCAGTGACGCTGACGGCTGCCAGCGCCAATACGCTGCCATACAGTTTAGGCCCGGCAACAGTTGGCAACAACCCGGAGGGCTGCAATTGGATCGCGGTCACGCCGGCCAGCGGCTCTATCCCCGCCATTACCGGCGCTCAATCGACTAGCAGCGCTCAATCGGCAATTGGTTATAGCTGCCCCTCCCCCGGCCTTCCCGCCGGCTCTTACTCCGGCAGCGTTCCTGTCTCCGTGACTGGAGGCTCGCTCTCCGCCTCCGGCATTCCAGTGAACCTATTGGTATCGAGCAGCCCCCTGCTGTATCTGCCCACCGGAGCTTTGAGTTTTCATTCCGAGATCGGTACAAATCCGCCCCCGGCTCAGAGTGTGACGCCGCAATCGAGCGCCGTCGTAGCCAGTGCGGCCACCGGCCAGTTGCCCATCACAGCCTCCGTCGCCACGGCCAGCGGCGGCTCTTGGCTTTCCGTCGCGCCAACTGCCAGTTTCACTACCGGAACTCCGATTTCGGTCTCCGTGAATCCGGTGAATCTGTCGGCGGGTATTTACATGGGGACGGTTACGGTGGCTCCGGCCGTTGGCGCCGCGGCAGGTAACGGCGCGCAAACCATTCAAGTTACGCTTACTGTAGGCAACGATCCTGCGATACAGGCGAATGTCGGTTCTCCGGGGTTGGTTTTCCCATACGAAATGGGCCAATCCGCTCCAGCCCCTCAAACCGTGGTTCTGACCAGCAGTACGGGCGCGCAACTAAGTTACACCGTGACATCGGCGGAAGCCACGTGCGGCGGCGTCACTTGGCTGAACGCCGGTGGCACTGGAGTAACCAACGGCTCGTTCACGGTTGCAGTACAAAACCTCACCAGTCTGCCAGGTGGCATCTGTACCGGAAGCATTACCGTGAACGCGACCAACCCGGCAACCGGCAACGCGGCGATCGGCAGCCCGCTTACGATTCCTGTAGCGCTGTATGTGTCCAACAGTCCGCTCCTGGTGGTCAATTCAGCCAATTCCCCAGGCGCACCTCCGTCCCTCACCTTCACTTCGGCCGTTAGCGGCGCCGCTTCCGCGCAGAACCTCATTGTGACCAGCACAGATCCTAACACGAATCTCGGCTACACGGTTACCGAGTCCACTAGCAACGGTGGCAACTGGCTGGCGGTATTCGAAAGTTCCGGCTCAACGGCGGCGGGGCAGAACGTTGTTTCAGTGTCGGTGAATCCCGGTTTGCTTTCCGCGGGAACTTACACCGGTACTGTCGCCATCACTCCCATTGGCACCGGCGCTCCGAGTACCCTGATCCCCGTTACGCTCCAAGTGACCTCCGGAACGCTGTCGCTCAGTACGAATACGCTCGCTTTTAATTATGTTCTGGGTAGCTCCAATCCGGTTGCGCAATCCGTGCAGGTGGCAGGCGCCGGAAGCACACTCAGCTTCAACGCTATAGCTACGACGGTCAGCGGAGGAAGCTGGCTCTCGGTTACGCCCACCAGCGGAACCGCGCCAGGCGCGCTTTCGATCAGCGTCAATGGATCGGGCCTTACGCCCGGAAATTACGGCGGTACGGTGGTCGTAACGGCGCCGAATGCCGCCGGCAGTCCGCAAACCATTCAAGTCGCTCTCGCCGTGAATGCCGGCACGATTTCGGCTTCGCCTGCGCCCTCGGCTGGCCTCACCTTTACTCAAGCGGCCGGAGGCAGCGGGCCCGCGCAGACCATTACACTTACCAGTACTCCCGTTTCCGTCAGCTTCACCGCTACCGCTACTACCGCGGGGAGCAGCGGGAACTGGCTTTTAGTCGCTTCCGCTACCGGCTCGACGCCCGGTTCCGTCCTGGTCTCGGTGAATGCCGCCAGCCTGGCGGTGGGAACTTACACTGGAACGGTCACCATCACGGCCGCCGGCGCCAGCGGCAGCCCCATCGTTTATGCCGTAACTCTGAATGTGGTGACGCCTGTCACTATCACTGCGACGCCCACGGCGCTTACCTTCGCCGCTCTTTTGAACGCGACCGCTCCAGCCGCGCAATCGGTTCAAGTGGGGGCTACCGGGCCTGCCGGCGCCGCGGTGGCGACTTTCCCGTTCGCCGCCGCTGTGACGACTACCTCCGGCGGAAGTTGGTTGTCAGTGACTCCTACCAGCGGGACCGATCCGGGCACAATCTCCGTCTCGGCGAATCCCGTGGGTTTGGCCGCGGGCGCCTACACGGGAACGGTTACCGTCTCCAGCACCAACCAGAACGGCGCCACTCCCGCCACCGTAACTGTTAGTCTGTTGGTGACGGCCGCGCCCACGCCGGTGATCGCCGCCGTGGGGAATGTCGCCAGCGGATTCATCGGCGCGGTCTCGCCCGGTGAAGAAGTCGCGATCTACGGTTCCAACTTCGGGCCGTCGACGGTAGTTACCGCGGCGCCCGCGGGGGGCGCGTATCCCACCATCCTTTCTAATACGGAAGTATTGTTCGACGGTACGCCCGCGCCCGTCATCGCCGTCACTAACGGACAGGTCAACGTCATGGTGCCGTACGGCGTCTCCGGGCGGGCCAGCACCGCGGTTCAAGTCAACTATCTTGGAGTGACTTCGGCCGCCATCAGTTACAACGTCGCCGCTACCGTTCCGGGCATCTATACGCTCAATCAGACGGGTTCGGGACAAGGCGCTATCCTCGATCAGAACCTCTCGGTCAACGGCTCTAACAACCCGGCGGCGAAGGGCTCCGTGGTGGCGGTCTATATGACCGGTGAAGGCATCACTTCCCCCGCCAGCGTAACCGGCCAGCTAGCGGTCAACCTGAACCATCCGGTCCTCCCCGTAACGGCCACGGTGAACGGGGTCGCCACGCAGGTACAATACTCCGGTTCAGCTCCGGGATTGGTCTACGGCGTAATGCAGGTCAACGTGCTGATTCCGTCGAACGCGCCTACCGGGAATCTACCCATCGTCATCACGGTGGGAACCACTAACACGCAAACCGGAGTGACGGTGGCGGTGCAATAACCGCCAGTCTTTACTTCCTCAGCCCAGCACTTCCAGAAATGCCCGCGCGGCGTGGCTCAACGCACGCCGCGCGGGATACACCAGCCGGATCTTCCTTTCCACGTGCAGCTCCTTCACGCGAATCTCGCACAACATCTTCTGTTCGATCTCCTGCTCCACACACATCCTGGGCAGAAACGCTACGCCCATATTACTCTGTACCAGCCTTCGAATCGCTTCGATGGTCGGCATTTCCACGGACATGTTCAGCGGCGTTTTGTGCGCCTGAAATTCGCGCAGCACTAAGTCCCGATATGGCGATACCACGTTGTGCGCGATGAAGATCTCGCTGCCCAGGTCGGCGATGGAAACCGTTTTCTTGTGCGCCAGCCGATGGCGCGGCGATACCACGAAGGCCAGTGCATCGGTGTAGATCACCTTGCTCTTGATGCGCTCGTCGGCGGGGTCGAAGCTGATTACGCCCAGCTCCAGGTTGCCATCGATCAGCTCGTCGGGGATCTTGCTCGATAGGCTGCGCCTTACCTGCACCTTGATCTTCGGGTACAGCTCGCGATACCGCTGGATGTGCTGCAACAGGTACAGTGTGGTGGATTCGTTCGCCCCGATCGCCAGGCGCCCCGCGGATTTGTCGCGCAGCTCGGCAAGCGAGTTGTCGAGCTCCAGCTTCAAACTTTGGAATCGCCGGGCGAATTCGAGCACCGTGCGGCCGGCGTCGGTGAGAATGAGATCCTTGCCGGTGCGGTCGATGAGCTTCTCGCCCAGTTCCAGTTCCAGCCGTTGCAGCGCTAGTGAAATCGCGGGTTGGGTGCGGAACATCTTTTCCGCCGCGCGCGAAAAGCTGCGTTCCGTCGCCACCGTGAGGAAGACCTGAAGCGTATGAAGTTCCATAACACATGCTAATATATTCCTTCAGTATTATAAATTTGCCAAATCGCAGGCCGCCGGTCATACTGGGCTGGTCGGATCAATAATTCGAATCAATCTGGTGGATCAAATCATGAGCGAGCGCGTATACATCTTCGACACAACGCTGCGCGATGGCGAGCAGTCGCCGGGGTGCAGCATGACGGTCCCGGAAAAGCTGCGCATGGCCCGCAAGCTGGTGGAGTTGGGCGTCGATATTCTCGAAGCCGGATTCCCCATCGCCTCCGAGGGCGATTTCGAAGCCGTGGATGCCGTGAGCCGCGAGTTTCCCTGGGCCAGCGTGGCCGCTCTGGCGCGCTGCTGCACGCTGGACGTGGAGCGCGCCGCCAAGTCTCTCGCGCATGCCAAACGGCCGCGCATTCACACCTTCATCGCCACCAGCGACATTCATCTCAAATACAAGCTGAAGAAGTCGCGGCAGCAAGTGCTCGATGAAGCCGTAGCCGCGGTGGAGCTGGCGCGGCGCTATGTGGATGACGTCGAATTCTCCGCCGAAGATGGCGCCCGCACCGAGCCCGATTACCTGGAAAAGGTCTCCCGCGCCGTGGTAGCCGCGGGCGCCCGCACGGTCAACATTCCGGATACGGTGGGTTACTCGGTTCCGGCCGAATACGCCGCGCTGATCGGCCGCGTGGTCGAGGCGCTGGGCGATAGCGCCATCGTCAGCGTGCACTGCCACGACGACCTGGGCCTTGCGGTCGCAAACTCGCTTGCCGCCGTGGCCGCCGGCGCACGGCAGATCGAATGCACCATCAACGGCATTGGCGAGCGCGCCGGCAACTGCTCTCTCGAAGAGATCGTCATGATCCTCAAGACGCGCAGCGACGCGTATCCTTATAAGACCGGCATCCACGCCGAGCATCTCTACGGGGCCAGCCAGTTACTGAGCTCCGTCATTACTTTCGGCCCGCAGCCGAATAAGGCGATCGTGGGCCGCAACGCGTTTGCGCACGAAGCGGGCATCCATCAGGATGGGTACCTCAAAGAGAAGTCCACATACGAGATTATCGACCCGCGCTCGGTGGGCGTTCCCGAAGGCCGCCTGGTGCTGGGCAAGCACAGTGGCCGCCACGCGCTCCACGAACGCGCCAAAGAGCTGGGGTTCGACCTGAACAAGGAACAACTCGACCGGCTCTATCACAGTTTCACCGCCGTGGCGGACCATCGCAAGAAGGGCCTGATGGACGAGGAGATCGTGTCACTGATCAAAGAGAGCCAGGCGCAAGAGAGTCAGGCTGCTGCCATGGAAACGGCGGCCCGCTAATGAAGTCTTTGTGGGGCAGCCAATCCTGGCTGCCGCCGGCTTTCAGCCGGCGCTCTTGGCTGGCGGATGCGCCGGTTTCAGCCGCCAGAGGCGGACCGTTAGCGCTTGATCCCACGGGAGCGAACCGCGTTCACATGAGTGTGAACGCTGCACGCATGAGTGCGTGCGCCACGGGAGCCAGGCACAGTCACTAGGATCAGGCAAGGGCAGCACGGCGCAAGCATAGGCACTAGGGCTAGGCACGGGCATTAAGACATGGATCTCAACATATTAGTTCTCCCCGGCGACGGCATCGGCATGGAAGTTACCGCTGAGGCGGTACGCGTTCTCCGCCGCATCGCGGATAAGTGGCATCACCAGTTGAGCCTCACTAACGGCCTTCTGGGCGGCATCGCGATTCATAAGACCGGCTCGCCGTTTCCGGAAGAGACGGCGCGTCTGGCGGCCGCGGCCGACGCCACGCTGCTGGGGGCCGTGGGCCTGCCCGAGTTCGACGCGGCGCCGCCCGAGAAGCGGCCGGAAAAGGGATTGTTAGCAATTCGGAAAGCGCTGGGCGTATACGCTAACTTGCGCCCGGTGCGCGCGTACGCATCGCAGCTCGATTCTTCGCCGCTGAAGAATCACCTGGTGGAAGGTACGGATATGATTATCGTCCGCGAACTGACGGGCGGTATCTACTATGGCACTCCGCGCGGCATTACCGAAAACGGCGCGGAGACAAGGGCAGTCAATACCATGACTTATACGCGCGCGGAGATCGAGCGCGTGTCCCGCATGGCCTTCCACCTGGCGCGCGCGCGCCGCAAGAAAGTAACATCGGTCGATAAATCCAACGTGCTCGAAAACTCGCAGCTCTGGCGCCGCGTCGTGATCGAAGTCGCGAAAGACTACCCCGATGTGGAGCTCGATCATATCCTCGTCGACAATTGCGCCATGCAATTGATCCTGAACCCGCGGCGCTTCGATGTGGTGCTGACCGAGAACATGTTCGGCGACATTTTGAGCGACGAAGCCGCGGTGTTGGCCGGGTCCATCGGCATGCTGCCTTCGGCCTCCATCGGCGACCGGCGCCCCAGCGGCGCATGGGTGGGCCTGTATGAGCCGGTACATGGCTCCGCGCCCGATATCGCCGGGCAGAATAAGGCCAACCCGCTCGGCGCTATCGGTTCGGCCGGCGCCATGCTGCTGTATAGTTTTGGATTGAAGGAAGAAGCCGCTGCGGTGGATGCGGCCATCGAAGCCGTGCTGAAGAGCGGCAAAGTCACCGCGGATTTGAGGCCGGCCGGAGCGCCCGCGACTACGGAAGAGGTTGGGGCTGCGGTCTGCGCTGCAATTTAGGGATTGCCGGTAAAACACCGGCGGCAAGACCGCCGGCGCTACGTTTATGCCACGCACTATTATCGAAAAACTCTGGGACGCACACGTCGTCCACGAACAGCCGGGCGCTCCCACGCTGCTCTTTATCGACCTTCACCTGGTGCACGAAGTCACATCGCCACAGGCCTTCGACGGCCTGCGCGAACGCGGCCTCAAAGTGCGGCGCCCCGACCTCACCATCGCCACCGTCGATCACAGCATCCCCACCACCGATCGCTCGTTGCCCATAGTCGATGAGATCGCCGCCAGGCAGGTCGCGCAGCTCGAAACCAACTGCACGGAATTCGGCATCCGCTGTTTGGGCGTACACAGCGCGGGGCAGGGAATTGTGCACGTCATCGGCCCCGAGCTCGGTCTGACGCAGCCCGGCATGACTGTGGTCTGCGGCGACAGTCACACTGCCACGCACGGCGCATTCGGCGCGCTCGCGTTCGGCATCGGGACCAGTGAAGTGGAGCACGTGCTGGCTTCGCAGTGTCTGTTGCAGCGCCAATCGAAAACCTTCGAAGTGAAAGTGGATGGTACGCTCCACGCCGGCGTCTCGGCGAAGGACATCATTCTCGCGCTGATTTCCCGCATCGGCATCGGCGGCGGCACGGGCAGCGTCTTCGAATACACCGGCAGCGCCATTCGCGCGCTCTCTGTGGAAGAGCGCATGACCGTGTGCAATATGTCGATCGAAGGCGGCGCCC
>PLDF01000510.1 GCA_003135055.1 Bryobacterales bacterium | reverse complement strand
TGGGACTGGGGTCGTTTGGCATATCGCGGTTTGGGTTCCAGCGAGGTTGGGCTTGTGGGGTCGGGCGGATAGTTTAAATTATTGAAAATAAAAGGACATATCGTGATAGGTGGCATGATTTAGAGGATCAAATGGACTGCGAGCGATTGAGGTCGCGTTGGCAGGCGAAAGCGCCTGCCCCACTTCTTCCTGGCTCAATTGTCTCCTATGCGACCTAAGGAATGATGGGAGAGGGCCTTCGGTATGGATGGTAAGCCGTTTCGATTTAGCGACTTGCGAGTTTTTTAAGGTGCTGTGACACACAATGAGTTCGAACTTTGTCGGATTCCTTGGCGCGGTGTAATCTCATTTCCGCGGGGGGACCGGCTTGCTTGGAAAAGATTTCGGTGGCTCCGTCAATATCGATGCCATCGATGCCTTAGCAGCGGCCTGCGTGGAAATGGGGAGCGGATTGGTCGGCCTCTCGGGATCGCATGGGGCTGATTTGGCTGAGCGAAGGGCGGGTCCAGCGGGACCCGCGCGGACCAGGGGGTCCGCGCTACTGCCTTTCGCCGGCTTATTGGCGCGAGGCGTCGCGGCCGCTTGGAGGTAACCTGAGTGAAGCGGATAGCCAACTTGCACAATTCCCAGTTCGGGCAAAGTAAGCGCGGCATTGGGTTACCAACCTGTCGGCATGGCCCTGCGGGCCATCAAAGGCGATGAAAACCTCGCCCGTGCACACTTCTCCCTCTGGTATATGGATGCAGCCGACTGCGGGCAAGTCACGCAGTTGGGAAGAGCCGAGGGCGAGGTTTTCGACCGTGCCCCACGAACGCGGTTCACACGGCTTTTCCCGAATTCGGTTAAGCACCCTCGTTGCGCGTCCACGGTTAAGACGCTAACCTGAATTGGAATTCTGCCCATGTATCAGATCGTCATTCTCGACGCTATCGGCGATAAAGCGGTGATTCTCCGTTCTACCCTCGAAACCCGCGTCCGCGATTTGAACCTCGATCCATCTAATGACATTGAATTCCTGGCCGCGAACGAACTTCATCGGCTGGACGCCGACTGCCCACGCGCCGGAGTACTCTTCAGCGACGGATCTGCCGGCCAAACGTTCGCGGCGGAGGTCCAGACGTTGCTGGATAGCCACGCCGTCGTCATCCCCGCCGTCACATCGCTGATCGGTTTTGCCTCGAAAGTGCCCGCCGCCCTTCAGGCGACGAACGGCCTGGAACTCGACCCGGCCGACCCTAACCTCGAAAAGGTCGCCGGCCTGGTTCTCGAACTGCTCGGCCTGCTGCGCAAGCGGCGCAGACTGTTCATCAGCTATAAACGCAGCGAATCGGCGGCCGTCGCCCAGCAGCTTTACCACGCCCTCGACGAGCGCTCGTTCGACGTTTTCCTCGACACGCTGAGCGTCCGCCCCGCCGATCAGTTTCAGGAGCAGTTGTGGCATCGTATGACCGATTCGGATGTGGTGGTTCTTCTCTACACGCTTTCCGTGCATTCCAGCGGGTGGGTGGAAAAGGAAATCGAACGCGCCAGCGGCATGAAGATCACGGTGCTGCAACTGATCTGGCCGGGCGTTCCACGCGACCCGAAGACGCAACTGTTTGAGCCGCTGTATCTGGACAACGGCGATTTCGATCCGGCGCACGGCGGGCAACTTGTGGCGGCCAAGGCTGCCGGCGTCTGCACTCTGGTGGAGAGCCTGCGCGCAAGTTCCCTCGCCAGGCGGGAATCGGAACTGGTCGGGACGCTCCGCGAGCGCGCCGGAAAGCTTAATCTGACTACGGCGGTGCAGCCAACGCGGCATGTGGACGTGCATACCGATGGTAATACTTTCACGCGGGTCATTCCCGCCGTTGGCGTTCCCGATTCCGAGTCTTTCCATGTCTCGGCCCTCGCGCCGGCCGGCGGCGTGGCGCCAAAGCAGGTGGTTCTGCTCTACGATTCGATGAACGTCACGGCAGCCTGGAGAACGCACCTCGACTGGCTGCACGATTATTTGCCCGTGAAGACGGTCAAGGCATTGGATGTGGATCAATGGCTGGGTACGCTATGACCATAGGCCCGGTATTTCTTTCCGCGAGCGTCCCCGATCCGCTTCGGGACCCGAAGTATTTCGAAACCGGCGACACCATCGCGATTCGCGATGCGGCGATCGCTCTGCTAACCGTGGTACTGCCCCGGACCAAGCTCGTATTCGGAGGCCATCCGGCGATCACTCCCATGGTGAAATGGGTTGCGGACGAACTCGGCGCTTTCGACCGTATCCGGATGTTTCAGTCTAAATTCTTTCGTGACAAATATCTCGGCGACCTGGCGCGGTTCCGTTACGAAGAGACCGAGATCGTGCAGAACGATCGCGACAAGAGCTTATTAGCGATGCGCACGCAGATGATCCATAGCGAGAACTTCAGCGCGGCTTTCTTCATTGGCGGGATGGATGGCGTGGAGCGGGAATACGACTTGATGACTCAACTGAAGCCGGACGTGCCGCGGTTTCCCGTATACACTACCGGTGCGGCCGCACGGTTACTTTGGACACGGCAGTGGGATGCCGTTCCCCGAATCCACGCAGCGGAGTTAGGCGAACTCCGCGTGAAAACCAATTACGTGGCGCTGTTTACGAGTCTGCTGGAAGGCGTCGCGGGAGGACAAAGGATCTGAGATGGCGGCGGAAGACGATTTTCGAAAACACCTGGACCTGATTCAGGGCGTGATCGGCCGCCTGGCGGGCAATTCTTTTTCGGTGAAGACGTGGGCCGTCGGGTTGATCGCAGTTCTGGGCGGGCTCGCCGCGAAAGACGCCGACGCCCGGATGGCGTGCGCGCTGCTGCTGCCCGCGCTCTGTTTCTGGGGACTGGACGCGTATTACTTGCGGCAGGAACGGCTCTTCCGAAAGCTTTATGACGGCGCAGTGAGGGGCGACAAGAGGGCGCCGCTATACTCGCTGGATGCGACCCGGTTCGCATCGGACGTGGGCGGCATCGGCAAAGCCGCGTATTCGCCGACAGTGCGTTGGCTGCACCTGCCCATATTGATCTTCGTGATCGGCTTGATCGTTTATTCGGCCGGTAAGCAAGAATCCAAGAGCGCATCCAGTTCGGAAACTTCGGTGGCCGCGCCAGCGGCGGGCAGTAGCGGTAAAGCATCGCCTCCTCACTGAGGCCTGTGGCATTATCCTAAGAACGGCAGTTGAAACGCCACTTACGAGCATGGCCGCCGTTCCTTGTAGCGCCGGCGATCTTGTCGCCGGTTCTTTTTCCCGAGGGCGGTCTCCAGCCGCCTCACCCATTGGGTGAAGCACGCCGTAGAGAGAAACCTCGACCGGTCATAGACTCG
>PLDF01000065.1 GCA_003135055.1 Bryobacterales bacterium | reverse complement strand
GGCAATTATGCGATCAGTTTCAAATGGAATGACGGGCACGCGAGCGGGATCTATTCCTGGGATTATTTGCGACGGCATTGCGTGTGCGAGGAATGCGCGAAGAACAGCCGGTAGCCTGTGGCGGGTAGCCGGAGTTGGCGCGGATTCCCAGAATTGCCATCAGCCGGATTTGTGGTCCCGAGCCATGCCGACCGACGAAGAACTCTACAACGATCTGGCGTACTACACGCTGGCGCATCCGGACCCGGCATTTATCCACCAGCTGCTGGTTGACGCGTATACGGCGCAGCGCGCAGACGCAACCACCAAACCGATCGCGATCACATTCGCTCTGATTGGGCTTTATCTTGTCGTGGAGAAGAACTTCACGGGCAAGCAGGTGCAACGGGTCCACATGCAGCTGGCGCGGTCGCGGCAGATGTGGCCGTCGTTCAGTCTTCCCGACGACCGGGGAACGATGACTGTTGGCGATGTCGCATCCGTGCCGCCCGGCGTGGAGAGAGACGCGGCCATCTACCAGTGGTGCGCGGCGGTGTGGGAGGCATTGCTAGGCAGCCGCGAATCCGTTGCGGCATTATTGAGGAACGAGCTGGATATTCGGTAGGCATCGATGAGGATTACCAACCTGATGGTTTGGTGAAAGCACCCTTCGCATCCGTCAAGGTCGTGCGAAATTGACTTGCGATCAAATCTCCCTGACGGATTCTCCTGATAAACGTCGCGAGCCGCTCTAGTTGGACGCTATGGATTTGGTGGGGGTTCAGAATTCCGACTGGGAATTTCAGTTCCTGGGCGACGATTCTGACCGGCTCTGCGAGATCGGAGTCGTTCGTGACAAGGACGGCAACCTCAAACTTCTTCGTAAATGCATCGCGAAGAAGGTGAGAAGCGATGTTCACGTCGGACCCCTTTTCCTCTGTCTTGTCGACGAAGACTTTCTGAGGAGGGGTCACACCGGAGAGGTACATTGGGATGCTGTGGGTCAGGAAGTGACCGTAGGTGATGCTGTAATTCGGAATGGTCCGCAGGGCTCGGATGTAAAGCCCCTGGTCGTGGGCCGATGTGGGATTGTGGGGCCGGGCACTAACGCGGGCAGTGAAATAGTGGATCTGTTCTACGATGTCATTGGGAAGCATGGCGCGGCAAAGGGCGGCCAAGTCGAGCCACTTCCATGGAGTCCGCTTCAGCGCACCATAGTAAAGGTTGAACCCGTCGATATAGACATGCGCTCTCATGGAAGACGATTTCCCCTCGTTTGCAAAAGACTACGTTAACGCTTGACAGCTGTGTCTAAGCGCCTAAAATCAATGCATACGATTACACCTGTTCCTTGGAGGGCAGGGTGCGAAGCCGGCCGCGAGGTCGGCTTCAGGGTTTTTGGGGCTAAATGTCCAGTTCCTGCACCTTTATCCCCATTCGTTTCATGGCAGTCGCAATGACCTCGCTTGAATACCTCTCAGCAGCAAGCTCGAACGAACCGACTACATCGAACACCCCCCAAACATAAAAGCCATCGTTTCCTTTGCCGCCTCGGAAGCGGAAAACAGCGACGTTCTTTTTGGGCGTAACTGCCACCCCATAGCAGGTTGGTTTGTGGAGAGGTCCGAAGTCTATTGCATCGTCGTCGCAGCTCTCCTCAGGATCGATAAGCCATCTTCCGCTGAACGCAACCGCGCGCGGAAGGCCACCTTCCTCTCTGAAATTCAGTGGGATTCTTTCAAATCCAGCTGCTTCGGCTTCCTTCTCTGAGACGAACCCCTTCAAGTAGTTGGTCAGGAAGGACGACAGCTTCTCTCCCACTAGCTCGCGGGCCTTTTCCCACACGGGGGCATCCTCGTCCCTGACGTAGAGGGTCTTGTTAACCGCCATGGTTTCTGCACCCCACATGGTCCACTCGTTCTAATGGACCACATGGAAGTGGTCTTGTCAAGAGCCGCGGGCTTCAAGGGCGGCGGAGACTTTGGCGTAGAAGGCGGTGAGGTCTTCGGAGGAGCCGATGGTGAGGCGGCGAAAGATTTTGAGGAGCGGGTAGACGTGGGAGCCGGCAGCGTCGAGGGCGGGCATGGCAACGTCAGCGCCGGCATCGGCGCGACCGGCGTATTGCGGGGTGGGATAGACGGCCATGATCCACTCGGCGGGAAAGCGGCGGCGGAAGACTTCGCCGTAGTATGCGCCCCAAAGGCGGGTGACTTCCTCCTGCTCGGATTCGGGGGGGGGGGTGCGGGCGGCGAGGACGGTTTCGAGGCTCGGGATCGATTCGGGCGAGTAGTCGAGGGTCATGCCGTGGTCGGCGGCGGCGATCCGCACGGCTTCATCGGCCCAGGCGCGCATCATGGCGTCGAGGGAGTCGAATTCCTTGCCGGAGAGAGGGGTGACGGTGCTCATGTTTCCTCAGAGTACAGGAGCGGGTCGGTTGCTGATACCCATCTGCTGCGGCATCCCACATCTGCCAACACCGGGCAGATATGGGGCACCCGAACTGTGGTTCGCTGAGCGTCTCAAGTTAACTTCTGCAGCTATGGGTACCCCCTCCCCCCTGGGGTGGGAGTGCGGGACGGTTGCTGATTCCGCAGGGGTTCGAGAGGGGTCACCTTGGTACCCCACGGAGATAGAGGACTGAATATTAGCGGCTGCATTACTCGTTGGCCGGAGTCGTTTGGCGGGTGCGACGGCGGAGGATGTCGGTGACCCGGTCGATGGACTGGGAGAGCGCGAAGGCGTAGTCGGGCTCGGGCGCGGGGTCGTCGGGGAGGGTGAAGGGGACGGAGCCGAAGCGGCGAACCAAGGCGCGAAGAAGGAGTCCGGCGTGATGGTCGGAGATGCCGCGGGGGCCGTCCTCAAGGAGGGCGCTGAGGAGGTAAAGGATGGCGGGCGGAATCTCGCTGCGGTCGAGGGTGGCGAGGGCGCGGCGGAGGTCGAGCCAGGTGCGGAATGGGGTGTTGCGGTTGCGGAGAGTGGGGACCCTGGGCTGCGGCGCGTGGTGACGGCAGAAGACGTGGCTGGGGGTGGCACCGCAGCGACACTTTTTCCCGTTGGGGAAGGTGAAACGGCATTCCATGGGGACCTCCGGAGAAATAGGACCAGCGAGAAGCGTTTAGCCTGGTACGTTTAGCCTGGTACGTTTGGCGAGGTACGTTTAGCGAAGGGCGATGGAAAAGAGAAAAGCCCCGCCGCGATGGCGAGGCTTTTTTCTATTTCTACCCTATAAGATCAGAATATCAGATTGAGAGAATAAACCGGCCAAATATCTTTGCGGTTATAAAGGTGGAAGTGGTGTGGAATGAGGGACAACACTTCGGTACCGTAAGCAAAAAGCTTGACAAGTTTTCCACATTTGGGGGTTTTGGGGCGACGAATGAGGGATCGCATGCCGTTATCTAACGAGGGAGATTGTATGATTTGCGCGAATTTTCAAGACTTCCGTCGATGTTTTGCGCCCAGCGATTCGAACCAGGTTCTGGGATTCCGCTGCGGCGAGCCAGCCGCGCAGGTCGCTCTCGTATACCGCAGCAAATTGCATCGCTTCGGCCCAGCACTCGTCGTAACTCAGGCTGTCGCGTGTTTTGATCAGATTCATGACCGCGCTTCCTGCCAGGCCCTTGTTCTTTCCTTTAAGGCGCTGGTATCGCGTTTCCTGATAGCGGATTTCCGGAGTAAAGAGGTCGAGATTCCGCGAGCGCTTCTCCCTTTTCTTCTGCTGCTTCTCCGCGCGAATGACCTCGGTCTGCCGAGCTGCGCGCCGCTCGACTTCCTTGAACTTTTCGACTCCCTTCAGATGACGGGTGGCATAGATGAGATGGAATTGAAATGAATCTCGATCCGCCTTCATCACGGGCAACGCGCATACGTAGCGAAACCCGCCGACTTGTCGAATCGCTTCGCAGTATCTGCGAACAACTTCATCTTCCTGTTCTTCGCCGTGGAGGTCACGGAGCTCCGCGAACTTCGCGCCGAGGAGGTTGGTGAAATCCTGGTGAGCGTCGTTCACGAATCGCGTTATGAACGACGACATGAGGTTGATGAGCACTTCCCCTGGATTCAGCTGCAGGATGGGCTTGATGACATTCAGTTGAGCCAGTTTCCATCCTGTCGGGTCAATGAAGACGAATGGAAAGGCAGGAGGTTGTCTTGCGAATCCGACTATCTCATCCAAATGCTCGGTGAAATCCCACTTTTCGGCTCTTATGGTGGTTTCTGGAACACTGGTTTGGCCAGCAAAAGCCTTGAGCTTCGCAAAAGCGCCGGGATCGTCTTCGATTAGGAGCATTCGAAACTTCGGATTCTTGCCCTTCGATCGAAGAAAAACGCGCGCATCACGCAAGACACGAAGCGCGACGCCAAAAGATGTATCTCTATAGTCCGGCGTCTCGGACTTCCATGGGCCGGCGCAGCAGTCTACGTAGGCAATATCCCGGGATTGGCCCAGTATCCTTGCTGCGACGTTCAGATAGAGGCCTAGCGCGAAGTGCTTTATCTGGGACTGTTCTCGATCGGAGTATTCGTCGGATGACATCGGTGATGTACTTACGCGATTGCGTTAAGTACAGGTAATTGGTTGTAGAAGCTGCCGTCAAGGTTACGTCCGGTCTCGTGCTTTCGAACGCCGCCCCACTGTTTGAAAAAGAAAGATATCGAGGCGTTTTCGCACTGATCGCGGATGGATCGAACCCACTCCGGCTGCATGGGGCGGGCGCCAGGGCCGCTCTCGCCGCCAACGATCACCCACGATATGCCGGTCAGGTCGATCTCTCCCAGGTCCTCCAGAAGAGGCTCAACAGAGAGAAATCGAATACGAACAGGGGCGGATCGAAGCTCTTCGATCCTGGGCAGGCCGTGTTTGCGGTTTTCAACGCTGACGCCCCACCAAATGTGGGACAGTTGGCCGTATTCTCTGAGGTCGTCCCGCAGTGCAGAACTCAACCGGGAGGCTCTTTTGGTCAGGACCTGGTAGGTGTGCCAGTCCGCTTCCGCCATCACTTCCGCAACCTTACGAATAAACGTGAGAGGGACGGAGGGATGGAATAAGTCGCTCATGGAGTTGACGAATATCCGCCGAGGACGCTTCCAGGCGAGCGGATCCTGAAGCTTTTCAGGGACGAGCCGGAGGTCGAATCCCTGCTCGTATGGATGGCCTGGGACGCCGCGGAATCTCTCCGCAAACTTATTCGCGTAACAGTGCTTACAGCCGGGGCTGATCTTTGTGCAGCCTCGAACCGGGTTCCAGGTAGCATCCGTCCACTCGATTTTCGATTGATCGCTCACGCTTTCGCCAGCTTGCAGTATGCGGCAATTGCCCCGATCTTCGCAATATATTCGCCCAGGCCGCCTCAGGATCGATACTCCGCCGTCCCTTCCACGCTCAGGGGCTCAGGCCCGTTCCTTTTCTGGGGCTTTCGGCAAGCGCAGGGGGTAGGGTGGTCTTCGGGATGCACTCTGGACTTTGGAACGAGGCGAGCAACTAAGGCTTCGGCGGCAGCGAGTGCTTCAGCCACG
>PLDF01000487.1:1599-3898 GCA_003135055.1 Bryobacterales bacterium | reverse complement strand
TCGGTGCGGAGAGTTCATGTGGATGTGGCGGGAAAACGGCCTTGAGCATTACAAACACATCGACAGCCGCAGGTACTTGATCCTGGACGCCGAAGGGCACTGCTACGTCCGGCAGGGTGACCAGTTAGTACGCGTTGATTTCCAGGAAGAATTCCGCCGGGTTACGGAGGCAATCGGTGTCTGATGTATCGATTGATTCGATCGCCACGGCTGGTGCTGCTTTGGCGTTTCTATGCGCGGCGACTGCGGGTATCACGAGCCGACGCGGCATTCAGTTGATCCTAATCGGCATGCTGTTCTTGTTGCTGCCGCATGTTAGCGGGGTTGGGCTTACGTGGATTGCCGGCCAGAGAGGGAGTCATGAGCGAAGTGACGCAAGGGGAGTTAAACGGATCGATCGCGGTCCGGAAATGGATTGGGGACGTATCAGCAGACCGAGTCGGGCAAGTGTGGAGAGCGGAGGACCACGAAGCGCTCTTGCGAACGATGCGCGCTGCAGATGAGCTCACGCTCGCGCTCGTCGCGCTCGCCCGACGCGAGGCGCTGGAAGCGGGTTTGGGAACGAACGAAAGGGTGGATCTCGATGGAATCCGATCGACGGCTGAACCGGTGGGGGTTAACATTCACGCCCACGGTGATTAACCGCTTGCGCAAATTGGCGATCTACGGACAACCCCAGTTGAGCCTGGAGCACCAGGGACGAGCCAAACGATACGTCGTACGCGGTGTGGAATCGGGCGGAGCCACCGAGGAACTCGGATATTACGTTACCTTCGCCGGGGAGACCGGTGATGCCCTCGCGTGGTTGCAGACCCTCGATTCTCTCACCGTCAATGGGCCGCATGCCGTCGTGATCGCGCCTGTGTTGACGCGGATCGAGATGCTCCGAGTCGCGCGGACGTACGAACTTTGCATCACACGCCACCGGCCTGTTGCGGTTGAGGCCAGGCAACGGCCAAAGCTTGAAGCCGAGGAAGTGTTTCGCGCAAAACACGGCTATCTGGCGCTGGAACTCTGGGGCAAGGACAAGGAGTTGAACGATTGCGTGAGGCCGCAATTCTTCACCCGATCTGGCGAGGAAGTCGAATTGCCAACTGGGTTCGACGAGGCGGTCAAGGCTGCTACGCGCGGTGTGAATTGTCTGGCTTGTTCACATCCACACTTCTCGCGGCTCGTGGTGGAAGAACAACAACCGCCACCTGCCCACGAAGCGGAACAAGAATCCGCAATGTCCGCGGAGGTCGCATCCCTAGCGCAGGGAGTCTAAGCGGCAGGGAGATCGTATGAAGAAGACAGTAAGTAGTGGAATGTTATTGCTCAGTATCGGTGCGATGCTGCTATCCAGTTGTGGAACGCGGCACTGTCTCCAGACCACGATGGGGTGCGAGCCGGATCGCAGTGAAGGAGAGAAACCGTGCCGGGAGTTTGGCGGCCCGACAACAGGATGTCATGGGACGGGGCCCGGAGCGTATCTCGTCAATTGAGCCATCGACCTAGAGTCCCCGCGCGCGGAGCGAAGGTGGGCCATGTATTTGCAAATGAAGCTTCGCCATTACAAGTGCGCCGACTGCGGCACACCCTGCAAGACTACCTCTCCCAACGCGGTGCGATGCCCGAAGTGCGGGAAGGCGTGGGAGAAAGAGCGGAACCGGCAGAATCAGCGGCGGAGATATCAGCGGTTGACGGCGGGCAGGTTGACGGTGAATGTGGCGGTGACGTTCGCGGTCGAGAGTTCAGGAATAGGGGAGGCAGCGATGACTATTGGAACGAGATCCGTCTTGTACGGTGCGCATTGCGCGGTGTTGCACCCTTGGTTCCTCGCGGTCGCCTGGTCCAAATTATACGGCTTCCCCTGGGACGTTCGGCTGTGGGCCAGCTTCTGGCTGCATGACATCGGTTACATTTCGAAGCCCAACATGGACGGAAGCGAGGGGGAGACGCACGTGGAACTCGGCGCTAAAATCATGGGCCTGCTTTTCGGTGAGTCTTGGGCTGCGTTTACGGCCGCGCATTCACGCTATTGGGCGAAGCGCAACGACCGGCAATTCTCACGACTCTGCGTAGCCGACAAGCTGGCTTTCGTACTCACGCCCGCCTGGTTGTATCTGCCGATGACAAGGGCGACGGGGGAGTTGTCGGAATATATGCTGCGCGCTAAGGAACGACAGGCCGGCAGTGAGCACTTTACGGACTACGAATCCACGCGACTCAATTCGGCTGACGCGCGGGAATGGCTGGAGGGCCTGAAGAGCTACACGCGGCGCTGGATCGAGGAACACAGAAACGGCGGGGCAGACAA
>PLDF01000487.1:0-1589 GCA_003135055.1 Bryobacterales bacterium | reverse complement strand
CCTGATCTCTCCGGCGACACGACGCCTTCCGTTTAGCGGAAACCTTTCGAAAAGAGACACCCCCATAGCACAGTGGAACCTTTGAGGCCGCATGCGGCGGCCATAGGTTCGAAAGTTCGCGGTTCCTGGTAACCCGCGGCTGCCGGTATTGGGTAACCGATGCCGGTTTCACCCAATAGGCACGGCACCAGGATAGGCCGTGTCACCGGTTTCTTGGCGGTGGTACTGAGGCATGTTGACGTGAGGTGGAAAATGACAACGAAACAACGCCTGGTTTGCGGCGCCACAATTCTGCGGAGCATCGATGCACGCCGGCAACGGACGGGGAACCGCAACGAACTCCTCGCACTGGAACAGGCAATTGTGGATCGGGAGCTGATCGAGTTGGTAACAGGCGGGCTGTGTGATGAAAAGCGTGAACCCGCGGGGATCGCGTTCGGAGGCGACACGTGCCGGCAGCCACGAGGGACACGGGAGTGCTTTATGAGAAGGATCTGCGGAGGGCAAACCGATGAACCGGATCGAGCTTAGCGGCAAGTCCCAAGGGAAAGGCCGAAACGGCTATTTCCAGCTTCACAGCGTGGAACTGATGAACATTCCGACCGACCCAGACGGCCAAGTGCTGAACATTGATTTCTACCCGAGGCGGCGCGTCAACTGTGTTGGCCCAGCGCGTCTACTGCTCAACGTGGAGGACGCGACGAAACTGGCGCAATTTCTCGGAGAGGCGGTTGAAAGCAGGCCTCCGGTGGCCAACATCGAGCACGGAGTGCTGGCGTGCGAGTGCGGACATCGAGGTACGCCGCGTCTCGAAGAATCGGGGCACCAAGTCTCTCACGCGCTGATAGAAATCGGCGGCGACACGATCATAGCGAGCGGTTGGGATGGATCAAGCCGAGCCGTGTCGGAAGAGGGCGACGCGTACTGGTTGATGTGCGATGGGTGCGGGAAGCTGCATCCACTACCGCCGGAAATGCATATCGACTGGAGATAAGGTAGCTCCGTATCGTCTTGTGGCTGGAGTCATATCACATCCTTAACTCCTTGCGAGGTTTCTACGGCGAAGGCGCGTTACCGGGGACTATGTCCCAGCGCTTCTTCGCCAGTGATCGAGGAAGTGGCGGACCCTCCTGGTCCGAAGAAGCAGTCGAATATTTGGAACGAAGAGGAGAATTCAATGGCTGAGCGTAGTGTAAACAAAGCGATTCTTGTCGGAAGACTGGGCGCCGATGCAGAAACCAGATTTACCCAAAACGGTACACCTGTTTCGCGGGTGTCGCTGGCGATGAATCGCCAGTGGACGGATTCCGACAAGCAGGTTCACGAAGAGACGGATTGGATGTCGATTGTGATCTGGAACAAGGAAAATTTGGCCACGTACCTTACCAAAGGCTCCAAGCTTTATGTAGAAGGGCGCCTGCAAACGCGCTCCTACGACGACAAGGAAGGCGTGAAGCGGTACGTCACAGAGGTCGTGGCGGAGAACCTCGTGCTGCTCGGTGGGACCGCAAGCAGCAACTCCAACGGCAACGGTGGAGGTGGGAGAGAAAGATCCGCACGTCGTCCGACCCCAGGCAAGCCCTCGAATG
>PLDF01000505.1 GCA_003135055.1 Bryobacterales bacterium | reverse complement strand
TCAAGGGCGAAGCCCTTGCCTACATCTTTGCCCGAAAACCGGCTTCTTAGCGCCAGCGATTTGCCGCAATCCGGTGTAGCGGCGGCGCCGCCGCATGTTAACGTGAGATCACAGGATGAACATTCTCTTTATCGGGGATATCTTTGCTTCCCCGGGGCGCCGCATTGTCGCCGATCACCTTCAGGATATCGTCCAATCGAGCCGCATCGATCTGGCCATCGCCAACGCCGAAAACGCCGCTGGCGGGTTCGGCATCACGCCCTCCATCGCCGAAGAGCTTTTCGCATTAGGCCTCGACGTGCTCACCTCCGGCAACCATGTTTGGGACAAGCGCGAGCTGTTCGATTACTTCTCCCGCCAGCCGCGCCTGCTGCGGCCCGCCAATTATCCGGATGCCCCGGGCCGGGGAGCGATCGCAATCCGCGCCCGCAATGACGTAGAATGCGCCGTGCTGAACCTGCAAGGGCGCACGTATATGCCGCCCATCGATTGCCCCTTTCGCACGGCCGACCGGCTGCTGGCGGAGCTCGACCCGGCGATCCAGGTGAAGTTCGTCGACTTTCACGCCGAGGTCACCAGTGAAAAGGTCGCCATGGGATGGTATCTGGACGGCCGGGTCTCGGCCGTGGTAGGAACCCACACGCACGTGCCCACCGCGGACACGCGCATTCTGCCGGGTGGGACGGCGTACCAGACGGATTGCGGCATGACCGGCCCCTACGGGTCCGTTATCGGAGTCGATACCGCCATCATTCTGCAAAAATTTCTCACCGGTTTGCCGGTGAGAATGGAGGCATCGAAGAATTCGCCGGAGCTGCATGCGGTGATCGTGGACGTGGACGAATCCACCGGCAAAGCGCGCGCCATCCGGCGGCATGCGATCAACGGAGACTAAATGGATTTCTCAAGCCCGGTCGCGGATACTACGGCTCTGTTCATCCAGGAGATCGGCGCGCTGTTGTTCGGCGTAGTCTTCCTGTTCTTATGGCGCCAATCGCGCGCGGTTTACTTCGGGCTGTGGTCGGTGGCTTGGGTGATGCGCTTCATCTCCACCCTGTTCGCCTACCAACTGCTGCAAAGCGGCAACTCCGCGTGGCTGGCGCCCTATGCGGTCTTCGAATTCGGCTTCGTGATCGTATTGGTGGCCGCGGCGCGCGCCGGATTCGGATCGGACATCAAGGATTGGCGGACGGTGCTGCGGCTCATCGCCATTCTGCCTATTTTTGTGGCGCTGGTTTATGCGTTGGGTTTCCTCTCGCGGCTGGAGGCGTATCACGCTTCGGACGCCGTCGTGCTGTGCTTCGTATACATATATAACTTCGCCACGCTCCGCCGGAATGCAGGCATGGGCGGCCGGATCTTCCGGTTTTCGCTGTTGGTGCTGGCGGCCGCGTTCCTGGAACACGCCATCATTTTTCTGTACCTTTACAATACCCGCAACGCGCCGGCGTGGGCGCTCTATCTGCATCACGAAACCTACTACGATTTCGCGCTGCACTGTCTGCTGGCGTTTTCCGCCATGGCGATGTGGAGTGAAACTCAGATCGACCGCATCCGCGAGCTGCAATCCGATCTGGATCACTTGAGGCGCGAGAGCAAGCGCACCACCGACCTCGACAGTCTGACGGGCCTGCTGAACCAGGCGGCCCTGGCGCGCCGGATCGAAGGGGGCGGCGAGTTCCTGGGCGTGGTAGCCGTGTGCGACATGGACAACTTCAAGGAGATTAACGATTGCTACGGCCACCTGGTGGGCGACGAGATTCTGCGCAACATCGGCCATCTGCTGCAAGCGTCCATCCGGCACGAGGACGAGGCGTTCCGCTGGGGTGGCGATGAGTTCGTGATTCTGTTCCTGAACCAGTTTCCGGAGGTGGCGGCCAAGCGCATGGGCGAATTGGAATTGCGCCTGCACGAGTTCCGCGTGCGAGGCTTCGGGTCGCTGCCGATCTCGGTGAGTTGGGGAACGGCCGATGCGCGCGGGCGGGCGTTACGCGATGCGCTGGACGATGCCGACCGTAGCATGTACGTGGTGAAGCGCTCGCGGGCGGCCGAAACCGCACGCGACCGAGCACGGTAACGCCGGCGGTCTTGCCGCCGGTTTGTAGTCGTCTTTCTAGTAGGACCGCCGCAGCTATGAGGTAAGCGCAGAACCGGTGGAAGGCTTCCCGATGCCTGTTAATTCAGGGCTTCGCGTCAACCGCGCGCATGTCTATTGCCAGATCGCAAAGCGCTATTCCATCTTGGCGGGCGCTGTGCGCAAGTCAGTTTGCCAGCTCCATTGCGCAGGATCAGCTCTCAACGCGTTGAACCGGCCATTCCTCGTATTCGGAAGTGCGGCCCGCGAAAACCGGTAAGTGTACCTGAGAATACTGCCGGATCGCGCCCATGAAATTGAGCCGGCGATTAATCTTTATACTGAACTAGTAAGCAAGAAGATTGATGTTTTCCGGTAAACGAGCCGAACAAGGCGGCCTGCTTCCCTTGGCGTTGGGGACTACCTCATTCGCAATGTGCTTTGCGGCTTGGGGCTTGATCGCGGCGTTCGCCCCTCGATTCCAGGACACTTTTCACCTCTCCGCCACCCAGGCCGCCCTGTTGGTAGCTGTGCCGGTGCTGCTCGGATCTTTGGCACGGCTTCCGGTCGGTATGCTGGCCGACCGGTTCGGCGGACGGCTCGTCTTTTCGTCATTGATGCTACTGGTCTCGGCGCCGGCATTCTTGACCCCGATGGCACGAAGCTATGAACAACTGCTCCTCGGCGGATTTTTTCTGGGATTGGCGGGATCGTCATTCGCCGTCGGAGTCGGATTCGTCTCACGATGGTTCAGCGCGGACCGGCAGGGCAGCGCATTAGGCGCATACGGATTGGGCAACATCGGCCAATCCGCCGCCGTGTTCCTGGGGCCGTTGCTCGCGGTTTCGCTCGGATGGCAGAACGTTTTCCGTGGCATGGCGGTCGCGCTGGCGATTTGGGCAATCCTGTTTTGGATCTTCGCGCGAAACGCCCCAGTAACCGTGCGTCCGAAGGGGATCGGCGAAATGCTCGCGCTGCTTGCGCGGGAACGGCTCTCGGGGGGATTGTCGGCATTCTACTTTCTGACGTTCGGCGGCTTCGTGGCTTTCTCCATCTATCTGCCAAGCCTGCTGCGAGACCAGTTCCACCTTGCGCCGGTGGACGCGGGATTTCGCACTGCCGGGTTCGTTGTGCTCGCCACGCTTCTGCGTCCCGTCGGCGGCTGGCTTTCGGACCGGATTGGCGGCGCGCGCGTGCTATCGGTGGTATTCGCGGTGGTGATTCCTTTTGCGCTGTTGCTGGCATGGCCGTCCATGCTTCCGTTCACCATCGGGGCGCTGGGCTGCGCCGCATTGATGGGCTTAGGAAACGGCGCCGTTTTCAAGCTTGTTCCACAGTATTTTCCTGGCGAGACAGGTACGGTCACCGGGCTTGTCGGCGCCATGGGCGGACTCGGCGGTTTCTTCCCGCCGCTTCTGCTCGGTTTCTTCCGCGATCGAATGGGCGCGGTTTGGCCGGGCTTCGTCTTACTCGCGATCCTCTCGCTGGCGATGTGGCGTGTGAACGGGCTTGTGTTCATTCCCCGGCAGGAGGCGCTGGAGCTTGCGCTTCCTCCGCAACTGACCCGCGCCGCGGACCGCGTTCGCGCAGGCACATGGGCAACGTTGGCTACCCTCATCCTGGTGGCCGCCATCGTGGTCGGGTCGCGCAATCTGCAGGACTTCGACCCGGCCCTGGTGATTTACACATTCGCCATCGTTTTCGCCACGTGGGGCGTCGTTTATCACTACAATGTCTGGCTGGATAAGCCGCCGACGCGCATGTATTGGCGGCGGGGATGGGAGCTGTTCCGAAGCCAGGGAGTATTTCGGACAACTCTGACCTTGATTAGTCTCACAGGCCGGAACATCGTGGCGCAGACGTTTATCGCCAAACGATCGCGTCTCCGATGGTGGATGCATCAGTGTCTGTTCTGGGGCTGCATACTGGCCGCGGCGATCACGTTTCCGCTGGTATTCGGCTGGATCGCCTTCCGGTCACTGCCGGACGATCAATCGACATATGTGACTTACCTGTTCGGATTTCCAGCGGGAACGTTCCCGCTCCATACCGTGATCGCAGCATTGTTGTTTCACGGTCTCGATATCTCTGCCGTTCTGGTCATCGCCGGCGTATTCCTGTCGCTGTGGAGACGGCTCCGCGACAAGGGCGCACAAACGCTGCAAAGCTTCGCAATGGATTTCTTTCCCATCATTTTGTTGTTCGCCATCTCAGTGACCGGGATTGCCCTCACCGTCTCGCAGGAATGGCTGCGCGGCACGGCCTATAGTTTCCTTGCGATCATTCACGCCATCACCGTTATCGCCGGGTTGCTCTTCCTGCCGTTTGGAAAGTTCTTTCACATTTTTCAACGGCCGGCGCAGTTGGGAGTGAAGCTCTATCAGATCGCCGGAGACAACGGTCCGGGAGCGATCTGCCCACGCTGCAAGGAACGGTTCGCCTCCGCCATGCACATCCGGGACCTCAAGACCGTTCTTCCCCAACTCGGATTCGATTACAGCATTCCGGGGGCGGATTTCGCATGGCAGGATCTGTGTCCGCCATGCAAGCGAAAGACTCTCTCAGTGTCGCAACTTACATTGAAATCTGCCGCACAAGAGGCTGCCAATGGCTAAGCCCCCGGCAACGCTGGAACAGCTTCGAGACAAGTATGGACCGCACCTTAATTACACTCCCGAGGGCGGCTGGAGCAAGGAATCGCGGACGACGCCGGACCGGCTTGTTAAGACGCATTGCTGCTTCTGTGGACAACAGTGCGGCATCCAGCTAAAGGTCCGGGAAAATCGCGTCATCGGGTTCGAGCCGTGGGAGGACTTCCCGTTCAATCGTGGAATGCTCTGTCCCAAGGGCGTCAAACGCTATCTGCAATCGAACCACCCGGATCGCCTGCTCGACCCGCTGCTCCGCTCCGATCGCGGTTTCGTGAAGGCAAGTTGGGAGGAAGCCATGTCACTCACCGCGCGCCGCCTGCGGGAAGTGCAGCGCTGCTATGGTAAGGACTCGGTTGCGGTATTCGGCGGCGCATCTCTCACTACCGAGAAGTCGTACCTGATGGGCAAATTCGCGCGGGTCGCGCTGGGAACCAGGCACATCGACTACAACGGACGCCTCTGCATGGTTTCAGCCGGAGTAGCCTACAAGCTGGCATTCGATGTTGACCGAAGCCCGATTCCGTGGTCCGAAATCCCCAAGGCGCAAGTGCTGTTTGTGATTGGCGCCAACGTTGGCGAATGCGCTCCCATCACCACGGACTACATCTGGCGCTGCCGGGACAAAGGTGGCAAGCTGATCGTCGCCGATCCGCGCATGACTCCTATCTCGCGCAATGCGGATCTGTTCCTGCCTTTGCGTCCCGGTACCGATCTCGCTCTGCTCAGCGGAATGCTGCATGTCGTACTTCGCGATAACTTGCAGGACAACCGCTTCATCGAGCAGCACACCAGCGGGTTTGAAGCCGTGAAGGCATCGGTAGAACAGTATGATCCGCGCACGGCGGCGGAGATGACCGGCGTTCCTCCCGAGGCGATCGAGAAAGCCGCGCACTGGTTTGCGAAGGCGGACCGCGCCATTGCGATGCATTCGCGCGGGCTCGAGCACCAATCCAAAGGAGTAGAGAATTGCTCGGCCCTGATTAACCTGACGCTGGCTACCGGCCACATCGGTCGCGAAGGCTGCGGCTGCACCATGATTACCGGTCAGGGCAACGGGCAGGGCGGACGTGAGCACGGACAGAAGTGCGATCAACTGCCGGGCCAACGATCGCTGCTCGATCCGAAGGCGCGCGAGCACGTGGCCGGCGTCTGGGGGATATCGCCGGACGAGCTGCCGCAGCCTGGCTACTCGGCCCAGGAGATCGTGAACGCGATCCACGCGGGCGAAATCAAAGCGCTGTTCTCGATGTGCTTCAA
Organism: Bryobacterales bacterium; assembly: GCA_003135055.1. Lineage (GTDB taxonomy): Bacteria > Acidobacteriota > Terriglobia > Bryobacterales > Bryobacteraceae > PALSA-243. Next base: position 83,202 of record PLDF01000505.1, on the reverse strand, counting down.
TCCGGTAGTCTCTCTTCCGAATGCGGATTTCACGCGAGAGGCGCTTGAGAAACTCGAATTCTTCGCGGTCGCCGATTTCTTTTTGTCGGAGACGGCGCGGCACGCCGATGTCGTACTGGCCGGAAGCCTGCAAGAGGAGGAAGAAGGCGTCACATGCAGCGCCGAGGGGCGGGTAATTCACATTCAGCGCGCGGTCGATCCGCCCGCCAATGCGCGCCGCGATTCGGAGATTGTCTGCGATCTGGCGCGCCGTCTGGGCAAGGGGAAGTTCTTCCCGTTTCAGACGCCTCGCGAAATCTTCGACGAGCTGCGAGAGGCTTCGCGCGGCGGGCACGCCGATTACTATGGCATCACTTACGAGAAGATCGACCTGCAGATGGGCGTGTTCTGGCCGTGCCCCAGCTTGGATCATCCGGGCACGCCGAATCTGATGGAGGGCGGCGTCTCGTTCTTCCCCGACGGTAAATGCCGGTTTCAGCTAGCCGAGTGGCGCGAGAGCGGCGATCCCATCGATGCAGCCTTCCCGATATTCCTGACCACTGGCCGCGTAGTAAGCCAATACCTTTCGGGAGCGCAGACGCGGCGCATCGGCAGCCTGGTCGACATGTACCCCGAACCTCGCGCCGAAATTCATCCAAAGCTGGCGGAGCGGCACGGCATCGCGGATAAGGACTGGGTGACAGTGACCACACGCCGTTCCGAGATCACGCTCCGCGCCAGCGTAGTGCGCACCATCCGCCCGGATACGGTATTCATTCCCTATCATTGGGCCGACAAAAAGAGCGCCAACATGCTGACGCATCGTACGCTCGACCCGCGCAGCAAGATACCGGAGTTCAAGGTATCGGCGTGCCGGATTCGAAAATCGGATGCCGCTCCGGACTGGGCGGGCGCGGACGAGCCGGTGCAGATCGAACTGGTGCAGATCGAGCTGGTGCNNGAGCTGGTGCAGATCGAGCTGGCCCAGATCGCTTCAGGTATTTCCTCTCGGAAAGGAAGCCCGGCATAATGTTCGGCTACGAGTTCTACGTCGATCCATCGCGCTGTATCGGGTGCCAGTCCTGCGTCAAGGCCTGCGAGGAGTGTGAAACTCATCGCGGCCACTCGATGATCAACTTCGATTTCATCGATCGCGCGGAAACTATCGGCACGGCGGCCTACGTCTGTTGGCATTGTGAGGATCCTACCTGTGCGCAGGTTTGCCCCGCGGATGCGATCAAGAAGGGCGACGACGGCATCGTCCTATCCGCGCTGAAGGCGCGCTGCATTGCGTGCTCGAACTGCGTGCTGGCGTGTCCGTTCGGCATTCCGAAGATTTTCCCGGAATACGAGCAGATGATGAAATGCGACATGTGCTACGACCGGACATCCGCCGGCAAACGCCCGATGTGCGCGACCGTCTGCCCGAGCCAGGCGCTCGCTTACGTGCGGAGTGAGGAAATCGCGGCGCGCCGCGAAAAGCCATCCAATGTTTTCGATTTCGGAAATCAAACGATTACGACGCAAGTCTATATGATGATCCCCGCGGGAACCGATTCCGTGAAGCTCGATATCGCCGAATTCATGTGGGAGAAAGCCAATGCCTGATGGCATAAAGCAGGCGCCTGCAGAGCGGGAGCCGCTCTGGCGCGACGAGTTTTCCATCTCTAAAGCCGATGAGCGTTATGTCAGCCGAAGGCAGCTTGCCAAGTTCCTCACTTTGGCAAGCTTGGGGATGTTCGCGGGAAACCTTTGGATCCTGGTAAGAAGTTGGCTGCGGAAGGCGCCAGTCTACCACCGCACCCTGGTCGCGAAAGCGGGTGAGATTCCTATCGGAGGCGTGAAGTTGTTTCAGTATCCAAACCCCGGCGAGCAATGCATCCTGATCCGGACCGCGGAAGACGCTTATGCGGCGTACAGCCAAAAATGCACCCATCTCTCGTGCGCGGTTTTCTATTCGCGTGAGCATGATCGCCTGGAATGCCCCTGCCACCAGGGCTATTTCTCCGTCCAGGATGGTTCTGTATTGCAAGGGCCGCCCACGCGCCCGCTGCCACGCGTCGTGCTGGAACGTAGCGGCGGCCAATTGATCGCTATCAAGATGGAACCCGAGGTTTGAAAGATGTCCCACCACTCAAGCCCTCAACAAATTCCCCGGCACGTTTCTCAACAGCGCCGCGGGCTGACGGCGATTGACGCGGTCACGGCCCTGATTGTAATTCTGTTAGTCGTTCAGGTCTGGCTGCTTTCCGCGACGCTCGACGCATTTCTCGCGGGGCATAGGGAAACTGCGCTGCCCGGCGCGATCGTATCGGGTGTGCTTTGCGTGGCATGCCTGACGATGTACGGCTTCATCCGGCGCGTGGACCGGGACGCGCGCTCGGGGCGCTAGCAAGCGAGGCATGACAGGGGCGAAAAACCACCTGGCATATCGGGAAATCCCCCGAGCCTCGGCGGGTTTTTCATGAAGTTTCGCGGGCGGAACGCCCATCCCAACAGGGTCGAGAAACCACCTCGCACATCGGGGAATCCCCGGAGCGCTACGGGTTCTTCATGAAATTTCGCGGGCCGGCAGCCCCGCGCAACAGACCACCACAACGCGATGGTCTGTCCTACTTTACGTTGATGATCGCGTGATAGCTGGAGAAGACGTCCGGATCGGCCACACCGTTTACCAGAATGGCGATTTGCACCTGAGTGCTCGGCCCCACGGCCATGGGAATCTGAACATTGATCTGCCAGAGCCCGACGTAACCCGGCGCCAGCCCGGAATACTTAAGGAAATTACCCCCGTTCGATTCGCCCGGCTGAAGCGGCGTTTCGTCCACAAAGTCGGTTCCGATGAAGACTCGAACCGGATTGGGGGCGGCGGTGGCCGCAGTCGCAGGCGTGCCATCCGGGGGCGCGCCTGGCACGAAACCCTCGCCCGTGGCATAGATCTCAATGATGGATCCGCGCGGCGCCGCGTTGGTTCCGCTATTCACGGTGCCATCCTGATTGGTAACGCAAGCCTGCCGCAGCGTGCCGGTTGCGGCGCCGCAAATAAACAACCCCGGCGAAACCGCATTCAGAGGCAGCAGCCCGGCGCCTAGAATCTGGCTCGTGGCGGCCTGCACTACCTGTGCGCTGGCCGTCCCGGTGATGGGCGCGCCGTTCGGAACCTGGAAGTTGATCTGCGTGGGCGAGACATAGTCGAGCGGCACGGGCGTACCGTTGAACAGCAACTGAATGCCGCCCAGGGTTGTCGGCCAAGTGGAACCGCTGTTGGCTACCGTCTGGCTGCCGAAGGTCGAGCCGGTCGTGTTCAACGAATTGCAGGTGGGTGAGTTGCAGATCGAGGCGATCATACCCGGCGCGAACTGCTTGTCGGGGGCGAAACTGGCGCCGTTCAGACCGAAAAGACCGGGATAGAAAAACGATACCCGGTTGGCCCCGTCCGCCAGTATAAGGTCGCCGAACTGATCCTGCGCCACCGCCAGCGAGTAGCAGGCGCTGCAAGCCGGCGGTATCGGATTGGCGTCAAGCGGCGTCTGATTGAAGAGCAGCGTCTCAAACTTGGGATAGCGCACCGCCGTGCCGGCCCCCGTGTTAGCCACCCAGATCTCGCCGGTTGAAGGATTCACGTAAACGCCTTCCGGCGAGCTGAGGCCGCTGATAGACAATATGGAAGCCTGCGCTGCAGCAGCGGTCTGCGAACTGTTCGGGTCGCCAAAAATGAGAATCCTGTTATTGCCGCTATCGGCGACGTAAAGCTGCCCGCTGGTGTCGCACGCAATGTGGTGCGGGCTGCTGAAAGTGGCGTCCGTGTTACCGGCGGTTACTGTCTTAAAATCCGGTTGTCCAAAAACCTTGGTAGCGGCCTTGCCGTTATCCGTGCCCGCGGCGAACGTTCCATTCGCGGAAAAGGGAAAATACAAGACGCGATTGTGTACCAAATCCGAGACCAGCAGTCCGTTGGTCCCAGTAAACGCCACGCCATAGGGACTGGCCATGGTGGAGTTGCTGGGGTCTTTGATGGAAGAAGTGAAGCTCGCTTGCCCCAGTACCAAATCCGCCGTAACCTGCCCGAATGGCTGCGAAAACGGCGCGGGAAAGCGCAGCACCCGCCCGTTAAACGAATCCGCCACATACAGGTTGCCCTGCGCGTCGACCACGATTCCCTTGGGGTAACACAGACTGGTATTGCTGGGATCGGCGGCATCGCCGGTGGGGTAATTGCAAAGCGCCGTGCCGAGATCCGGCTGCCCGATCACGATGTCGGCCTTGGCGCTCGATTGCAGATTGCGAATGTCTTTAAAGCCCAGCACGCGATGATTATTCGGGTCGGAGACGTATAGATGGGGCACGCTGCCGCTGCTATCGATGGCAATTCCGGCATCCAGGAAGGCCGAAGTGGCTGTGTACTGGATGAACTGGAACTCGCGGCCTTCGATCAAGTTAATCGATCCCTGATTGAGGCGGTCCTGCCCGAGTACGCGGGTAGCGCTGCCCAGAGCGTCGCCGGAAAAAACCGGCAGCACAATCGCGCGATTGTTTCCCGTATCGGCCAGATAGAGTTCGTTGGTGGCTTGGGAAAAAAATGCCGCGGTCGGGTCGGAGAACCGGTTTGCCGCGGGGATAGACGTGACGATGGTGGTACTTTGCGAGCCGTTGCTTCCGAAATTGGTGAATGTGTTCTGGCCGAAAACCTGAGTGGCTTGCGGCGAAAAAGTAGTGTTCTGTGCGGGCCACTGCGAGTACGGCGGAAAGACCAGGATGCGATTGAAGCCCGAATCGATCACGCCCACGCTCTGGTCTTGAAAAAAGAAGATGCCGCCGGGCGAAGCCATAACCGTGCTGTCGATTTGAGCCTGGCTAGTTTGGGTAGAAGAAGGCGCGAAAACTCCCATAATTCGTGTGGCCGACATTCCGCCCGTCAGGAATGGCGGGGAAAAGACCAGGATGCGGCCGGGATAGCCATTGACGCCCCTATCGGAAACGTACAGCAGCCCGGCGGAATCGAAGGCGATCGCCCCAGGGACGTCGAATTGGTTCCCGATGACGCCGCTGCTGGAACTGCCGGTAGCGAGAGGCGTCGAATAGCTGCTGGTGAGATTCGGCTGGCCGATCACGATGTCCGCTTGCATTCCTCCGCAGTTCGAACACGAAATCGTAGAGGCTGGAAACCGCAGCACCCGATTGTTACCCTCGTCCGAGACCCACAGATTTCCCGACGAATCGAATGCCATGTAGACCTGAAAAAAACCCGCGAAACTCACTCCTTGCGCGCTTAGCGACCCGGTGTAGTTTGCCGTGTTCGAGCTCAGGCTGGGCTGGCCGAGCCAGAGATCGGGAAAAATGTTTCCGTTGGTCTGAGCGAAAGGCTTTCGGAATCGCAGAATGCGGTTATTGCCGGTATCGGCCACGTACAGGTCGCCATTGAATACCGTTACGCCAATCGGAGAATTCAGGCCGCTGCTGAACGTTGTGCCCGGTCCCGCTATTTTCGTAGTGAATTGATCCGGCTGGCCGATGATCAGGTCGGCCGGCTGTCCGTCGGAAAAACCGGTGGCGTTCTTCCAAGCCATAATGCGGTTGTTGACTGTATCGGCTACATAGACGATGGGCGGCGACGCCGAGGTGTCGAGCGCGATACCGTCCGGTTGAAATAATTCGCGTCCATCCACCCAATTCGGGTTGGCGGTTTCGGGCACGAGATTCGGTTGGCCGATGGCGCGCGACGCCACCGGGTTCAGAGTGATCTGCGAAAAAGCCGCTGTGGCGCCGGATAAGATCAGGCTAAGAATTACAAGGTGCTTTGGTTTCATCGGAATACTCCAAGGCGGGCGCAGACGCGGACAGCGCTCCTCTTGAGAATACCAGAGCCGTTCTCAACCGGGTATCGGGCTAAGTACTAACAAACACAGGGCTCCGCAACCGAAGGCCGATGGCGCACTATTAGGACGACACCGAAAGCCGGCGAGACCCGCGCGGGGTGGGTTAAACTGTGGGTTGACTCAACCCTCCATGGGCCGCCTGCGCGTCTGCGCCGTCAGCTATCTGAATACCACGCCGCTAGTTTGGGGAATGCTGCATGGTCCGCAACGCGGGCTGTTCGAGCTCGATTTTCGCGTCCCCGCGGGCTGCGCGGACCAACTGGCGTCGGGCGCGGCCGATATCGGCATCGTACCGTCGTTCGAGCTAACAAGGCTGAACCTCGAAACCATCCCGGGAACCGGAATCGCGTGCCATGGCCCGGTTCGCAGCATCCTGCTGATTTCGTCGCGGCCCGCGGCCCAGATTCGAACGCTGGCGGCCGATTCCAGCTCGCGCACATCGGTGGAACTGGCGCGCGTGATTCTGGAACGGAAATACGGCGCCTCGCCCACCCTGATTCGCCAGCCGCCCGACCTGGAAGCGATGCTAGGCTCCGCCGACGCCGCCCTGATTATCGGCGACCCGGCCTTGCGCATCGACCCTGCGCGGCTGCCGTATTATTCCTACGATTTGGGAGCGGAATGGGTGGAAATGACGGGCCTGCCGATGGTGTTTGCGGTTTGGGCAGCCCGGCCGGGAGTTGGCGCCGCGTCCGTGGCGGAAGCCTTTCGCGACTCGTGCCGCTTCGGCCGCGAGCGGATCGAGCAGATTGTCGCTTCGGAAGCGCCACGGCGCGAATTCCCGCCCGCGCTGGTGCGGGAGTATCTGACTCGGCACATCGTGCACCAACTGGAATCGCGCGATTACGAGGGCATGGAGCTGTTTTTTCGATACGCCCGGGAACTGGCCGAAGCCGGCGCGCCCAAGGCGCCCATGAACGCGATTTGAGGATGTGCGCTAGTTGTGCGCTAAATGTAACGCGTGTCGCGCAGGTAGCGCACAACCCGATTTGACCGCACTTCCGCCGATCTCCTATACTGAAGAGACTGCAATGTACATTTTGGTTCTCCTGATTCATGTGGTGGTGTGTCTGTTTCTGATCGTCGTGATTCTGCTGCAAAGCGGGAAAGCGGCGGATTTGGCGGGTGCTTTTGGCGGCATGGGCTCGCAGACGGCCTTCGGGCCGCGCGGTTCGGCGACGCTGCTTTCCAAAGCGACCACGGCATCGGCGGCGATTTTTATGGTGACGTCGCTCACGCTCTCGATCCTGGCAACCCGGAACGCCGGTCTGGCTACCACGGTTTTGGAAGACCAGCCGGTGAAGTCCATCCCGGTGAAGACGATGCCGGTGACGCAACCACAGTCACCGGGCAAGACGGTCACGATTCCTTTGCCGCCGCGGGACCAGAACAACACGAAGGGGCCTGTGCCGTTGGTTCCGGCGCCGGCAAAGAAGTAGCGCCCAAAACGCGGAGGTGGCGGAATTGGCAGACGCACTAGCTTGAGGTGCTAGCGGGAGCAATCTCGTGGGGGTTCAAGTCCCCCTCTCCGCACCAAACATCTGGCTTTCGTATCAATAAGGTACGGAGGCCATTTTCGTTGTGCCCAAATTGTGCCCAAAACGGCGAGGCGAAGGGGCCTGAACCTTAACCCGTGATGTCTTTAATCTGATGGATTCCACTTCTACGTGATGATGGCGCTTTCAGATGCAAGGTCATTTGCTCCTTTGCTCCCGATGACGTGAGAGCGGCGTTTCACGGGCGGAATCCTGCACCGTGATTCGCTCCGAGCACCCAAAAACGAAACATCGGTAAACACTTCGCGACCAGGCAGGTTCGGGTCCACCTGCCAAAGTCCGAGATTGGACTCACTTTTCGTTCTTTTCTCGGTCTTTTCGCTGATTCCCGCAGGCCCGAGGGGCTCTCAACGCTCCTCCTCTTGGATTCGCTGCACCACCACGCAGACGTGGGGTTGGTCGATGAGAAATCCCGGTTAGGGCCGCAGGGGACAAACTTATCGTCTCCCGCTCCGGAGTGGTGATGCTGCCTTTTCACCTGTTGGGTACGGATTTTGTTTTCAAGGGCGCGGATCAGGACATGTCGAACGCACAAACGGGACAGGCCTTTGCGCAGTGGCACGCGCCTGCGATGGACGATGTCAATTTCGCGTCGGCAGTTTCCGAGAGCGGAGAAACAGTCGCAATTGCCGACTCCGCCAAGCTTCGGGTGTACCGCGTTGCTCAATAGTTGTTGACAGTCGTGGACAAAAAACGGGCTTTCCGGAAACCGGACATTTCCCCGGTCAGAGGCACTCGGACCCGTAGTCGCTGACTCCTGCCCTTCGTGGTCCGGGAACGTTCGAGGAGATCAGGCCGCGGGCTGACGCCTTTCCTCGATGCTTCCCCCAACGCGACTTGTACTAAACCGCTTCGCGGTAGACTGTGAAAGCGCGATGGTTTGTCAGGGCAATTGCACGATGGAACAGTTTCGTCTGTTCACGCACGATTCCCACATTTGTATAGCGCCCTGATACTTTCCCCATAAAGCAATTGCCCTGCCAAACGCCGGGGCGGCTTAGTACAAGTCGCCGTATCGTGAACGCTCCGGCCCCGCGCATTCTTGCCGTTGCCGTGGCCTCTGTCGGCCGGAGCGCTCACGATACGGCGCTAAGGATTTCACGGGAGTGAACGCAGGAACACCGCACGCTGCTCTGTACGAGTGGCCGGCGATCCTGCCGAAGCGTCTTGGCGGCGTCGCCCGCGCTCTTCCGAAATGTCCCGGGGCAGAGCGTTGAAGGGTGGGCACTGCCTTTATTCTCCGAAGCCTGACCGGGTGGCGCCTTGAGCCCTGATAGGTTCACCTCGCCCCCACCCGCAAATCCCGCCGCAGATCTTCCCTCTCATGCAAATCCAGTAACTCCGCCGCCCCGGCGTACTCCTCCAACCCCAAGCCCGCCCTCGCCGCTAAGTCGTCCGCTTCCACCGCCACCAGTCGATACTTCCCCGGCATCACCGAGGAAAACGAGTAGCTTCCATCCTCGCGAGTCTGCACGCGAGACGTCCAAGCCAACGGATCTCCGTTCTCCGGTCGCAGGTAAACCACGGTCCCTGCAACCGGCCCCTTCGTATCCCGCACGACGCCCGCCACGCTCGCGAACCCCGAGCTCAACGTCACCACCAGCGTCTGCCCACCCATTCCGGGACGCACATCAATCACATTCCCGCCGCTCATCAGCGCACCCAGACGAACCGACTGCGCATAACTGTAGCCGGACTCCACCCGATATCGCCCCGGCCGCAAGTCTGGTATTCGAAAACGCCCATCCTTCGCGTTCACATATAGACAAACGATGTCGAAACCGTTCCAGCTCCGTTTGGTGGTGAGCCTTAAAGGCCTCCAGTTCTTTCTGCTGTTCAGCCTTAAGTGCCTCCAGCTCTTTTTGTTGGTCGGCTTTAAATCTCTCCAGCCGAATGCCAAAGCGCTGTTCGACCCATTTCTGGCCTAACCACTTCCAGAGGCCTGCCGTCGCCACCAGCGCCGCTACGATCGAAGGCACTCCGACGACCAACAGATTATGAAGCCAAAGCCACATAGCCTCGATTGTACGCTCGACGAGGGGAATCGGGAGTAGCAACCCTACCCCCATTCCCGATAGATCCCGTGAAACGCCGGTCACGGAGATTGGAGCCGACTAAACGGCCCGGCGCCCGACGCGGCCGGCGAAGGCAGCCCAAGCCTCATCTCCCAGAACTTGAGGCCAGCGTCCGCGGGCACATCCGCGAGATCGGCGTGATCCGTCCAAGTGACAGCCCGCACGACAGTTTCCCGGTAACCCGACTACATCGGGAACTTGCGGGGAGCCGCGCTCTACAATGTGATGCAAAACGGAAGCGGGTACGCGATGAGCGCAGTGATAGTGATGGCCGATAAAGCGGTCGCACCGTAACGATTGCAGATTGCTTTGAGGATTGCGCGCGGCTGTCCACGGGATTCATGGTAGCTCTGCGCGAAGACGAGCAAGCCGAAACGGCGTTACTGTTCATTGACTGAGCTTGAGGCTTCCGCTACCAGATCCCGAAGCACAGTAAACTCCGTCAGACCTTCGATGGACTCGATCTGGTCTGGGTCTGCCGTGTTGATCCTGACCACGTCTCGACCTTCGGAATCGCGCCACTGCGACACGACGCCGCAGCGAATCTCCCCCGGTTTTGGATAGTGGCTCTGAGCACTCGGGGTCTCTTCGCTGAACATCCAGACCTTGTCGACAACCGTGTGCTTCTGTCCGTCTGCATCAACAAATTCGCACGCGACTATCGGAGGCTGATGATCGATGACGAACCTAACGATCTGGACATGCAGATTTGCCGTCGGCGAGGCCATGCCTCAATTCTACATACTGGCTGGCAGACGGGGATATCGGTAACTACCCCGGCCGGGTCCATCGCGCCGACTGCCCAGCCGAGGTCAATGGAAGGAAAGCCCACCTATCGGGATCTCATCGGAAACTGCGCTGCCGATGACTGTATCTTGGGGCTGGGAGTTGGCTCGTATTCGATGAACATCGGATGGTACGGCAGAAGCGCCCCAAGCGGGGCGGCTTTTGGTGCCTTAAAATGGACGCGATGGGCCACCTACCGATAATTGCTGCGCTTTCCACAATGCTGATCCTGGCAGGGAACGCTGCTGGTCCGATCTACACCGTACGGACCAGCGCAATGGAGCCGACCTTTTTGATAGGCGATCATGTACTCGCACCTGGCGGCGAGCACATCAGCGATCTTCGCCGTGGCGACGTGATTGCATTTCACTACCCTCCCGACCCCGAGGTCGTTCTCATCAAAAGGCTAATTGGGCTGCCGGGCGACCACATTCGCATCATGAGTGGCGTTCTGATTGTGAATTCCCGAAGAGTATCCGAATCCTATGTTCAGCATTCGGCCGGTGCGAGCGTATCGCCGTTCTTCAGCAACTTTCCTGCGTACGCTGATAAAGAACCATTAGTCCTTCCAGGCGCCCGAAAGATGCTAGACCGCTATGCCGCTTCCGGCGAGTTGCTCATCCCTGAAGGCGGCTACTTCGTATTAGGCGACAACCGAGACTATTCGTCCGACAGTCGCTCCTGGGGATTGCTCGAATCTTCCCAGATCATAGGGTTAGTCCACGAAATTCTTTCTTCCGATGATCCGAAAACGAATGTGCCTCGCACAGACCGCGTCCATGTGCCCGTCCAGCGTGGCAGCCTCAAGTGAGCAGCGCCGATTGAGTTGATTGCGGCGCAATTTGAGTCCCTGGCGCAAAATCGGAGATGCCCCGAAACTGCGCCGCAATTGGTTTGTGGACAAAAGACGGCCTTATCGGAGAAGTGGATTTTGGGCTGGGCCGAGGAGCGGCACTTCTCCGGAAAGCCCACTTCACGACAATTGACCGACGCCCCAGCTTCATATCAGACTCGAGGGAACAATCATCGCGTGTGCAACGGTCTAATATAGGCGGTGGACAGTTCGGATGAGAACACGGTGTCGGGTAATGGGGCTTTGGTGACAAACTGGCGGCAGGCTGTTCCGTTCTTTGCGGCCTCGCTATTGGCCTGCTAGGGTTCGTGGCACTGAACGTGTGGCTCAACAGGACCTTCCCTGCGCGTTGCGCTGACTGTCATGCTCACATCGGTTTCCCATTCGCCTACTACGATGCGGGTGGGATTGCAGGCGATGACGCCATCCTTTGGCCGGGTCTTACGGCAGATTTGATTATGGTTCTGGGGACCGCCTTCGGCGCAGTCCTGCTATGGCAGCGACACCGCGTCAATCGTCATTGACCGCCGCAAAACGGGCTTTCCGGAGACCGGACACGACCGGTTACCTTCCACCTATCATCCGGAACCGGTTGCGAGTGGCAAGCAGCCAGGTTCTCCACGGCCACGGAATGCGGCACGCCTTGACCCAAACGGGATTGCGATTCCGGGGATTTACGGGTCGCTCCGCCCCGCGAAATGTGCAGCGCGATTGCTACCGCCTTCGCCTAACGTGATTTGAGAAACCCCAATACCCTGGCATCGTCCGCGCCGCGCAACTCTGGAAAACGTTCTTGGAGAAACCGCACCATCTCTCCCCGGTAAGACTTGTTCTGCTCGATGGCCTGCGAGATGAACGCGAAGCCGGATTTCCGGCCCGCCATGACCAACTCGCGAGCGCAGGCGGTCTGTACCCAAACGTAACCGGATTTCCGGATGGCCGACTCCAACACCGGCAGGGCCGCGTCGCCATACCCGTTGTGGATGGCGTACGGTATAGACGCCAAAGCAGTCTGCATCGGGTCGCCGTGGGCAGGGCTTTCGAGCAGGCCGGCCAGACGTGGCAGATCCGCCGGATTCTTGAACCAGGAGATGGCGATGAGCGACTCCTCCGTCACGACATCGCGGTCGACAAAACTCCACAGCAGCCCGCGGGCGCGCGGGTCGTGCACGCCCCCGAGAGCAGCGGCGTAGTAGATGCCGGTCTGCGAATCGCCATTGCGCAGCACATTTTCGGCGGCGGAGATCAGGGCATCTTCGGCGCGCGCACGCACTTCGGCCGAGACCAGCGGAGGGTCGGAGAACAGCAGGCGCGTCACCCCGATGGTGGCCCCGTAAACGTAAACTTTTTCCCGTTGGCACAAAACGCGGGTTCATCCAGACGATTGGCCCACAGCCCTAGAAAGGAATTCCGCTCAAGCCGTCCCTCTGTCTGAAGTCGTTGATCGTGGCAAAGGGAAAATAGAGCACATTCGTCCCGTTGACTTTCATTTCATAGGCGACATTGCCTACTGAGGTGATAACTGAGACGACGGTGTGATTCTTCGCGTCCTCAAGGTGGACGAGATCGCCTTCCTGCCGGGCGGAGTATTGCGCAACGGCGGGAAGCGCCGCGAGCAGCCCCAAAGCGACTGCGGTCTGGGCCGTGCGGGAAACCGGCGTCGATTTATTTCATGGATGGTCGTCTCAGAACTCTATTTGGGTAAGGCGAAGCTGAATACAGCACCAGAGCCCGAAACTGCGATATATTGTCTGCCGTCCAACGAGTAACTCATCGGCGACGAGGAAAGCGGGCCTCCAGCCGCATAGAGCCACAGGAGTTTGCCTGTCACCGCATCGAGGGCGATGAAATACCCTTCTGTTGTGGCACAGAAGACGACGCCACCGGCGGTTGCCATGAGGCCGGGCGAGAGCGCCATCTGCGAGATGTTATATCTCCATTGAACTTTGCCGTTTTCCGGATCGATCGCCATCACGCCTGCCGTATTGGGCGCAGCGCCAGGCGGCGGACCGCCGAATCCGCCGCCATTGCCACGGCCCTGGTACTGCCGGCCCTCCTCGTAAGCCTGCGGACCGGCCGAAAAATTCCCGGGCGAGTCATGATACACCAGGTAATACCAGCCGGTCTTCGGACTGTAAGACGGCGCCTGAAAATTCGTTCCGCCACCCAAAGAAGGATAGACGGTCACGCCCTCAGGCGTCGCGCGCCAGCCGTCGAGAAATATGGGACGGCCATTGTCGTCCCATTCCTTGACCCAGCTGGTTCGTACAAACGGCGTAGCCGAAAGCAGCTTGCCAGTCACGCGGTCAAGCACATAGAAGACTCCGTTGCGGTCGGCGTGCAGCATGAGTTTGCGGGGCTGACCGTGCCACATTCTGTCAACCAGAATCGTATCCTGGTTAGAGTCCCAGTCGTGCGTGTCGTTGGGGGTGAACTGGTAGTGCCATTTGCGAACCCCGGTATCGGCGTCGAGAGCGACCACGGAGCAGGTGAAAAGGTCGTCTCCCTTGCGAACGTCGCCGTTTAAATTCGGCCCCGGGTTGCCGACGGTCCAATAGAGGGTGTTGAGTTCGGGATCGTAGACGCCGGGCATCCATGTGCCGCCGGACCCGTGCTGCCAGCTGTCGCCGAGCCATGTCTCGTTGCCGAACTCGCCCGGCCCGGGGATCGCGTTAAAGCGCCATAGTTTCTTGCCCGTCGCCGGGTCATAGGCTTCGATGAATCCGCGGATGCCGAACTCGCCGCCCGAGATGCCCGTGATGATTTTGTCTTTCACGACCAGCGGGGGCGCCGTAAGCTCGTAGCCGGCCATGGCGTCGGCCAATTGAACTTCCCAGAGCTGCTTGCCGGTGTGCGCGTCGATCGCGATCAGCGCGGCATCGAGCGTACCGACGAAAAGCCGGTTGTCGAGGATCGCTACGCCGCGGTTCGAGCGATTATTCTCATACTGATTCCTGACCTTTTGGGGACGGTCGAAGCGCCACAACTGACGGCCGGTTTTGGCATCGAGCGCGAAGACCTTGGTCGAACCGGCGTTCGCAGGGCCGACCGGTCCGGTGGTATACATGATGCCGTCCACCACCAGAGGCGTGGCCTGGTTCTGGCCATCGGTGAGCGGCGCCATCCACTGTGCCTGCAGGTTCTTAACGTTCGCGGCAGTGATTTCCGACAGACCCGAATAGTGTGTGCCCGCGAGATCGCCCCAGTAGGTAAGCCAGTTGGCGGGTTCCTTCGCGGCGTTAAGAAGGCGATTCCATGAAAGGACGCTGTGAGCGGAATCCGCGGGGGCGCTGGGGTCGGAGGACGCTTTCAAATAAGCGGCGATGTCGCGGATCTCATTCGCGGTGAGACGCGTGCCATAGTCGGATGGCATAAGAGATGTGGCGTCGATCTTCAGATCCTTCAATTCAGCGCGATCAAAGGACCGGAATGCGCCAGTAGTGTCGACGATCTGAATCGTGAAAGAGTCCTGCGATTTGCGCGTGCCCTTGTAGACTCTGCCGTCGGCGGTTGTAGCCGTGACGGTGGCGCGACCGGTATTGCCGCCACGGCCGAAGCCGCGTCCCCCGCGTCCCCCTTGTGCGGCCGGCGCGCCCGCTGTGGCTGGCGCGGCGGCATTCGGGTTGGCAATCAGGGCCTGCAATTGAGCGGCGGTCAAAGCCGAAGAAGTGAGGTCGGGGCCGATGGCGAGGCCCTTTCCGTTGAACTGATGGCAACTCAGGCAGGCCCCTTTGCCCGCGAAGACAAGCTCTCCGTTGACGGGGTCGCCGGGTGCGGGAACTGCCGCGGCGGCAGACGCTGGGGGCGCCGCGGATGTGGCAACCGCCCCGGTAGCGGCAAGGCTGCGCAGGTACGTCACCACCTGCCAGATCTGATCCGTACTCAGCCGGGCATAGGGAGGCATGGCTGTGTTGCGGACGCCATTACGGATGTTGAGAAAGATCTCGCCGTCCGCGCCGCCGCGCTGGAAGGCGCCATTAGCGAAGGACGAAGCGCTTCCGTTAGCCGAGTGGCACGACTGGCATGAAGCGCTGAAAATAACCTTGCCTGCCGCCAGCGCCGCGGCATCGCCCGCAAACGGGTTCTGCAGATTCTCGGCCCGGTCGGATTGAGCGGGAAGCCATGTGGCAAAACCCAATACAGCTGCCAAGACAGCTACCCAAAAAAGTTCCCGGCGCGCGTACATTCCTTACTCCTCGAACAACGGGGTCTTGTCATGTCATTATCGCCCCTCGAAGGCCAGATGCAAAGATGTTGTTCGATTCGCGGATCGATTCGGAACGGAACCTGGTCCGCGGCATTGCCGAACGGGCATTGCGCAACCATCCCGCAGACGCACCGCATAGCTTAAGCACCCCCGGAGCAGCGCTAGGCGGCCAGGCGTACCACCTGTCGGAATTGTGTTCAGGTAACTATAATATTAATCGCCCGCGAATATTAATCGCCCGCGAAAAAGGAAACACGTATGACCAAACAGAGTATTCTTCATGCCTTGGGAATAGCAACGGCATTATTTTCGACATGCGCCCTGCATGCACAGCAGGCAGCGGCGCCCGCGGCCGGCGCGGCGGTGGCCCCTTCCCGGCCCCGCATCCCGGCGTCACCTGAGATTCACCCGGATAAGACGGTCACCTTCCGCATCTCCGCTCCGAAGGCCAATGAGGTAACCCTCAGCGGAAGCTGGGAAGGCGCTACGAACCTCAAGATGACCAAGAATGACGAAGGGGTGTGGACCACCACCCTAGGTCCGTTGCCTGAGCAACTCTTCGGCTACTGGTATATGGTCGACGGCGTGAAAGCGCTTGATCCGGGCAATAGCGAGACGCAGCGCGATGGGTCGCGGTTCGACAGCATGCTGATGATTCCCGGTCCCGCGTCCGACCTGTGGGAGTTCAAGGATGTTCCGCACGGCACGGTGCAGGAAGTATGGTACCCCTCACCGACCTTGAAACTGGCCAGCCGGCGTATGACTGTTTATACGCCTCCGGATTACTCCAGCACAACAACACGTTATCCGGTGTTGTACCTGCTGCACGGCGGGGGCGGCGACGAAGACGCGTGGATCACCATGGGGCGCGCCAACATTATCCTCGACAACCTGATTGCAAAAGGCAAAACGAAACCGATGATTGTTGTGATGCCCAACGGCAACGCGACCCAGACCGTGTCGCAAGGATTCGGCTTCGGCCCAACGCCGGCGCGGCAGTCGGTTCAGGCGCCCCTGCCTCCTCCTTTGCAGGCGGCTGGTGGAACTCCGACTGGTGGAGCGGGAGGCGGCGGAAGAGGCGGAGCGCCAGGTGGCCGCGGCGGACAGCCGCAGCCGTATGCGGGTTCGTACCCGGAAAGCCTGATCAAAGACGTGATCCCGTTTGTCGAAAAGAATTATCGCGTGATCCCGAACAAGGATAACCGCGCGATCGCCGGTCTTTCGATGGGGGGCAGTCAAACCCTTGCCGCGACCAACAATAATCCGGGCGTCTTCGGCTATATCGGGGTATTCAGTTCAGGACCGCGAACGGCCGACGAGGCGTTCGAAAAGCAACTGGAAGCGGTCAAGGCCGGCGGCGTGAAGTTCTACTGGACCGGCGCCGGAACCACCGATATGGCGCGCGAAGGCACGGTGAATCTCGAGAACATGGTGAAGAAGGTGGGATTCGCGACGTCCTACACGGAGATCCCTGGCGCGCACTACTGGTTTCTGTGGCGCTATTTTCTAGGTCAGTTTGGCCCGATTATGTTCCAATGATAATTTCCCCGTACGCGAATTATGTTTCCGCCTTGGGGCAACGGAGGTCATATGAGCTTTCGCGGCATTTCTTTGATCGTGTCTTCGATCGTCAACTCCTGGGAGGCCGTATAAGTCATCAGGCAGTTGCGCTTGTTCCGGCCGCATCTTATATTCCTCGAAGCTGTGTCAGCGGACACCAGCGCTCATCGCCAGCGCTGGAGATCGAGCCGCACGGCGCTTCCTCGAATTCTTCGCCGTAAACATTCGCAACCGCAACACGCGGACTGCGTATGCGCGGGCCGCGGTTGCCTTCTGCGCTGGTGCGAAGCGGAGGGGATTTGACGCGCTCGCCGCGTGCAGCCGGCGCATGTCGCCGCGTGTGCCGAGTTGCTGCGGCGCGAGCGGTCGGCGTCTTATTCTTGAGGCACGGGCGCGCGGTGGGCTAGCGTGGTCGGCGAGAAACAGTTACCTTTGGAAGGGAGGGACACGATGTCAATCGACCTGAAGCCTGAACAGCAGCGTGTGATCGATCTGGCTGTCCGGTCCGGAGCTTATCGGAACCCCGGCGAGGTTCTCGATCAGGCCTTTGAGATCATCCGCGAACAACTCGATCTTGAAGACTGGATGTTTGACCAGCGCGAGGCCCTCGCCGCCCATATCGAGACAGGCTTTGCTCAGGCCGAGCGCGGCGAACTGATCGACGGGGACGCGGCGATTGAGATCCTGCGGCAAAGACGCTCCGAGCGGCTGCTGCCGCAGGGATGAATGCGCCGTTTCAGTTCACGCCGCAGGCGACGGAAGACCTTGACGCCATCTGGTGGTTCATCGCCGAGCATAGCCGGGATGCCGCCGACCGGGTGGAGATGGAAATCGTCGCGACCTGTCGGCGACTGGCGAAGCACCCTCTGATGGGAACCAAGCGGCAAGACATAACGCTGCTGCCGGTGCGCTTCTGGACGCTACCGAAGTTTTCCAATTACGTCATTGTCTATATGCCCGATTCCGCTCCGCTGCAAGTCGTCGCCGTCCTGCACGGCAAGCGCGACCTGAAAAAGGCTCTGGAAGGACGGCCTTTATGAACGCTCAGGGAGCGGTGCTCGTATGGGCAACGTCTTCCACGGAACTACAGTTGCCGCCACTCATCGGCGAGCCGGGGATCGGGGCGCGCGGCGCTTCCAGGATTCTTCACCGTCTATATTCGCAACCTCAACACGCGGGCTGCGTATGCGCTGGTGTGAAGGGCAGGTGCGCCAAACGGTTGACGCTGGCAGACGCGACGGGGTAGGGTGGGGGATGGCTTGAAAGGAGGGCCGACACATGACGATCACTGTTGATCTCAGACCCGAGGTTCAGGCCGAGCTTGCCAGACAGGCTGCCGCTCAGGGCCAACCGGTTGAGGTGGTCGCCGCGGCCTTGCTCGAAGGCGCCGTCAATCCCATATCCAGCCAGCAACCGGCGGCGGCCACAGCCGAACCAACTCAACCCGAACGCCGCACCGGGCAAGCGATCATCGACGCTTTCGCGGAAATCCGTGGTTTGCTTACCGACGAAGAGATTGATCGGATGTTCACCCGCAATCCCTCGGGGGCCCGGCCCGTGGACCTGTCGTGAACGGCGGCTTTCTTCCGGACACCAACATTCCTTCCGAGTTGATGCGTCTCCGCCCCGAACCAAAAGTGAAGGGCAGGGTAGCTGCCCAGGATATCAGCGCGTTGTTTCTAAGCGTCGTGAGCATCGGCGAACTGGAAACGGCTTCGGGCTGGTTCTCCTCTACCCTTGGGATTCGGCATGACGACCATTCAATCGGTCGTTCCCTCAGCTACCATCGCTGGCGACTTCCAGCACTCATCGCCGACGGCGGGGATCGGGTCGCACCGTGCTTCCTCGAATTCTTCACCGTCAACATCCGCAACACGCGGGCAACTAATGCGCGGGCCGTGGGCGACTTTCTGCGCTGGTGTGAAGGGCAGGGAGTGACGCGCTCGGCGCGTGCAGCCTTCGCATGTCGCCGCGTATGTCGAGCAGCTTCGGCGCGAGCGGTCGGCGCCGAGAGCAATCTGAAGAAATAAGCTATTTAATTTCAATGCATTACGCTATTACCCGACACGAAGAAAGTTATGTAGCGCTATACGCTTGACTCCGTTTCCCCCACGGGTTAGGGTGGTTCTATGGAAGTCACCTTTCAGATCCCGGACGACCTGGTCACCACTACCGACGACCTGCCGCGCCGCGCACTCGAAGCCTTTGCTCTGGAAGAACTCAGGGCCGGTCGCATCACCGAAGTACAACTATGCGACACGCTCAGCCTGGCCCGTATTCAGGTGGATGGCTTCCTTAAGTCTCACGGCGTGTTCGAAGAATACACCCTCGAAGACTTTGAGGAAGAACGTAGATCGCTCAAAGAACTGGGAATGTAAAACCCGTGCGGCTGGTAATCGCCGACACTGGCCCCGTCAATTACCTGATCCTGATCGGCCACATCGATCTTCTGCCTCGCATGTTTGAACGAATGGTGCTACCTGCCGCCGTTCAGACTGAACTCTCCAACCCACTCGCGCCGCTAGCCGTTCAGCGTTGGATCGCTGATTTTCCCGCATGGATGGAGATCGCACAGACGCCAGATGTAACTCTTTCAACTGGAATCGCAAAGGCGAAGCGGCGGCTATCGCTCTGGCGGCTGCCATGCACGCAGACCTGCTGTTAATCGACGACCGCAGGGGCATTCGCGCCGCCAGACAACAAGGGCTTCGCGTCACCGGTACCCTCGGCGTACTCGATCTTGCTGCCGGGCGCGGCCTGGTTGATTTCGCCGATGCAATCCGCAAGCTGGAAGGCACAAGCTTTCGGCGGCCTGAAGCGCTCCTGCAATCTCTGCTCAACAAACATAAGAGGCTGGACAAACCATGACCGCGCTGACCAACCAGTCGCCACGCACGCCCCGTGCTTCCGGCTTTGGTCGCCAATGCGGCGGAGCGGGCGTCGCTGCGCTTCGTTGAATACTTCACAGTCAACATCCGGAACCGGAACACGCGGGCCGCTTATGGCCACGCTGCCGAAGCTTTCCTGCGATGGTGCGAAGGGCAAGGTGTCACGTCCATTGCCGGCGTTCAGCCGGTTCATGTGGCCGCATTTATCGGGCTGCTGCAAGGGCAGGCGCAGATCCCACGGTCAAGCAACATCTCGCCTGTATCCGCATGCTATTCGACTGGTTTCCCAGCATTGTGCTGGCCGAGCTTTCTCACGAACTCGCCCCGGCATCCGTCCAACGCTGGGCCGTCGCCGCCCCTGCCTGGCTTGAAGTCGCAGAGTCGCCCGCCGTCACGCTTTCCGCTGGAATCGCAAGGGCGAAGCTGCGGCTATCGCATTGGCCTCTCGACTCCATGCCGACCTGTTGTTGATGGATGACCGCAAGGGCGTAATTGCTGCGGAAAGACAGGGCCTGAACGTAACTGGCACGCTGGGAGTCCTCGACCTCGCTGCTGAGCATACACTGACTGATTTCGCGCATGCGGTCTCGGCGCTCAAACTCACGACATTCCGATTCCGCTCGCTTTACTGGGTGAGCTGCTCAACAAGAATAAAGGGTCCGAGGAACGATGATGGCCGCGCAACTGGCCGCCACGAACACGCGCCCGCTTGTACTTCCGGCACTCATCGCCGTAGCCGGGGATCGGGCCGCACTGCGCTTCCTCGAATTCTTCACCGTCAACATCCGCAACCGTAACACGCGGGCAGCTAATGCGCGGGCCGCGGGCGCCTTTCTGCGCTGGTGTGAAGGGCAGGGAGTGACGTTCAGCCGGTGCAGGTGGCCGTGTATAGCCGTCCGAGCGAACGACGCGAGCTACGCGCGCGGACCGAGCCGCCGCCGCGCACGACAGAAGCAGAGCCCCGGGCAGCTTAAGGAATAAGCTACTTAGTTTCAATGCGTTACGCGTATTACCAGACACAAAAAGGACGTTATGTAGCGCTGTTTTCATTGACTTCAGATACAGGCGGCGGTACGGTTAAGCTCTGGAGGATATGCATGACAATCACGGTTGACGTCCGGCCGGAGGTCGAGGCCGAATTGGCGCGTCGGGCGTCCATGCGCGGGAGGCCGGTTGAGGCTTACGTCGCAACGTTACTCGAAGAGGCCGTCCATCTTCCGGCCGCACAACTGCCACGGCGTACTGGGCAGGAAGTGATCGATGCATGCGCCAAGGTGCGGGGCGTGCTGACGGACGAAGAAGTGGATACACTCTTTAGACGCAACCCCTCCTTTGCCCGCCCCGTCGATTTTGAATGAGGGGATTCCTGTTGGATACCAACGTTCCGTCCGAGTTGGTACGGCCCCAGCCCGAGACAAAGGTTAAAACGTGGATTGCCGCGCAGGCCCTCGAAATGTTGTTCATCAGCGCGGTGAGTTTCGGCGAGCTCCGTAAAGGAATCATCTTGCTACCACCGGGAAAGCGGAGAGAGGCGCTCGAAGCCTGGGTTGAAGCCGATCTATCGATCCTATTTTCCGGCCGCGTTCTGTCAGTTATACGATCCATCGCTGAGCGGTGGGGCGTTTTGGAGGGCCAGCGGCAACTTGCGGGGAGACCACTCCATGTGCCCGATGGCCAGATCGCCGCAACCGCGCTGGAGCATGACCTGACGGTCGTCACACGCAACGTAAAAGACTTCGCTGGTCTTGGCGTCACGATCTTCAATCCATGGGACTTGGTATGAGCGCCGTTCAACTGATCGCTCCCTCCGCTATCGTCGCTGACGGACTTCCGGCGCTCATCGCCAGCACTGGAGATCGAGTCGCGCGGCGATTCCTCGAATTCTTCACCGTCCATATTCGCAACCGCAATACGCGGGCAGCGTATGCGCGGGCCGCGCACCGCTTCCTCGAATTCTTCACCGTCAACATTTACAACCCGAACATGCGGGAAGCTAATGCGCGGACCGCGGGCGTCGCGGATGATCGCAAGAGGCCGCTGTTCTGCGCCACAATCCGCAAGACAAAGAAACTCGGACCGGAGGGCATGGCGGGTACCGACGTCTGGTACATGGTGCGCCGCCGCGCTGCCGATGCGGGAATTGAAGCCGCGATAGGCTGCCGCACTTTCCGCGCCACGGGGATTACGGACTACCTTACGAACGGCGGCCGGACCGAGGTCGCACCAGCGCATGGCCGGACACTCGAACGCGAAAACGACCGGCCTTTGCGACCGGCGTAACGATGACATCAGCCTGGGCGAGGTCGAAAGGATCAGGATTTGAGCCCGTTGGAAAAAAGCTGCTTAACGCTGCTCCGTTTATTCTTCTGCTTTTGGCGGGGGCCTGGGCACTTTGCCTGTACTTTTTCCGTACTCCGCTGCCCCCGATTGGAACCTACGTTGCCATATTAGGTTTTTGGGCGGCTCTCGTCACCATTTGGCCTCCAGCGGAAAACAGGGGATGGTCAAAGGCCGCGTGGGTGGTTCTATTTGCCCTGCTAATGAGCTTTGAAGTGCACAATTTGTACAGGGACAGGACGGAGCATGATCGCGAACAGAATGACGCTCGGAGGCACGAAGACGATAGATTTGCTGGCATCTTAAAGCAAAATCAAGCTGAGTTTGACGCGACGATGAAGCGTTTCGATGCGGTTTTAACAAAAACTCAGGAGGCCGTATCTGTCACGACCGGCGGAAATGCTTTCCCGTTCGCAATGCCAGCCCTCAATCCGACGGCGGATGGTAAGCATGAAATAGGGTTCTCGCTGCAAGTACAAGGAACGTATCCGTTGTATCGATTGTCTGTTTCCGTTGGGAGGGCATACAGGTCTCGGTCTGACCCAAAGCAAATCCGTAGTTTTGGGGGGACTATACAGCGTGATGAGTCCAGTGCTGGCTTGGCGGGTGCGATAATCGTATCCCTTCCAGAACCAGTGGAATCGCCTGCCTACTACATGGCAGTCATGACGGCCAGAAACGGCCAGTGGGAAGAGATTATACAGGCGCGATCCGTTGGATCAACTCACGTTTTTCGTTGGGTCGTGTACGGTTCAAGTTGGTTGATGCCTTCTTTGATCTATGGACCTTACAAAAAGCTATTAGACTTAGCTGACCATGATTTTCCTGCGGCAGCGCGCAGAGAATCGATATATCCCTTAGATCCACAGTTGCTACCCGTGGAACCTCTTCCGCAAACTTCTCGTTGAGCGGGGTGTCTTTCTGCCCTCAGTCTCGCACTCAACATTTGCAACATGACAAGCCCTTTGTATATGGGCGTTCCGGCAATGATGCAAAACCTACCCCTTGTGATACGCCTCACGGACTTGGTCGGATCAAATAGACCAGTAGACCTATCACTCCCAAATCGGATTTGCGCTCCGATCATAGTGCGGCGAACGAGTATCCGCGCGGGCATTGCAATCTAACGAAACGCCGGCAAGAGGCATCGCAGAGCGAACGGTGTCCGAGCCTGACCCGGTATAGTCGGAACCCAATAAGGGGCTACAATCCCCGCTGAAAAACAATCCCACCCACGTTTTCCACCCTGAGCCAAATTCACGATCACGCCTCGGCAAAATAAATCCATCCTTTCCTTTCAACAGCATACAAGCCTTCCACCCCTGCAGCCGCAGAACCCCATGCTATAGCTGGGTCGTGGCGCGGCCCCATGGGCTGCGTTCCGAGGAGTAAAACAACATGGCATCCCCCGCTCAGATAACCGCTAACATCGCCAACTCTCAGAAATCCTCCGGCCCCAAAACCGAACCAGGCAAGCATCGCACCCGCCTCAACGCTTATCGTCACGGCCTCACCGGCCAGATCCGCCTCCTCACCGCCGAGGAGAACGAGGCCTTCGACCAACACTGCACCGGCATCCGCGAATCCCTCGCACCCGTGGGCGCGCTTGAGCTTGACCTCGCCCAATCCATCGCCGAAGACCACTGGCGCCTCAAACGCGCCCGCGCCATCGAAACCGGCATTTTCGCTGCTGGCGTGCTCGGTCAACTCGGCCACCCCTTCGGGGGGATTCGAGAAGACGCCGCCCAGGTTCCCATCGACGAAGCGCTCTCCAAAGCCCACACCTGGCTCGCCAAGAGCGAAAATTTCCAGCTTCTGGCTCTCTATGAGCAGCGCATCCACCGCGCCATTGAGAAGAATATGGCTCAACTCCGCACTCTGCGGGCCGAACGCAAAGCCGTCGTTCAACAGGCGATCGAAGAAGCCCAACTGCTTGCTCAGCTTGCCTATAGCAAGGGCGAAAAGTACGATCCGGCCACCGACTTCCCGCCGGAGATACTGGCAATTGGGTCTGATTTTTCGAGCGCCGGTATCCGCCGCCTGATCGCTCGAAATCAGCGCCTAAATGAGGCCCGCCAATGCGCCAAGGACCAGTGGCGCGGGCCCATGGCCTGCGAATCTCCCGCCGCATAATGCCGGCGTGGCGCACGGGCTCCATGGGCCCCTGCGTGCACCACACACAATCGTGTGAACGCGTTAACCTGCTGCACGGCGGGGGCGTATGACAGACCTCCCGGTCTGTCGCTTTTCGCGCTGCCCGGCGGGGGCGGCGACGAAGACGCGCGGATTTTCTAGCTCAGTTCGGCCCGATTATGTTCCAATGATAATTTCCCCGTACGCGAATTATGTTTCCGCCTCGGGGCAACGGAGGTCATATGAGCTTTCGCGGCATTTCTTTAATCGTGGTGGTGAGTCTCGCGGCCTCCATGCCGGCCGCGTTCGCGCAACGAGGCGGCCGCGGCGCGGGGGCGCCGTCGTCGTCTTCTTCGCCGCGTCCGGTCGATATCACCGCCACACGCTCTTTCGATATGCCGGCGGTCGAGCGTGGCGGCAAAATCTTCGCCGCGCAATGCGCATCCTGTCATGGCGATAACGCGCGCGGCGGCAAGGGTAAGACCGGCGCCGACCTGATCCGTTCGGATATCGTCCTCCTCGATCACGGCGGGCGCGAGTTGCCGGAATTCCTCAAATTCGGCCGTCCTGAAAAGGGCATGCCGAAGTTCGATCTTTCGCACGACGAAGGCGTCGACGTTGCGACTTGGCTCCATTACCAGGTCAGCGTTGCCGCGGACCGGGGCGCGTATGTAAAGTTCAACGTCTTCTCGGGAAACGCGAAGGCCGGCGAAGCGTTTTTCAACGGCCCGGTAGGTAAGTGCAATACCTGCCATTCCGTGACGGGCGACCTGAAAGGCATCGGCGAAAAGAGCAATCACGACGCACCGGCGCTGCAGGGCTCAATTCTGGCCGGCCGGGGTGGCGGCGGCGGACGGGGTGGGCGCGGTGGGGGCGGGCGCGGTGGTGGCGGAGCGAATGTGACTGCCACAGTCACTCTGAAGACCGGCGAAAAGTTTACCGGAACCCCCGCTTTGATGAACGATTTCGTAGTCGAGATCCGGCTCCCGAACGGCGACGCCAAAACCTGGCTGCGCGACGGCGAATGGCCAAAGGTAACTCAGGTCAACCGGTTGCAGGCTCACATCGATCTGATGTTGAAGTACACCGATGACGACATCCACAATCTCGCCGCCTATCTGAACGACAAGTAGGAGATACCCATGAGATTCCGTTCCGTTTCCGTTGCCGCGCTGCTGCTGCTCCCCATCGCTCTCAGCGCTCAGTTCCTCGACCCGAACGTCCTGAAGAAGCCCAACCCGGTCGACGCCTGGCCCACCTATCACGGCGACTACTCGGGCAAGCGCTACAGCGAGCTCACTCAGATCAATAAGTCGAACGTAAATACCCTGACTCTGGCCTGGGAATTCAAGGCTTTGGCTACGGCCGAGTCAGCCAATAATGTGGGAGGCCCCTGGAAGCCCGGCGATCCCACCTACTGGGGCGGCCCCAGCGACAGCTACCGGATCGCGGGGTCGCCGCTAATGGTCGACGGCGTCATGTACATCTCCGCCATGGACCGCGCCTGGGCCATCAACGCGCGCACCGGCGAACAGTTATGGAGTTATTTTTTTAAGACGCGCGGGGGCCATCACTTCAACGGCAACAAAGGTATGGGCATGTACGGAAGCTGGCTCTATTTCGTGACGCCGGACGCCTACCTGGTCTCGCTCGACGCAAAGACAGGCAAGGAGCGGTGGTACAAGCAGCTGGCGCCTGTCGAGATGGACTACTACGGCAGCACTGCGCCGCTGGTGGTGGGCAATCATGTCTACACGGGAATCGGCGGCGACGCCCTCGACATTCAGGGATACCTGGAGGCACGCGATCCGGAGACCGGCGAAGTTCAGTGGAAATGGTACTCAACCCCCCAGAACCCCGGAGATCCCGGCTACGATTCGTGGCCGGACGATTACTCCCGCAAGCATGGCGGCGGTGGGCCGTGGCAGCCTCTTACCTACGATCCGGCTCTCAATCTGATCTATGTCACAACCGGCAATCCCAATCCCGTGGGCGCGACCCAGAGCCGCAAAGGCGACAACCTGTATACGTGTTCGATTGTGGCGCTCAATGCCGATACGGGCAAGATGGCCTGGTATTACCAGACGTCGCCTCACGATGCGCACGACTGGGATAGTACGGAGGCTCCCGTGTTATTCGATGGCACGTGGGAGGGCAAGCCGCGCAAGATGGTGGCGCAGGCCGCCCGCAACGGATACTTTTTCGTGCTGGACCGCGTTACGGGCGAGCACCTGCTGACCACGCCGCTGGTGGATAAGCAGTTTCTCAACTGGACGCTCGGGATCAATGCCAAGGGGCAGCCCATTAACAATCCGAAGAAAGAATCGTCGGTCGACGGCGTGCTTGTCGGCGCGGGGAACGCTACCAACTGGCCTCCTCCGAGCTTCGACCCGCAGACGGGGCTCTTCTATGTGGGCACCAGCGAAAGCATGAGCATGAGCTACCTGGTCGATACCACCGACCGGCCGGAGGGCTATGGCTTCAGCGGCGGCGGCGGCGGCAATTCGGGCGGGCGTCAGGGTATCCGCGCCATCGACTACCATACGGGCGAGACGAAGTGGATGCATGAAGGCGGCGGGCCGCAGGGTCTGCTGACAACGGCCGGAGGCTTGTTGTTCGGTCACGACGGCTCGACCAATTTCTGCGCCTTCGACGCCGCCACGGGGAAGATTTTGTGGCACACGTGGATGCAGTCGCTTCCTACCAACGGCGCCCAGACGTACCTGCTCGACGGCTTTCAGTTCGTCATGATCGCGGCGCAGGATACGGTATACGCCTATACCCTGAACCGCTGAGTGGCGCGGGGCCATGCCCTGCGACAACCAGGGTAAAGGGCATGATGACACGGCAGGATTTTGCGGCGGCGCGGCGACAGGCAAGGATGCCTGTCGTACATCGGGTGAAAGCATGATGACACGGCGGGATTTTGCCACGGCTGCCGCGGCGGCTGCGTTCGCCGGTCTCCGTCCGCCACGCGCATCGGCTTGGGCGCCGTTCCCCGTTCACTATGCCCGCGCCAGCCCGCGCGACGCTCTTGCTCGCTATATCGAGCCAGGCTTCGACGCCTTTCCGGCCGAGAAGGACGCGCTCGAAATCGAGGAACGGCTGCGCCGGATTTTCGCGGGAACCGAAGCCGCGCCGCCCGCGCTTCGCGATTGGGCCTCACGGCGGACCAACATTCGCTGGACGCGTTTTCATGTTCTGCCCGAAGCCCGCGTTCGCTTCGAGATCGCTATTGCAGGCAGGGGTGTCAATGAGCCTGTCACTGAGCATGTCAATGAGCAAGGCCTTGAGCACCACACCGGGCTGTGGGCGCTCCCCGATTTTACTCCCATCGCGGCCCGTTCCATCGCATCGCCCGCGCCCTGGTTCCGCGACGTCACCGGCCACATATTGGGCGTCGCCGCCTCATTCACGCAACAACTCCTGCAAGGAAATCCCTGGTGGCGGGCGAGGCTCGATTCGGCCGTTGGCATCGATGTCGATGGCAATCAGGGCATCGCCGCGGCCGACATCGACAACGACGGTATCGATGAAATCTACGTCTGCCAGCCCGGAGGGCTGCCCAACCGCTTATACAAGTTCGGCCCCGGAGGCAAGGCCGAAGACATCACTCGGAAGGCGGGCCTCGAAATCCTCGACGAAACAACCTGCGCGCTGTTTGCCGATTTTCGCAACTCCGGCCTGCAGGATCTGGTGGTTCTCCGCCGCTCGGGTCCGTTGCTGTTCCTGAACCATGGTAACGGCGTTTTCCGTGAGCGGCCGGATGCCTTTCGGTTCCGCCGTCCGCCGCGAGGAGCATTCACCGGAATGGCCGCCGCGGATTACGACCGGGATGGCCGCGTCGATCTGTATTTGTGTACCTACGTCTACGTGCAGGGCGAAGACGTATATCAATATCCCGCGCCTTACCACGATGCGCGCAACGGTCCGCCGAATTATCTGTTCCGCAACCTCGCGGCGCATGACTCGGCGCATGACTCGGCGCATGACTCGGCGCATGACTCACCCCACGCGGGCGGCCTCATCTTCGACGACGTTACCGAAGCATCGGGCATAGACCAGAACAATAACCGGTTCAGCTTCGCCGCCGCATGGTGCGATTTCGACGGCGATGGTTGGCCCGATCTCTATGTTGCGAACGATTTCGGCGGAAACAATCTGTATCGCAACCGGAATGGCCGCTTCACGGATGAAGCGGCGCACGCGGGCGTCGAGGACATCGGCGCCGGCATGAGCGCGTCATGGTTCGATTACAACGGAGACGGCCTTCCGGACCTCTATGTATCCAACATGTGGACCGCCGCGGGACAACGCGTTGTGCGCGATGCCGCGTTCGCGCCGGCCGTCGGGAATGAGGAGGCCTACCGGCGCCACACGAAAGGCAATTCCCTTTATCGCAACCGCGGAGACGGCACGTTCGAGGAAACGGGTCCGGGCGAAGGCGTCGAAATGGGGCGTTGGGCATGGAGTTCGGGTGGATTCGATTTCGATCTCGATGGATCGCCGGAAATCTTCATCGCGGCGGGCATGGTTTCGAACGGGTTTGAATCGAACCGCGGGTTTGGATCTAACCGCAAGAGTCCGGATCTCGAGAGTTTCTTCTGGCGGCAGGTGGTCGCCAGATCTCCAGCTTCCGCTGCCGGCGCGGACGCCGGATACGAGAACGGATGGAACGCGATCGGTCAGTTATTCCGCGAGGAATACAGTTGGAACGGGCAGGAGCCAAACGTTTTTTATGTCCGGCGGGACGGCCGTTACACCGACGCTTCTGGAATATCGGGCCTGGACTTCGCCGAAGACAGCCGGGCGTTCTCGGTCACGGATTTCGATGGTGACGGATATCCCGACATCGTGCTGAAGAGCCGGTTGGGGCCGCAGGTTCGCATGATGCAGAACCGCTGCGCGCTGGGGCGGCCGGCGATCGCGCTGCGGCTTCGCGGGACGGAATCGAATCGCGATGCGATCGGCGCTCGCGTCACCGTCAATGGGTACACGCAGGAGATAACGGCAGGCAGCGGCTTCCTGTCGCAGCATTCGAAGCGCTTGCACTTCGGACTTGGGGGACGCGATTCGGCGGACGTCCACATTCTATGGCCGTCGGGGCTGAGGCAGGAAGTGACCGGGCTGCGGCCCGGGTATACGTGGACTGTCGTGGAGGGTTCCGATAATCCCGCTGGTTCAAATCCCACTGGTTCAAATCCCTCAAAGGCACCGTTCCGTCCTCGATCCGAATACCCTGAGGCGAAGGTTATCGCGTACAACAGCCCGGAGTTCGCCGACACCTGGCTGCTGGAACCGATACCCGATCCGGGTCGCCATGCTGATCGCCAAACTGGTCCGGCTGTCGTTCTACTGCATTCCGGCACGCCCCACCGAGAGGCGCTGCTGCCGGATGTTCGCGCCATCGATCTGAGGCAACAGCCCGAGGAGCTCGCGGCCGCATACGATCTATTGCACAGGTATATATTTGAGTACCGGACCGGGCTCTCGCTGCCTCTCGCGCTACTGGTGGATCGCGACAGCCGCATTCGGAAGATCTACGCCGCAGTGCCACCGGCGTCAACGATAAGAGCCGATGTAGACAAGCTGCGCTCCGCAGATGAATCGCAGCTTCGTCGGCTCGCTCTTCCGTTTCCGGGCAAGTATTACACCGAACCATCGCGGAATTACTTTAAGCTCGGCATCGCGTCCTATTGGGCCGGATACCCGCGGCGAGCTCTGCCCTATCTCGAAGAAGCGCTTCGCGCAAACCCCGGACACTGGCGCGCGTCGCTCGCTCTTGGGGAGATTCATCGCGAGCTGGGAAATCCGGATGCGGCGCTGGCCGCGTTTCAGCGTGCTCTCTCGCTTCAGCCAAACCACGCCGGGGCGATGGTGAGCGTTGGGATCTCGCTTCTCGCGAAAGGCGACCGGCCCGGCGCGCGCGCCATGTTCTCCCGAGCGCTCGAAGCGGATACGCACTGCGCGGAAGCGGCTAACCAACTGGGACTTCTCGAAGTGCAATCCGGCGATTCAGAGCGGGCCCGCCAGTGGTTTGAGCGAGCCATTGAAGCGCAGCCGGACCACTCCGGCGCGCTCAATAATCTGGGCGTGCTGTTCGCTCAGAAGGGCCAATACGACGATTCCGTCGCGGTCTTTCGCTACGGCATCGCGAAACTTCCCGACGACGAGCCTCTCCACCTGAATCTGGCCCGGGTTTATGCCATGATGGGCCGGCGCGACACTGCCATCGGCATCCTGAACGAACTGCTGGACCGAAAGCCGGCCAGCGCGGCGGTGCGGCGACTCCTTGAAGATCTGAACAGCCGCTGAGATTTTTCCCGAGGCGAGGACTGGCAAGTGTTTCTCGGCGGCACTGTGGAACCGAAGGGCCGAGCTGCGTAGTCGATAGAGTTGAAGCCTGGCTTGGCGTTCTTAGGAACACCAAGATCAGCTTGGCTTGATCTTGTGAACTGAAAGGAGTTCATCATGTAAATTGCTCGCTCGTACATGTAGCTGAACCGGAGCGGGGCGGAGTAAATCCGTCTGGTGGAAACCGGGAAGCAAACCTGCGAGCCGTAGCGCAAGCGAACCCGATTCGGTGATGTCAGGTTCCGCTACCGGCTTGGCAAGGGAGTAAAATTGCTCCTCTCCGCTCGCATGCTGGCAGGGGATATCGATCAGACCGGCTGGGCCGAACGGGTGGGATGGACCGACCGCGCTACAAGCATCGACCTCCCGCGTCTTGATCGCGATGGCTTACAACAGTTGCTGCATGCGAACCGGGAAACCCTTCGGTTCGTGGGATCCGGTGGCCTCGTCGTCGAACTGTTGCGGTTGACGCAAGGCGATCCGCTGCTTGTCCGCATGTACGTTGAAGCCCTGCATGGAAAAGGGGTGGGCGGCGCGTTTCTGGAGATCAAGGACCTTCCCGATATAAAGCCCGGGCTCGAAGGCTTCATCAAACGTTGGGTTGAAGACCAGCGATCTCAATGGAAGGCGCGTGGAGAGAATCCCGACGAACTGGAACCGTGATCGAAGACTCTGTTCTTTATCCTGGCGATGGCAGTCGGCCCGATGACAACCGATGATATTGCGGCTGTTGCGCCAATCGAAAGCCGTCTGGACGATGCGATGTATCTGGAGCAAATTGTCCGTACTATCGCGCGCTTCATCGTAGGGGACGGCCGCCGGCAAGGATACGTGTTCAGCCATCCGCTCCTGCGAGATCATTATGAGCGCCTGATTGGCCCCGAAAGGAACCGTTACCAGTGGGACCAGCGCTTTGTCGACCACGGCGTGCGCACGCTTGATGATATGGAAGCGGGCGGGTTATCGCCGGCGAAGGCTCCTAAATACGTCATCCAGTATCATCGGGTGCACCTGGCGCGACTGAAGGCGCCCAGAGCCTCATTTTACAGGCTGGTATCACGGGAATGGCTCGAGGCATGGTACACACGCGAGGGCACGTACTCGGAGTTCCTAAACGATATCAGCGCGGTTTGGGAGCTTGCGGAACGCGCCGGCGACTCGGCCATGGAAATCCACTGTCTCTTATGTCACAGCAGCGCGGTTTTCCCCGAATTTTTGCTGCGATGTGTTCAGTTGAAGGTTTTGAGCTCAGACCAGGCGCTCGGCATTGTGCAGCAGAGTTCAGACGAACGCGCCGTCGCCCGCTCCATCAACCTGTTGGCGCCGAAATTGTCCTCGAGCCTTTTGGAGCGGGCAGTGGACATTGCGCGCTCGCTACGGCAGCCGTCTTTGCGATTGATCGCAATGGGTGCCGCGGCGCGCGGACTCCATGCCAACCGCAGGCGGATTGTCGTGTCGGCCGTCCTGAGCGAGTTGACGAAGCTTCAGCCTCGCGAGCAGGCCAGAGCGCTGTGCGAACTCCTGGAGTTCCTGCCCGAACAGGCTTGGACGGACCTGGCCCTCGTCGGCAGATTTCGGAGCCGCGGAGCCGAGGCCAGCGGGATAACATGCCAGAGTAGCGCCACCCGCCAGTGATCGGCACGACTTCTGCGGTGAATTCCGGAAATGTGAGGATCATCAAGGGCGCGAACTCCGAGGCGCGGAGTTCATTCCGCCTTGAAAACCAGTGAGAGGCGAGGAGGCGGTCGATATCGGAAGCCGGCGACAGAGACTTGAGATCGCGCACGCCAAAGAAGTGCGGCGCCACGCCGCCAACTAACACGGACGAGCACATCTTGCAGAGACGGCCCATGCCCTCCAGAAGGTCAATGTCCCTTGGTTCCCGCTTAAACAAGTGGTCAAGAACGACAAGATTGAAAGGCGCGCCGCCAAAGCATTCCAGTTCCGAATCGCGAATAAAGGACCACGATCGCCACGTGAGCCGCTGGGCGACGGCGGGCCAGCTATCAGTGCGACTCTAAACGACCCCCGTTGCTATAGCCGTTGATCCGCCGGCACATCTACATCGCAGACTACGGCAACAGACACATACGAAAAGTATCACAGGCCGGGACGAGGCCAGGGAGGGAATCGGCGAAAGGGCGGACTATCTGCCGACCGGACTAGCCAGCCCAGCGAGGCTGGCAGGCAGCAATCCCTAATGCAATTCTCAGGAAGACATCCCAGTTGGAACCGTTACCTTAATTACCTCGCTCAGGTGGCTCTGAGAGAGCCGGCATTGAAAACAGAAGACTTCCTCGACCAGAAAAGAGCGCCTCGAACGCCTAACTAAATCCTCTATTAACAATCGAAATCCGTTTTCCAAAGCTGGACCCCGACAGGTTTGAGCCCGGTCTCTCAATCAAGCCTTGCCGCTACCGCAATCCTCCTCTTGACAGGTTTCCGACCGGATGGCGTGATCCCACAGAGCGACCCGAGGAACTCACTGGCATAGCTTTTGGTAGAAGTGTGGATCGATTCTCACATGCGCCGCGTATCGGATCGTTGCGAGCCGTTATCACACCGGCCAGTGGAGCAAAGGCTACGCCAAGCTCTCCCGGCTTTCCCGCATCGGCTACAATCCGAGCCTTGCGAGTTGGGAGAACCAGCCCGGCTCCGACGAGCGCGCCGCCGCCGCGAGGTTGCTTGCCCGTAGGCGGCGTGAAATCAGGCTGGAGTGGTGAGAGACCCCGCAACGCTCACCGCCAGAATCGCAATCCGCCAAAGTGGCCAGAAATGTTCGGGGGAGCGGCGCTAGTTTGAATGCTTTGAAAAAATCCTGGACAAAAATCCGTGTGCCCAAATTGTGCCCACACCATGCGTTTGTGGCACTTCTTGTCCTTTTGGCATAACGTAAAATCAATAACTTACGTCCTATCAACATCCAGCCGAAGACCAAGTCCCCCTCTCCGCACCAAATAGATTATAAGGTACTTGAATAGTGCCGACCAGAAATGGTCGGCTTTTGCTTTTTGCGGCTGTACCCATTTTTGTAACTATCGTACTCAAAATCGTTGGTCTTTCGCCTTGGTGCGGGAGCGCTGCCGGCCGGGGACCTTCTCAAACGCTTCAGGAAGCGCTCTTGAAGGAGTGACTGCGGCGTCCTAATATGAAGCGAGCCACACAGTCCCCCCGGCCTCTGGCCAAAGATTTCGGATGCTGACATCCGATTACTATCTCAATGCCGTGCGGCGCCCGCATTTGGCAGTTTCACCCCTGTCGCGGCAGTCGAAGTTTTGTGCGGATGCCCATCGAAGAATTCGAAAACCTTCGGTTCCACAAGCGCCACAATGGTCAGGTGCGTCGCGCCGGGCACTTCCAGATACTGCGGATCGAGTCCCGCATCCTTGGCCGCCTTCACCATATTCCGCGAGCTGGCAACGGGCACCTCATCGTCCTGGTCGCCGTGGCAGATCAGGATCGGCATCCCCTTGAGGCGGTCGAAGGGGAAACCGGCGGGGCGCGTGGCCGCCGCACTGGCCGCCATCGCCGCCCATTTTTCGGCGTATTTCTCGCCCAAGTACCAGGTTCCGGCGCCGCCGGAGGAATGGCCGAAGAGGTAAATGCGGCTTGGGTCGACGGGGTATTCTTTTGTCACCAGGTCGAGCACGTTGAGCGCGTCCTTTTCACTCAACTCACCCTGCCGTAGCCGTGAAGGGTCGGCGGCAAAACCTCCCCTTCCGGACGCGGCCACGTTAGCCGCGTTAGCCGGCGGGCGATTGAGAGAATTCGCCCCCCACCCGGCGCTGGGCCGGTAGCCCATGGGGCAAACTACCAGGTAACCGTGCTGTTCGGCGAGCTTCGCCAGAATGTGGTCGTCGCGATCGAAATAATAATCCTGGTCGCGCGTGTTGCCGTGAAGCACCAGAACCATCGGCAGTTTCGACTTGCCATCCCACTTCAATGGCGCGTACACATGGTAGGCCATCATTTCGCCCGCGTCTTCGAACCAGTAGTACCGTTCGTGGTCGCCCTTTGCGCGGTAAAGCAGATCCTTTCCGGCCTCCAGCGACTTAAGAAGGCTATTCGAGGAAACCACGCCTGCCGCGAAGTCGTACGGCGGCTGCGGCTGGTAAGGCAGACCGAAATCGGCATCGTTCAAGCGGCGGCGGCCCATGTTGACCGTTTCCGCCAGCACGTAAGGATACCGAACTGACGCCTTGGCGCCCTCGTGACCCTGAATCGGGGAGAGCCGGCGCTCGATCGCGGCGTGATCCCGTGTGATGCCCTTGACCACTGCCAGTGGAGAGACGACTGTCGCCACCAGGTTGCCGCCATCCATCGCTTCCGCACGCACAAGGTAGGCGCCATCGGGCACGCCGTCCAGGTTGGCGTACATGCCAAAGGGCTGCTCGATAAGATCGGCCGCGGGGAGGTCGAAGATGCCGATCTGGCGCACCTCCTTCTCATCGTTGTGCGACAAGGACACCCTGATCTTCAACGCTTCCGTTCCCTTGTAAGAGGCGGGATATGTCTGTGCAAGACGGACCATAAATGGCAGCGACGAATCCGCTACCACCGCATCGGGCCGCAGCGCCAGAGACCATTGGTACTCCTGTTTCGCGTCCCAGGATCCGCCTTTGAGCAACACCCACGCGTTGGCCAGCTTGCGGCGAGCCTCGCCTCTAGGGATGCCGGAGCCGCTGTCTGCTATCAGTTTATCGGCTTGAGCCGTGAGCGCCTCGCCGGTTGCCGCGCGCCGTAGCGCGCGCACGGCCGAAGAGAGGGCTTGATAGTCCGGCTGCCGCTCCGGCGCAATGCCTGGAGCGGGTGTCTGTGCGCCGAGAATAGTGACGGCGAGCGAGGCTGCCGCGACGATTCGAATTGAGCGGCAAGCTAAAGCATGCCCCACAAGTGAGGACAATCGACGTAAAGAAAAACACCGGCGGCAAAGACCGCCGGCGTTACCGGGTTCTAAGCGCGGAGGGCAAGCTAAAGCATGCCCGATCTCTGTTCTGGTAATCGCAGATGGTGAGGATAATCGACGTAAAGAGAAACCGGGTTCTAGTCGCATGAGCATCTCCTCAGATCTCTAACGCTACTGTACTGTCGCCAAAAGAATCGCGCCGGACGCCGGTTCGATTCATCATCGCCAGAAAGAGGTTCGCCGCCGGAGTGTCCTTCTCGATCGCGATGTGTCTGCCGGTGGCGATGGTCCCATTCGCGCCACCCATCACCAGAATGGGCAGTTTCTCATGCGTGTGACGATTACTATCGGCGATGCCGCAGCCGTAAAGAACCATAGAATGATCGAGCAGCGTGCCGTCTCCATCCGGCGCCGCCTTCAGCCTGG
Source organism: Bryobacterales bacterium (assembly GCA_003135055.1). Classification (GTDB taxonomy): domain Bacteria; phylum Acidobacteriota; class Terriglobia; order Bryobacterales; family Bryobacteraceae; genus PALSA-243. Next base: position 47,266 of record PLDF01000505.1, on the reverse strand, counting down.
CGATGAACTGCGCGAACAGTTCTACGTGAAAGGTATTGATTTTCGCTAATTTTTCGAGTGACTCCGGCATGTTGCGGTGGTGCGAAAGCGGATGGTGAGGATCGGAAACACCAATCTCATCGTACGTACGGACGCTGCCCTCGCGCCCGATCACCATGCTGACGACTCTGGTCAGATCCGTCTGGAAGGCCACAAACTGCAGATCGAACAGCAGCTTCGCGTGGTCGGCGAACACCGCGGGAATACCCGCCGGCTTGTCGATGGTGGGAGCGATGTTCCGGCCGTCGGTTTCAGCTTTTTCGATGCGCCGTTCCATTTCGCGGATAGAATCCAGGTATTCGTCCACTTTGCGGCGGTCGGAGGCGCCCAGAGTACCCGAGAGCTTTTGGGCTTCGTCGCGAGCCATGTCGAGCAGACTCTTGCGATAGCGTTCCCGCCGCGCCCGCGTGGCCGCGTCGAGACTGGTGTCCACGTCGCCGAACAGCCGCTCGAAGATCACGCGAGGATTGGCTTCCGGCGCCAGCGGCGTGGACGGCGTGCGCCACGAAATACTGTTGGTGTAGGCGCAACTATATCCGGAATCGCAGTGCCCCACCACGCGGCTATCGTCCAACCCCAGCTCCAGCGATGCCAGACGGGTCTCCGCGCTGTTGGCCTGTGCGATCACCTGATCGACGGAGATGCCGACGTGAATGTCCGAGCCGCCGGTCTTCTTCGGGTGCGCAGCGGTCAGAAAGCTCGCGGCGGCACGCGCATGGTCGCCGCCGCCGTCGCCCAGCGCGTTGGCGTTGTTATCCATCAGGCCGGAGATCACCAGCATTCGATCGCGGAACGGTTCGAGAGGCTTGAGCGTCCGCGTGATCTCAAAGGCATTGCCCACGGTCTTGGGCGTCCAGTTATCCATCACGATGCCGTTCGGGACGTACACAAAAGACGTCCGGATGGGGGCTTGGGCGGCCTTGCCCGGTGCGGCAAAGGCGGGAACCATGGCGTCCAGCATGGGCAGGGCAATGGCCGCGCCCACTCCTCGCAGAAACGTTCGCCGTTGAAGGTACTTTTGCGTCACAAACATTCGAGCGATCTCCTTTACTTCTGCTTCTTGATGACTTCCGCCACCGCGGAGGTGCGGGGAACAGCGCGACGCTCCTCGAAGGGAACGCTGTCGACAATGCCCAGCACCAGGCTGGAAAAGCGATACTGATTCGCAGCCAGGCCGGCCACGATCTGGTTCACCGCCGGCCGGTCGTACGACTCCAGTCCCCTACCCAGCGCGTAGATCAGCATCTTCTCGGTCATGGCCTTCGCAAAAGCATTCGGGTTGGACATCAGGATATCGGCGAGGCCTTTCGCTCCCACGAAATTGCGCCCGTCGGGTAGCTGCCCCGAGGCGTCGATGAGGAACTTGCCGTCCTTATCCCGCCACTGGCCGACCGCATCGTAGTTCTCCAGCGCGAAGCCCAGAGGATCCATGCGGGAGTGACACGACGCGCAGACCGCGTTGGCCCGGTGACTCTGCAATTGCTCGCGGAGCGACGCGCTGACGCCCACCGCCGTCTCATCCAAGTCGGGCACGCCGGCAGGTTTGGCAGGTGGAGGCGTGTTCAGAATATTATCGAGGACCCACTTCCCGCGAAGCACCGGCGATGTCCGGTTGGAGTAGGACGACATGGTCAGCACGCTCGCCTGCGTCAGCACGCCCTGCCGGTTCGTGCCGGTAAGATCCACTTTGCGGAATTCCGCGCCCTGCACGCCGGGAATCCCGTAGAATTCCGCCAGGCGCTGGTTTAGAAAAGTGTACTTTGCGTCGATCAGGTCTGTAATCGGCCGGTCTTCCCGCATCAGATATTCCAAGAAGAGCTCAGTCTCTTTCCCGATCGACATCTTTGTATATTCGGTGTACTGCTGGAATTTTTTGCGTTCGGGCTCGTGCGATTCAAGCCCCCGGAATTGTAACCATTGACCCCCGAAATCCTCGACCAGCGCCATCGATTTCGGATCCTTCAACATGCGCTGCACCTGGGCTTTCAATTCCGCGGGCCGGCGGAGTCTCGGTTCCGCTGCAAGGCGCAGCAACTCATCGTCCGGGGTGCTGCTCCAGAGAAAATAGGAGAGACGCGTGGCTAACTCGTAGTCGCTCACTGGACGCGCCGTTGGCGCCGCCGGACGCGATGTTGGCGCTGCCGCAGGCTTCCGGTCTTGTTCGATCCGGAACAGGAAATTGGGAGAAATGAGCGTCCTCTGGATGGCCAGACAAAGCCCTTCGCGGAACGAATCGCCTTGCTGCCGCACCATCTCTACGACGCCCGTGAGTTGGTCGACTTCCTGCCTGGTCGCGGGACGGCGGTACACCCGTCCGGCCAAAGTAGTGACAATCTTCTTCGCGCAGGCCGGCGTCTCTTCCGTGCAGACGAAGATCTTTTTGCGGCTCTGGTCCGACGGGCCGGTTACCTGGTTGTACGGTCCGATAATCTCCAGGTTGCTGACAAAAAAACCAACTGCGGCGCCGCCGGCCGACGCCAGTTCATCATTGTTGCTGGGCGCGGCGTCGGCGCGGGGGCCACGCGCGGCCGCAGGCGCCGCCGCTGGACTAACCGCACGGCCTCCACCAGCCAGATCGGGCGAGGCTGCGGTTAGCGGCGCCGCGGTTTGGATGGGCGTCGCGCCTCCTTGTTCCGCCGCCACGGGGCCACCAGCAGCCGCCCCGGGCAACGCCGCAGTAGCTGTCGTCGTGATTTGGACTGGCGCCGCGCCTCCTTGTTCCGCCACCACGGGCGCCGCCGCACGGCCACCACCAGCCGCCCCGGGCAAAGCCGCAGTAGCTGCCGTGATTTGGACTGGCGCCGCGCCTCCAGGTCCTGGGGCAGCGGGGGCGCCTCTGCCTCCTCTCCCTCCGCGACCTCCCCGGCCGCCGCCTCGTGCCGCCGGCGGGGGCAGCTTCGAGGGATTCGGCCCATGAAACGCAACCGGCAATCCTTCATAGATGCGCAGGAACGACGCCGACAGCCAATGTTCGCCGGCCGCGACGTGCGTGCGGAACTGTTTCCGCTGCCCCGATACCTCACCCGTCGGCGGGATGGGATAGGAGAGTTCACTCACCTGCTTGCCGTCGATCCAGAAGGCCACCTGCAGGGGCTCGGACCCGGCTGGCCGCGTACCTCGCAACAGTCCGGCGATGTCGTAGTCGCCCTCCACGGGAAAAGTATGCATCACGTGAAGCGCGCTTGGCAGGCTCAGCCCGGTGAGGTCGTAATCGGTTTTTACGCCAGGCTTGGTGTCGAAATCGACATACCACGGCTCATGTTTGACCAGGGTGGGCTTCAATGGCGGAGGACCGTACAGGGCAGCACGCGCGATTTTTTCGGCCGCCGAGACGTACTTTTCCATCAGAGATGGGGACATGGAGAGCACATCGCCGATATTGTCGAACCCGTAACCGCTGTCGTCCGGCGGAAAGTCGGCCGCCGGCTGGAAATCGACGCCCAGCAGGTCGCGGACGGAATTATCGTACTCGGTACGATTGAGCCGGCGGGCAGTGATGTGGCCCGGATCGGGCTTGACAGCCAGGTCCTCGCGATCAAGCTCGCTCGAAATCCACTTCGTAACCACCGCCAGTTCGGACGCGACTGGACGCGGCATTCCCGGCGGCGGCATCTGGCCCGAACGCAGCTTGTCGAGGATCAGCTCCCAGTGCGCGCGGTCTAAGGCGACGGAATCGGCACTGGCATAACGCTCTAGATTCAGACCGGCCGATTGAACCTTCGCGCTGTGGCACCCGAAACAGGTCTTAGCGATAAACGGCTGAACTGAAGACTGGAAGCCAGCTTGATCGGCATGATCTGGCGCCGCTGCCGCGGCCGCCATGGCACCCGCCAAAAGAGTAACGGCAAGCGCGCGCTCAACAGCGGAAAGGCGCTTTCTGGGCGCACCATGGGGCATCAACGTTAACACCTTCGACGCGATTATACCTGCTAGCCTGTTCGGAACACACCGATCCAAAGGATGGGCGACCGGGGTAGGGTACTTAACCGATTTGGGGGATTTCACACCCGTGTCGCAGATCCGACCCGGCAAGAATGCCTTACCTCGGGCTGGAGTGTCGCGTGCCCCGGCTTGCTGAGGTTTGGGGGCGAAGTGTTCGGAAATGGGACTGGGGTCGTTTGGTATACCGTGGGTCTGGGTTCGAGCGGGGTTACGCCCGGGGGGATCCGACAAGTAGGGCAAGTTATTGAATGTATGGGGGAACGTCGCGGTTACTGGCATAATTGGGGTATCAACGGATTCGGCGCGCCCGCGCCAGGGAGCTTTGGTGTGAGTCCGCTGCCTTATTGTCTCTTACGTAACCTAGGAATTCCGGGGAAGAGGCTTCGGAATTGCGGCTAAGACATTTCGGTTTAGCGGTTTACGAGTATTTGAAACTTCGGTGACCGATCTGGCGGAGCGGGCGATATGGCACCCGGCCATGCGGGCTGGGGGCTTGGGGCCTGCGCTCAGGCCTGTGCTCCCGGCCCTCATCGCCGGGGCGAGCTCTTTGCTTGCATGTAACTACAAGAACAACTACACTGACGGATGCTATTCGAATATTCGAATGGGACGAACGCAAGGCCGCGCAAAATGTCGCTAGACACGGCATACCTTTCGAGTACGCGGTACGGATTTTCTCGATCCGCAGCGGCTCGACAGCAAGGACACCCGCCGCGATTACGGTGAGGAGCGGTGGCTCGGTCCCGGCAAGATTGAAGGGAGGCTTATTGCAGTCGCCTATACCCCGCGCGGCACAAGTCATCCGGCTGATTTCCGCGCGAAAGGCGAACGAACGCGAACAGAGGAAGTATGACGAAACGCTAATCGACTTGACGCGAACAAACCCCGGCAACTGACGCCCGCGGAGGCGCGGCGACTGGATGCTGCGCCCATTGACTATTCGGACATTCAGCCTCTTGGGGATGAGTCTTTCAAGAAGGCCACGGCCGCATGGCCTCCGGCCAAACAGCAACTCACTATCCGCCTCGATGCGGATGTGCTGAATTGGCTGAGGGCCAACGGCAGAGGTTATCAGACGCGCATCAATCATATCCTTCGGGCCGCAATGGAGAGCACGCCCCCGCCCCGGTCGCGTTCCACGCCGGCGCCGAAAAAGAGCACACGGTCACGCGGCGTATTGAAGTCGGCGTGACGTTGCGTAAAGGGCAACTTTTGCGACGCGCGGCCAAGTGCTGGGAACGGCGTCTACAGCGAGAAGAGCACTTGGATCGTTGATTTGATTCCGAAGTGTTCTCGTTTTGATTCTCAGTCGTTCACGAAACTGGCTGCCTCTTGGGGATGTTCAGCCCACGTTATGTTGCGCTGTCAACAAAGAACAGGCCTGTTCGGAGCACGGGGATCCAAAGGACGGGTAAGGCTCGCCTGCGCTACCGAATCTGATCGAGCATTTCCCGCGCGGCCGTGAATGACGGGTTAAACCAGAGAGCCTTTTCGAGAACGGCTCGGGCTTCGAGCGGCTTCCCCGTGCGAATCAGGGCGGCTGCAAGGTTCAGCCGGACCAGCACCAGCGCGGGGCTGATTCGAAGAGCCTCTTGGAATAGACGGATCGCCTCCTCATTGTGGCCCCGCTCCATCTCATACGCGCCGAGGTTCGTGGGAGCGCTGGACAGGGTCGGGTCGAGTGCGTACAGCCGGCGATAGAGTTTCTCGGCGTTCTGATCGTCTTTACGGGTCTTGTAAAGATCGGCGAGATATGACAGCGTCTGCGGTTCGTTGGGGTTTTGGCGCTCGGCTTCGCGCAGCAGATCGAACGCCCGCGCGCCGTAGACGGCGTTTTGTTCGCGAAGGGCGACGATGGCGTAGGCGAGCCCCAAATCCCGGGGACCGGACGGCGTACCGCCGAATGCGACCAGCGGCGTGCCGGCCGCGGGCTTGCGGTTGCGTGGAAGGGCGTGGCGCGGTATCGAATGGTCCGTGAAGACCACATGGTCCGCGTCTGTTACCGGCGTGCCGGGCATGTGACACGCGATGCAATTATCGCCCCGCTGGCACACGGTCGGGGCATGGCAATTCTGGCATTTCGAGCGGAACCACGCGGCCTTTTCAGCCGGCGGCGGCGCCACGTGTTGCACCACGTGCGGATCGTGGCAGGAGCCGCACCAGAGACGGCCGCCACTCGCCCGGCTGCAGGCGCTTTGCGCGAGGTCTTCCACATGGCTGGTCACTTTCATGCCGGGCGACGAGGTGGCTCGCACAAAGGCAGTGGTGCAGGTGGAAAGCTTATCGCCGGCAGTGAAGCCGCTCATCGATTTCCCGGCGCGGTCGACGCGGATCTCGCCGGATAAATGGCACTGAGCGCAAACGCTGTCGCGCTGTTCGGGCGGCAGCGCCGCCGGATTGACAATCGCCTCGCGCTTTCCGCTGGCTGCATGAGCCGCTCCCGGCCCGTGGCAGCGCTCGCAGCCGACTCCGGCTTCGAGGAATATTGGCGATTGATAACCGTTCTGCGTGCCTGGGATCGACTGCACGCCGGTTGCATGACATTGCAGGCATGCGGGCGCAATGGCGCGCGTCAGAAACGGATAACTGTAACGGTCATAGCCTGGCGACGGAGCCCAGGCGCCAGGGCGACTGTAGTAAGTGGCGGGCGCCTCATATAGAAAGCCATCCACCGCTATCAGGTAACTTCGCGCCGACGCGCCGGAGCCTACGAAGTAAGCAAGCTCGCGGATTTCTTTGTTAGCAGGCTCGCGGACCTCTTTGTTAGCAAGCTCGCGGCGCGCTTTTCCGAATTCGAGAACCAGTTTTTGGTCACGATGAGCGATCGAATATCGATAGCCGGCATTGGCCTGGAAAGATTGGTCGGGGACGGTGGCAGAAGCAGCAGGGCCGCTGGTCATCGCCATCGGAGTTGCGGCGTACTTACGGTAGATTTCGCCATGGCAGTTGCCGCAGACTTTCGACCCGACCCACTCCGCCGCCGGCAAGGGAAGCGCGGAAATCAGCAGAATCCAGAGCGGAAGGGAGACGCGCCGATAGTGCCGGCCGCCGTTTCGCCAGGTCACAGGGTTTCCAGTTCGTGCAATGCTTGCGGCAGACATGCTGCCGATGAATCGACGCCGGTGCATTCCTTGCCGAACATTGTAGGACAGGCCTCCCGGCCTGTCTATCCCGGCCATGAACGGTTCATCGCGTTCCTGGGGAGGAAATACAACTTACAACGCCGCAGGCCATGGGCCCGCGCCACTTGCGGCGGAGGCAGATGCAACTGCGAAGAGACAGGCCGGGAGGCCTGTCTTACAACCTCCCGGAAGGCATCGCAGCGCCAAGCCTCGCAACAAGAACCGGCGGCAAGACCGCCGGCGCTACCAAATCGGCAAGACCGGCGGCGTTACCGATCAGAACGTGAAGCGAGCTACCAACTGGCCGTTTCTAGGCTGAGTATTCACCGAGGTATAGCTGACGGACCCGAATCCCGAGGGAGACGAGTAACCTGCCGGACAAGTGTACGAGCCTGCCGCAACCGTGACGCTGCTTGCCAAGCCGGAGGTCGGAGTAGTGATGGTGCAACCCCGATTGGCCTGCGGGCTGCTGGCACTAGCCGTGTTGAGATACAGGCGGTTAAAGATGTTGAAGAACTCCGCCCGGATCTCCAGGGTTTTCTTTTCGCGAATACGGAATGTCCGGCCGATATTCATGGATTCGGCTGGACGCCGCGGTTGCCGGAAATCGCCGAAGTAAGGCGACGAAGTCCCCCACTGCCCAGCCACTGGGTTGGCCCACGCCGCCGGGTTCAGAATGAACTGGCCCGTCGGGTTGACGCAATTGCAGTTGGGACTGGTGATGTAGAGAGGCTGTCCCGGTACACGGTTCTCCAGGGTGTTTTGCCCGTACCAACCGCTCATGTTATTGGACGATGTCGGGGTGGCGATCGGAAGCCCGGATGAATACTGGAGCACTGCTCCGAGGTTCCATCCCGCAACCGCTCCCCGTACAAACTTGTTCTGGCCGAGGAACCCGTACTTTTGAAGCTGGTAGGTAAAGCCCGTGTTGAAGATCAGCGGCTGTTCGGTGCTGGTGATGCCCTTCTGGTCCGGGCGGTTGAAGATGTTGTTAACGGTTCCCGCCGGATTCGCCTCTGTCTTGGCCCACGTAAAGGCCGACTGGAGCGACAAGCCATAGGATGTTCGTTTGGTGAGCTTGACTTGCAGCGAGTCGTACCAGCTATCGCCCAAAGGTGCGCCATAGATGGTTCCAATGCTCGAATTCTGCGGGTACGGCCGCAGGGCCTGCAACACCGTCTGGGTAAGCGGGAATGTGGGATAGGGAAGCGGTACCCCGGAAGCTTTTCCGAGAGCGCTGCCGATGGTGGAGGTAAGCGTGGCCTGGCCGGCCGCCGTGGTGGGGTCGATGCCGTATTTTGCGAAGGTCGCCGGGTTAGGCGTGTTCAGACCGCCCAGGAGACTGCTGCTGTTCTCCCATGCGCCGCGGTTGCCGACGAAGTTGGCGTCCACGACGAGATCCCGCGAGAGTTGCCGCTCGCCCCCAAAGCTCCACTGGAGAATCCGCGCCGCGCGGCCTGCGTTCTTATCGATGTAAAACGGGGCCGCGCTGGGCGTGCCGTTGGCGGCGGAATAAAGCCCGGGCCCAAGCGACGCGGTGGTGAGCTGAGACGGGTTGTAGACCAATCCCTGGCTAAGGGTTGTAGCCGGAACGCCGAAGGCCGGCGACGGGAAGTTCAGTTGATTGAAACCCACTCCGAGTATGGCCGCATTGGTGATGTAGTTGAAGGTGGATATGGGCGCGTAGCTGATGCCTCCGCCTGCCCGGAGGACGGTCTTCGAATCAAGCTGGTAAGCGGCGCCGAGACGGGGAGCGATGGAATACGGATAGGTGTTGGTAAAGGTGCAGTTACAGCGTCCGGGTCCGTAACCCTGATAAGAGATTGCGCCCAGTATGTTGTTATCCACCGGATTGGGAACGTTCGGTCCGAACTCGGTCCAACGGTAGTGGATTTCGTGGCCCCAGCTCTGCAGATCCCAACGCAGACCGTAGTCGAACGTGAACCTGTGGGTGACTTTCCACGTGTCCTGGATAAAGAGACCCCAGGCTTGCCTGCGGAGCTCGGGATCCTGAACGGTGTTGACGGTGGCGGTGTCCACCTGTCCGAGAAGGAAGCTGGCATAGCCGTTGCCCGTACTGCCGGCAATGCCGTTGCCGTTTACGGTGGCCGTATTGTTGTAGGGATCGGCCGTTTCGTTGGCGCTGAAATTGTAAATGCCTTGGGCTCCTCGCGAATTGTCGTCGGTCCAACTGTTCAGGCGCCATTCGGCTCCTATCTTGGAGGTATGGTTGCCATGGACCCAAGTAGTGGCGAGCGAAGCGCTGAGAGTACCGTCATAGTAGCTGTTGGCGTTGGTGGGCCCCAGAGTTTGGGTGCCACCCAGGCCAGTGAGCTCCGGGAAACCGGCGGGATTAGTGGAACTGCCTATTAATCCAAGCTGGCCGACGGCGTCATACTGCAGCACCGGGGGCGGAGAGCTATCGGGGTTATGGAACCGCTGATAGCCGACGCCCGCGTGAACCAGAAGGTGCGGCGTGATGGATTTATCGTAGTTGAGCCGGGGAACCGTGCCATATATGGCCTGCACGCGCACACCCGAGATCGGGTAGGGCACACAATTCTGCGAGGTCAACTGATTGGTGGTCAGCTTATTGAAATAAAACGACAATCTGGAATTGTCGGGCAGGATCTGGTCGATTTTGATGGTCGGCGTATCCTGGTTGTTGGGAGTCACGCACGCTTCCACCCAGTTGCTGGTCTGGTTGGCGTTGGTGGTCGCCGGGATCAGGTTCTGGATCTTTACGGCGACCGGGTCGAAGCGGTTTACGGGAATGATGTTGCCGGGGAAGAGGTTGGCGACAACCGTGCCGTTCGTCAGCGTCTGGCGTGACGCGGGGTCGTAGATGCCTCCATTCAACAGGGCGTTGCCTCCCGGATCGGTTCCGAGGTTTTGGCCAGGGAAGATGGCGTTGGAACTGAAGTTGCCGGCTCGCATGGCGGCTGTGGGGAACGTGAGGAAACTCGACCCATTCGGATAGGTTTTGTTGCGGAAGATCTCTTCACTGAAGAAGAAGAACGTCTTGTTCCTTCCGTTATACACTTTCGGGATCCACACCGGACCGCCGATGGTGCCGCCGAAATCGTTCTTACGGCTGCGGGGGTTGGTTTCGGGAACCGTAGGGGTAAAGTACGGACGATGAGCGTCAAAATCCTCGTTGGTGAGGTACTCGTAACCGCCGCCGTGGAACTGGTTGGTTCCCGATTTGGTGGTGAAGTTGTAGAAGCCCCCGCCCGCCTGGCTGAATTCAGCCGCGAAATTACTGGTCTGAAGCGAGAATTCCTCAATCGAGTCCACAGAGGCATGCGACACCGTCGACGTCCAGGCGGGGTCGTTCTGGCTGGTGGAATCCTGCCCTTCCACCTGGATGCGGAAAGTACTTGTGGGCAGGCCGTTCACCTGCGACGTGTCGGCTCCCGATCCCGCTACCCCAGGCGACAGCATGTTGAACGCGAACGGACTGCGGATGTTGCCGGAGCTGCCGCCGCCGCCGCCGAAGTTCAACGGCAGCCCGTTGATGGTTTCGGTTCCGATGATGGTGCTCTGCTCCGCCGATTCCGTCTTGAGCTGAGGGGCTTCGGCCGTAACCGTTACCACTTCCGTAGCCGCGCCAACCTCCAGACCGACATCGACGCGGCTGGTGATGGAGACCTGAACTTCAATATTCTGCTGGACGAACTTCTTGAACCCCTTCACCTCGACAGTGAGCGTATACATGCCGGCGGGCAGGGATGGAAGCGTGTAGTTGCCGGTTTCGGTGGCAAGGGTTTTCGATTGGTCGCCGCTACCGGTATTGGTGGCGATGACCGACGCGCCGGGAACGACGGCGCCAGCCTGATCCTTGACCTCACCTGTGATAGTTCCGCGATCGTTCTGAGCGAACATAGCCAGAGCGGATGCGAATAAGAAAAACACTGCGGAAACAGGCCGCACTTTGGAACCTCCTTAAAGAACCCTCTTCGATTTAACCTGAGCCTTGCGTCAAACACTATCACATCGGGGAAGGACAGACATCATACTTTAGTTGGGTCTGCCGGCCTGGGCAAGGGCTTCGCCGCTGATATCCTTGCGGGATATGGGAGTCGATGGAGTCAGGAGCCAGAAGTCAGCCCTGCCACCGGGGGGCCGGATTGAACCGGTCTGTGATTCCGGGCGGGTTTACAGCATGTTAAATACGTTAGAGCCGTTTCCGGTCGATGTTGAAAATAAACGACTTGACCGGGAGTCACAGACCAGAAGGGTTGCTTTGAGGGAGCGAGGATAGCCCGGATAGGTGCGCGCGCAGGAATTGACCTTGGAGCCGCTCGAAGTTGGGGGAATCGATAGCGAAGGCGTCGCCGGATGAACAGGTGGACGTTACATTGATATTTACACATCGATATTTTTAACCAGGAAGGTGGTTTGAGCGCGATTCCGGAGTTGGCTTCGACGCGGCGGCGGCGCCATTGGTTGTGAATGAGGGGCGTCGACGGGGAAGCGTTCAGCGGAATTGGATGGGCCGTGCCGGTCGTGATACTCGGCGGTGAGTCGAAGAGGGTCCCGTGACTTGCGAAGATGCCACGTTTTAGGGAGTTGAAGCGGGGATGCCGCCTTGCTACGAATGGTACGCGGTCCGGTGGCTTTTTGGGAATTCAGGCGGTTGGCCGCGGTTTGTTTAGCTGTTGGCATAGGTCCTCGAATTAGGTCCTCGATTAGAGAGTAGCGGACGCTCTGTGGGCTGACTGGCGGGGAGGGGATTAAGTGTTGCTTAAGTGCTTGAGAAGGGCCGAAAAACAGCCGAAAAAATAAAGGCGGAGGTGCTGTTGTGACTGGGTTTGGGGAAGCGCGGAATCTTGGGAAAAGCGACGCCAGCGATATGCTCGAAGAATGATTCCCCGCATCACGATCGAGCCCGGCAAACGCTCCGGCCAGCCGTGTGTCCGCGGGTTACGGATCACGGTATGGGATGTGTTGGCTTGGCTCGCCGGGGGCATGACAGAACAGCAAATTCTTGACGATACCAGGAGAGCCTTACGATTTCCGTGCAGCGTACGAATTTGCCGCCAGGATGGGTAGGCGCGTGGCTCCGTGAAACTGCTGTTTGACGAGAACCTATCGCGGAAGCTCGTCGTCCGGCCCGCCGAATCAAACCTTGAGCCGGCTCATGTTGCGGAGTTCGGCCTGCTCGAAAGCCGGATCGCGAGATTGGGAGTTTGCTGAGGCAGGGAACTTCGCCTCAGCACCGACGCCGACTTTACGCACTCGCCACAGCCATCGGACCGCCTCCCAAGGTCGCGTGGCTCCGGCGCTGGACGCACCCGACCAGGGACGCGGAGCGCGTATTGCGCCGGGAGGCCATCCGGATGACGAAATTCGCGGCCGATCCCGAACTCGCGGTCCTGATTCTTGACCGCGACTGACGTTTCCGAGCCGATCGGCGCCAAGCGCCAAGCGCCGACAAGCGGGCTTTCGTTACTAACTAACTAATCCTGCCAGATGGTAGAATCAGCCTCGCGGAATGCCGACGATCAGCACGTTCTATGGGATCTTGATCCGTATGTTTTTCAATGATCATCCGCCGCCGCATTTTCACGCCCGATACGGCGAGTTTGAGGTAACCCTCGACGTCGGCACGCTAGAGGTCCTCGAAGGGCAGTTGCCGCGGCGCGCTTTAAATCTTGTCCAGGAATGGGCGATGATACATAAAGAAGAGTTGCTGGAGAACTGGCGGCTTTGCCGTGAAAAGGCGCTGCCGTCGAATATCGAGCCGCTGCCGTGACTGGAGGCCTACCGTGTATTGGGACATCGTCGAAGTGATACCGGAACCAGACTACTGTCTTTATGTACGGTTCAAAGATGGATTAAGGGGTCGTGTCCGGTTGCATCGTGAAGATTTGACAGGCGCGCTTGGGCCGCTGCTCGACGTGGACTTCTTCAGACGCGTCTATATCGATTCCGGCGCGGTTGCCTGGCCCGGCGATATCGACCTGGCGCCAGATGGGATGTACGCCCAGGTGGCGCAAGAGCACGGCGAGCAGGAGCCAGGCATCATGACGCACATCGCCACCGGTCAGAAGAGGACTTTTCGGGACTGATTTCCGTGATCGGCGTTTCACGGGAGGAATCGAAGAGTCCACGCATCTTCCCTATTTCCAGATGTTGACGGCCTCGCGGCGCGAATTCGCTGGCAGCACGCAATCACATCGCCATTTGAACAGGATCCTGCCGGCATTGCCACGCCAGCCGCGAGCGAAACTTAACAGGTTGACCACGAACGGCGTTCTGGGAGATCAGTCCCGTGAAGTCCTTAGCGCCGTATCGTAAGTCCCGATCCCGGAAGGATCGGGAACGGGAAACGCGCCTCCGGCCGTTGGTGGAAGCGCCGTCGGCCTGTACACGTTTTCGGGCGAGGCTTTAACCATCACAACCGGGATTTGGCGCGCCTTGCGAGCGGGCCGCGGACGCGGGCTCTGAGCCGCCGCCCGGATCAACAGTCAGCATGACAGCCGGTTAGCAACCAGGCTAACAACCTGCTCACGAACGCGGTCAAGCTGCGTTTCCCGAATCCGTTTATCCTAAAAACGGCAGTTGACTGCCAGGGTGGACGGCGAGTCTATGACCGGTCGAGGTTTCCCTCTGCGGCGTGCTTCACCCAATGGGTGAGTCGGCTGGAGACCGCCCGCGGGAAAAAGAACCGGCGACAAGATCGCCGGCGCTACGAGGAACGGCGGCCATGCTCGTGAGTGGCGTTTCAACCGCCGTTTTTAGGTTTAAGCGCCAAAAGATGTAAAATCGGCAAACGGGAATGCCTGTTCGTTCCGGGAAAATTCGCGTTCTAGTGGTGGACGATCACCCCGTGGTATGCCGGGGGCTTTCGGCGATCCTGCAAACCGAGCAGGGCATGTCCGTGGTGGGCCAGGCTTTCAACGGCGAACAGGCGGTGCGAATGTTTCAGGAACACCGGCCCGACGTTACCCTGATGGATCTGCGCATGCCTGGGATGAGCGGCGTCGACGCGATTCGCGCGATCCGCGAAATCAGCCCTAACGCGAGCTTCGTAGTGCTCACCACCTATCATGGCGATGAAGACATTCATCGCGCACTGCAAGCGGGCGCTCAGTCTTATCTGCTCAAAGGCATGTCCGACAACGAACTGGTGGAGGCGATCCGCAGCGTGCACGCCGGCCTTCGTTACTTACCCCAGCCGGTTCGCGAATCGCTTGCGAACCGCCCCCCGAAATCGGAGCTGACCGGCCGGGAGCTGCAAGTCCTCCGGCTGATTGTCAAAGGCATGAGCAATCGCCAGATCGCGGAAGCGCTCGGCATAACCGAACCCACCGTGAAATGGCACGTGAATATTCTGCTTAGCCGCCTCAACGTCTGCGATCGAACTCAGGCGGCGGTGGCGGCCCTTCAGCGGGGAATCGTGGAGTTTTGAAGCGAGCGCTTCGGGGCGGACGATCCGGTTTCCCGCAGTGGGACGGAGACTGCCACAACGGTTCCTTTCCCCGGCTGGCTGCTCACCGTAAATGCGCCGCCCGCCTGCTCCACTCGCTCGCGCATGCCTACGATCCCGAAGTGACCCTGAGATTCGAGGCGGGCTGCGCCGGCGTCGAAACCCACTCCATCGTCCCGCACTTCCATCCTCACGCACTGCGGCTCAAAGACGATTCGAACCGAGATCCGCGCCGGATTTCCGTGCGACACGGAATTGCGCAGGGCTTCGCGCCCGACCAGCAGCAGAGCGCGCTCGGCCAGCAAGTCCGGAGGAACGCGTGCGCCCACAATCTCCGTCTCCACAACTACGCCGTGTTCCTTCCCCAGGTTCCGGGCAAGATCGAACAGATCGGCGATGGGCGACCGGTTGCCGGCCGAATGGCGCAAGTCCCAAACGGCCTGGCGGGCTTCTTCGAGCGTCTCTTTGACCTGCGATCGGGCATGAGCCAGCAAGTGAGCAGCCTCGGCGGCGTCGGTGCGCAGGAATCGCGAAGCAGCCTCCAGCAATGTGGAAACCCCGACGCAGCCCTGGATGACGGTATCGTGCATCTCGCGAGCCAGCCGCGTCCGCTCATTCAAGAGCAGGGTGAAGCGCGATCTCGTCTGCCGCGCGTAGAGCCACATGCCGGCACAGGCGCCGCCGAGAGCCAGCGCCGCCAGCAGAGAATAGAACCAGCCGGTCTGAAAGAACGCCGGCATTACGTAAATCGCAAGCGATGCCTCCGACGAAGAGGCGCTTCCGGTACCGGTATCTTCCGCCACCACTCGAAACCGATAGTGCCCCGGCGGAAGGCTGGAGTAATAAGCGGAGCGCTGACGCGACGCGACCGTCCACGAACCGTCAAAGCCTTCCAGCCGGTACCGGAAGCTCACCTGCTGTGGCGCAATGAGGTTGCACGCCGTGAAATCGATTTGCAATCTGCCGCGCTCCGGCGGGACGGACACTTCACCTGAAAGCGGCAATGCGGCATCGGCGGCCGATACGCTTTCAATAAGCGCCGGCCCCGACCGGCGTTCCGGCAAACGGGCCGGATCGAGCTTCACCGCGCCCCGGACGCTGGGAAACCAAAGCTCGCCCGAAGAGCTGCGGCAACCCGCCGGTTGAGCGCCGCCAAACATCTGGCTGGTCGCCATGCCGTCCGAACTTCCGTACGCGACGGCGTGGAGCTGCCGGGCTTTTCCGTCCGCAATGGCGTCCAACTCGGTTCTGCGAAGCGAGAACACCCCGACGGGGCTGCTCAGCCACAACCGGCCTGAAAGATCGTCGACAATCTGGTAAATCGAGTTGCTGATCAGGCCATCCTGCCTGGCGAATCGGGTCACTCTGCCGCCCCGGAGCAATACGAGCCCGCCCCCGCGAGTTCCCAGCCACAGGCTCTTGCCATCGACGTAGATCGACCAGATTTTCTCCTGTTTCAGCGGCGCGAAAGCGGCATCGTCGACAATTTTCCCATCGTGAATTCTGTTCAGGCCAGCATCGGTGCCGGCTAGGATGTCGCCGGATTGCGTTTCGGCGAGGCACCGCACACTGGGATAGGAAAGACCTTGCTCGAGGTAGTAACTGGTGAATACGCCACGCTGCCACCGGCTGATCCCGCTGCTGGTGGCGAACCACATGGCGCCCCTTGAATCCTCGAAGATTTGCCGAATCGAATCGCTGCGCAGCCCTTCCTTCATCGTGTAGCGAGTGGCTTTGCCATGGGACAGACGGACCACTCCGCTGCCGGCGGCGCCGAACCACAAATCGCCTCGGCTGTCCCTGAAAACGTTGCGGAATCTGAGATCGCGCTCGGGAGCCGGAAGGTAGTACCGAACCGGGGTCGCGCGGTTGAAGCGGCTGTTGAGCACGTAGATCTGTCCCGAGAAAGTAACCAGCCACAGCTCGCCCTCGCGATCTTCGTAGGTCGTCGAGACGTTGTCGTCAGCCAATCCCTGATCGGCCCCCACGGTGGTTACAAGGGCTTCGCTGAGCCGCACCAGTCCATCCTGCGCGGCCGCCCAGATGTTTCGCTGGAGGTCTTCGAACAGAAGGAACACTGTGTTGTCGGGAAGCACAGCGGGCGCCGAAAATACTTTGCGTTCGCCGGTCTGCGGATTGAAGGATATCAGGCCTTTGCCGATGGCGCCGACCCAGATATTTCCCGACGCGTCCTTGCGCAGCGCGGCGATCGTAAGATCCTTAAGATCCGGAATCGCGACCTTTGGCGCGCTGCATCCGTCTGGTATCAACCCTTCGCGGAGCAGCGAAATGGCGACCGCCGATGCCGTCGTCGAGGCGCGGCCGCATCCGGCGCGCACGAGCTTTCCCGCTTCAAACTTGAGCAGTCCCGCGCCGCTGGCCGCCCAGATGTTTCCCGAAGAATCCTCGGCGATGGCGACTACGGATGCGAGTGGAACCTCGGGCGTCGCGTCCAGTCTTTCGAAGCCGCGATTCGAGAAGCGAAAGAAGCCTCGGTCAGTCCCAACCCAAAGCGTGCCATGGCGATCGAGATGGGTCGCGCGGATGAAGCCGTTGGTCAGTCCGTCCTTCTGCCCGAAGCTTTGGAATGCGCCGCCCGCGTAATGCAGCAGCCCGCCGCCTTCGGCGCCAATCCAGAGCGAACCATCGGGCGCCGCTTCCAGCGACAGGATGCTGTTGTCGGTAATCGCCGGAGTGTTCGACCGATCGTAGACCACGAATCGAAGGCCATCGAAGCGCGCGAGCCCCTCGGAAGTGCCGGCCCAAAGATAACCATCCTTCGTCTGCGCAAGGGCCTGAACCCGGTTCTGAGGGAGTCCGTCTTCGGTCCGCCACACTCTGTGGCTGTACTCCGCGGCCTGCACCGATCCGCAAACGGAGAGAAGGATAGCGGCGCAAATCCGGAACCGGCGTGGATGCAAGACGGGGCCCACCGTTTTGACGATATAACAAATCACACGCTCCAATAGACCCATCCTTCGGATAGGTGGCCGGCCGTGGGTTCGGTTCGACGCAGAGGCGCAGAGACGCCGAGTTCTTTCACCTGACCCGTGTGACTGGCGGCGCTGTATTTTTAGAGGAGCCTGGTTCGAGTAGCGTGACGGCCTGATTTTGAGCTCTCACTCGAAAACACTCCCTCACGGTCGTGCCTCTGATCGGAGCCGGGCCCAGAGGGCGCCCCGTCAGCAAGCGGTTTGGCGATTGCGCCGAATCTCACCATCGGGGAGCTAGTCTCTGGGGGGGGCACAATGTGCCGGCACAATTTGCCCGCAATGCAACAGATTGTCCGCAAGAGCCATGCTGGAAGCCGGCGCCTACCAAAGCAACTTGAGTCCGAATTGAACCTGCCGCGACGGAGTGGATGTACTCGTGATCACGCCGGCCGTTGGCGATACGCCCGTTGGCGTGAAAACCACTGCGTTCGGTGTGTTGAAATTGGCGCGATTCAGTAGGTTGAATAGCTCCGCGCGAAACTGCAGCCTGAGTCTCTCTTGAATTCGCATATCCTTTAGGAACGACAAGTCCCAGGTGGCCAGCCCTGGGCCCGCCAGCGTGTCTCTGCCCAGGTTTCCGTAGAAGCCGCTGCTGTTGGGCGGGGCCAGAAACGCGGCGGGATTGAACCACTGATTGGGGTTGCCCAAGATCGCTGGGCCGTTGAATGCCGGGTTCACGAAGGGGCGCACCGGATTGCGCGTGTCGCCGGTGTTGGATGGGTTGTAGCTAAGTTGCGGAGTGAACGGGAAGCCGCCTTGGATGGTCACTACGGAACTCACTATCCAGCCGCTCGCCAACGCATTCATGGCGCCGCCGGCATCATGCAGAAAAGGCTTTCCCTTGCCGAAGGGCAGCGCATAGGTTTCGTTGATTGCCGCCACGTTGCGGACATCGAAGTTCGCCAGCCCCCGATCGGAGCGTAGATTGAATGGATTCGACGCCAGCGCCGGCTCGCCCCCCGAGGTTGTAGCGTTCACGGAATCTCCGTCGTCGATGGTTTTCGACCAGGTGTAAACGCCTCGCACAGCCAGACCGCCGCTGAAGCGATGCTGCATGTCTACCTGGAGCGCGTTGTAAGAGCTGTCGCCCTCGGAGAAATAGGTCCATGTGTTAGCGATTGCGGCATTGGGCTTGGTTGCGGATGGGACATAGTAAGTTCCGGCGGGGACAGGCGTGTTAGCGAAAGCGGCCGGGAAGTTACTCGGGTAGTTAGCCGGGCATGGCGCCGCGGGGCATATCACGGGAAAGGGCTCGTTAGCGTCGATGCCGATGATCTCATGATATCCGTGAGACCCGACGTATCCGGCAGTGAGAGTCGTATTGGCTGTCAGTTCCCGCTCCACTCGGATCGACCAGGAAATCAGCGTCGGAGTGTACAAATCCGGTTGAACCCCTCCGGGCACTAACTTCGCTGTAGAAGGCACGGAAGCTCCTGGTAAGACCGGCAATTGGGAGACCGGTACGCTCGGGAAACTGTAAGTCGGATTGAACGGCGCATTCTGGTCTGTGCGGTAGCCCAAGGCGTCTTGAAGATCGTTATACATGCCGAAGCCTGCACGGACGATAGTCTTGGCCGCGCCGCCGGATGGGCTCCACGCCATGCCAATGCGCGGCTGCGGCAGAAACCTTCCGCGATTGACAGTGAATTCCGAAGACCCGACAGTCGGCTGACTGGAAATCACGCCGTTGGGGTAGGTATAGTTAGCCGCCCGGTCATGCGCCTCATTCCACCCGGTGGTGAATTCGTCGCGGAAGCCCAGCGACAAGGTGAATCCGGAACTCAGCCGGATGGCGTCTTCGGCATAAAACGCGCCGAACCAGGAGCGCCAGTTCATTTCGGTAGGCGCCGGATCGTAAAGTAGAGTTGCCACGGTTCCCTGCAGGAAAGTCTGCAAGCTGGTGAAGGTGGCTTGCCCGTATTGGCTAAGCGCCAGGAGCTCATTCGAACGCAACCGCTGGAACCACGCGCCTAGCGTGAACTGATGGCGCCCGCGCGTGAAAGAGACTCGATCTTCATACGTGAACAGATTCCGGGCAACGCGCAGATTGCTTCCATTGTTACTGCCCGCGAGGCTTATCTGGGCTGTAGGATTCGATGCCGCGCTGCCGCCGACCACGGCTGCGCCTATCGGGTCTCCCGTCAAGAAGCCCGGAAGCGATGCGGCTGGAGTGCCCGGCGTTGGCTCGCCGGTAAAGAAATACCCCGCGCGCGAATAGCCGAGCCGCGCCGTGTTGAGCAGGGTGGGGGAAAAGACATGAGTCTCTTCGATGCTCGCAACCTGTTCCCTGAGACTCTCCACGTCAGTGCTGTACATATTGGTGCTGGTCGGGGTAAAACCCGCGCTGTCGTCGATGGTGTAGACCCCGCTCAGAGAGTCCTTTTCGGAGAAGTTGTGGTCAAGCCGGGTGTTCCCAAAGTCGTCGCGGAGGGTTTGCAGCGGGGTGTTGAAGGCTTCGGCAATCCCGCCGAAATCGGGAGCGCCGGGGCTTGGAGCCGGCCACAGCGAAATCAGCGGCGAGACACCGACCAACGCCAGTCCGGTCGACGGGCAGGGGTTCGGCGCGGGGCTGACCAATGCGCACGGCAGCAATCCGTTGCGCGCGTTCGCGTCGGGCACCAGGTCCACACCGGTCTGGTGCAGATGCTGGTGGAACGATTCGTAATTGGCGAATACGAATGTCTTATTTTTGCGGACCGGGCCGCCTAAAGAGCCTCCAAACTGATTGCGCTGAAACCCTGGAGGGGCATTCGGGTCATAGAAATTGCGGGCATTCAAATCGTTGTTTCGCAGGAACTCGAAGAGCGCTCCGTGAAGCTGGTTGGTTCCTTGCTGCGTCACGATCAGAACCTGCGCCGCCGGCCGCTTGCCGTACTCGGCGCCATAGGAGTCACTCAACAGATTAAACTCGCGCACGGCGTCGACGCCAAGCAGTTCCTGACTAACTCCTCCCGGCTGCATGTTATTCTCGGCCGCACCGGTGAACTCGACGCCGTTCAGCAGGAACAGATTCTGCTGCGGCCGGTTCCCCGACACTACGAAGTTATTACCCGAAGTGGAATTTGATACGCCAACGCCGCCGGTTTTCTCCCAAGTGAAATTGATCACTCCGGGATTGAGAGTGAGCAGCTCATCGTAACTTCGCCCGTTGAGCGGAAGATCTTTCACCTGGCGCTCGCCGACGAGGCCGGATGCGCCGGTTTCGGTGACGCTCACCGGCGACGCATCGGCATTCACCACCACCTGCTGGCTCACATCTCCCACCTCGAGGCTCACATCCACCGCGGCATCCTGTCCCACTGTCAGGTGGACGCCCTTGCGGATCTTTTCCGTGAATCCCGGTTTTTGGACGCGGATCTCATACTCGCCCACCGGCAGGGAGAACAGTCGATAGCGGCCTGCGGCGCCGGTAACAGTCGTTCGGATTGCGCCGGTGTCCGCGTTCTTCGCCGTCACCGAGGCTGCCGCGATGGTGGCGCCGGATTGGTCCGTGACCGTCCCCGAAACGGCGGCCGAGACTTGGGCGAAGGTTGGGGACGCGACTGCTAACAGGAATATGGTTAGCGCGAGCTTGTGGGGCAGCCAATTCTGGCTGCCGCCGGCTTTCAGCCGGCGCTGGGAGGGTGCGAGGGGTCGTGTGTGCTCCGAAAAAGCCGCCTGAAAGGCGGCTGCAGGCAGGATTGCCTGCCCCACAAGAATGGAGTTCTGCATGTCGGTTTTGAATTTCAGTGTAACGTATAAAAGACACAACCCAAACGGCTGCCAACCGGACTCCGCCGCAGTTCGCTAAAATGCTCTAATGGGGCTCGAATCGCCCGCCAGCACGTCTTTTTCGTTTCAATTGAACGGCAAGCAAGTCGAAGTGCGCGGCGCCGCGGTGCAGACAACGCTGCTCGAATACCTGCGCGCCGGCGGGCTTACGGGTTCCAAAGAAGGCTGCGCCGAGGGTGAATGCGGCGCTTGCACCGTGGTTATGGTGAAGGAGCATGGGACCCGATCCGCGTACCGCGCCGTGAACAGTTGCCTGCTGTTGCTGCCTTCCGTTGCCGGCCAGGAAATTTACACTATTGAAGCGCTGGCTTCGGGCGGCGAGCTGCACGAAGCGCAGCGAGCCATGGCAAGTGCGGGCGGATCGCAGTGCGGTTACTGCACTCCGGGCTTTGTGATGAGCCTCTTCGCGGAACAATATCGTCCCGGCCGAACCGAACCATGCGACGTACATGCGCTGGGCGGAAACCTGTGCCGCTGCACCGGCTACCGCCCCATTCGCGATGCTGCGCTCTCGCTTGGTCCGGCGCTGGATGACGGATTCCAACGCAGGCTTTCGCAGGCGGCGCCGGCTGTTGCAGGCATGTCGTACGCGGGACCGGATGGCGTCTTTTCGCGCCCCGGCACGCTTGGCGAATGCCTGTCGCTGCTGGCGGAGCACGCGGGCGTCCAGGGCGCGAAGGGCGTGCGGATTATAGCGGGCGCAACGGACCTAGCGGTGGAATCGAATTTGCGCGGCCGCAAGTTTCCGCATCTGGTGAGCGTGGAAGCGCTGCAAGAACTGCGCGTGTTCGAGGACGGCGCCGCGGCGGTGGAAATTGGCGCCGCTCTCACGCTGGAAGAAATCGCCGCGCGATGGAACGGCGCGCCTGAGGTGTTTGGCGAATGGCTGCGGTTGTTCGCATCGCCGCTGATTCGCAACCGCGCGACGCTGGGCGGCAATCTGGCCACCGCATCGCCCATCGGGGATGCCGCGCCGCTGCTGCTGGCGCTCGATGCCGAGGTCAAGATCGCCGGCCCATCCGGCATTCGCATTTTGCCGCTGGACGCGTTCTTCACAGGCTACCGCCGCACGGCGATGGAGGCTGGAGAGTTGCTGGTTTCCGTGCGTATTCCCAAACCGCTTCCCGATGCGATCCGGTTCTTCAAAGCATCGAAGCGGCGCCTGGACGATATCAGCACCGTGGCCGCGTGCTTCGCGTTGCGCCTCGACCGATCGGGACGCGTAGACGCGGCGCGCATTGCATATGGAGGCGTGGCCGAAGTTCCCAGGCGCGTCAAGCAGGCGGAAGACGAATTGATCGGCCGCCTTTGGAGCCAAGCTGGACACGGCGCTGGACACTACGCCGGATACAACGCCGCGCTGCGCCGCGCACAACGAGCCGTGGAGCGCACGCTGCAACCGATGAGCGACCATCGCGGGTCGGCGGCTTACCGGCTGGCGCTGGCGCAACAGTTGCTCGCGAAATTCCAGCATGAACTGGAGGCTGCGGCGGCATGAATATCGCTGGGAAACCGCTGCCGCATGAGAGCGCCGAAGGGCACGTCACGGGCTCGGCTTTGTACACCGACGATCTGGTGACGCGCTTCCACGGCTTGTTGCACGCGTGGCCGGTGATGGTGCCGCATGCGCACGCGAAGGTGCTGGCTCTGGACGCGTCCGCGGCGTTGAAGCATGACGCGGTGGTTGCGGTACTGACTGGCGAGGACGTACCCGGAGAAGGCGATTCGGGCTCGAGCCGGCGCGATGAGCCGCTGTTTCCCACCGAAGTTTTGTATCACCAGCAGCCGGTTGCCTGGGTGTTGGCGGAAAACCTCGGCGCGGCGAAGAGCGCCGCCGGCCTTGTGGAAGTGCGGTACGAAGCTCTGCCGGCCATCGTCACCATGCAGCAGGCCATCGAGCAGCGGAGCTTCCATTCGGATCCCGCGCACCTGCGGCGTGGCGATGCCGTGGCCGCAATCGCCGCGAGTCCGCGCTGCGTGCGTGGCGAGCTGTACATCGGCGGTCAGGAGCATTTCTATCTGGAAACGCAAAGCGCCATTGCGTGGCTGGACGAATCCGGCGGCGTCTCGCTGCACTCTTCGACGCAGCATCCCACCGAGACGCAGGTGATTGTGGCGCGGGTTTTAGGAATTGCGGAAAACCGCGTAACGGTGGAGTGCCTGCGCATGGGCGGCGCCTTCGGCGGCAAGGAAGTGCAGGCTAACCCGTGGGCCGCCATCGCCGCGCTGGGCGCATGGAAGACGCGCCGGCCCGTGCGCGTGTGGCTGCCGCGCGCGCTCGATATGGTGCTCACCGGCAAACGCCATCCATTCTATGCGCGATACGCCGTTGGCCACGATGAGACGGGCCGATTGCTGGGGCTCGACCTGCAACTGTATTCCGACGGCGGCTGGAGTCTCGATCTTTCCGAGCCGGTTTTGTGGCGGGCCATTTTCCATGTGGACAACGCGTATCTGCTGCCCACCGCCGACGTGACGGGCTACGTGTGCCGCACGCACAAGACGTCCCAGACCGCCTTTCGCGGATTCGGCGGACCGCAAGGGATGCTAGTGATCGAAGACGCGCTCGACCGCATCGCGCGATCGCTGGGGATGACGCCAGAGGCCGTGCGCGAGCGCAACTTCTACCGCGCCGGCGATCGCACTCACTACGGCATGGAAGTGAAAGACGCGGGGCGCATCACGCGCATCTGGGAAGAGCTCAAGGCCACTAGTTCGTTCGCCGCGCGGCGCGAAGAAATCCACGCGCACAATTTGCGGAACGAACATTACAAGCGCGGAATCGCCATCACGCCGGTGAAGTTCGGCATCTCTTTCACCGCGACGTTCTTCAATCAGGCCGGCGCTTTGGTGCTGATTTATCGCGACGGCAGCGTGCAGGTGAATCACGGCGGCACTGAAATGGGGCAGGGCCTGTACACGAAGATCGGCCAGGTGGCGGCGCAAAGTCTGGGGGTGCCCTTGGCCTCGATTCGCACGATGCCGACGCGCACCGATAAGGTGCCCAACACGTCGGCGACGGCTGCTTCGGCTGGCGCGGATCTGAACGGCGCGGCGGTGGCGGATGCGTGCGAGCAATTGAAGAGCAGGCTTGCAGAGGTGGCCGCTGAGCAGATGGGCTGCGCCGCCGGGCAGGTACGCTTCGCGGATGGGATGGTCTCTTGCGATGGCGCGGCCGGCATGACCTTCGTGGAAGTAGTGGAGGCCGCTTACCGGCAGAGAGTCGCGCTCTTCGCGCAGGGCTATTACCGCACGCCCGGCATCAGTTACGACCCGAAGACCGGCCTGGGGAGGCCGTTCCATTATTTCGCTTACGGCGCGGCCGTCTCGGAAGTGGAGCTGGACGGTTTCACGGGCGATTGCCGTGTCCGGCGCGTCGATATTCTGGAAGACGTGGGCAGCTCGCTTTCGCCCATCATCGACCGCGGCCAGATCGAAGGCGGCTTCCTGCAAGGCCTCGGCTGGCTGGTGATGGAGGAGCTACTGTGGACTCCCGAAGGCCGCGTGGCCACCAATAGCGCGTCCACCTATAAGCTGCCTTCGTGGTCGGAATTGCCGGAAGATTTCCGCGTGGCGTTTCTGGAGCGCGCGGCGGAGCCGGGCGTGATCTTCGGCAGCAAGGCCGTGGGCGAGCCGCCGTTGATGCTGGCCATCTCAGTGCGGGAGGCGATTCGCGATGCCATATCGGCGTTTGGGGCGTCGCTCGGCACTGGCGGCATCGTGGAACTCGACAGCCCGGCGACGCCTGAACGCGTGTATTGGGCGATTCAGCGCGCGCGGTCGGCGCAGGCGGAGATCGCCGAGCCAGCCCCGGAAGCGGTCGCCGAGCCGGCCGCTGAAGCGGAGACCGTTGAAGCGGCCGCTGAAGCGATCCGCATATGATTCTGCGCGCCGCCATTTTTCACACACCGCGCAATCCGTTCCGGGACGACGATGCGCTTGAAGTTTTCCCGGACGGCGCCTTACTGGTGGAAAATGGCAGAGTCGCGGCGTGCGGAGATTATCTGGAAGTGCGCGCGCAGTATCCCGAGGCAGACGTCCGCGACATGCGCGATGGCGTGCTATTGCCGGGGTTCGTCGACGCGCACATTCACTATCCGCAGGTGCGTGCGCTGGGCGGCATTGGATACTCGCTGCTCGATTGGCTGGAAAATATCACGCTTCCGGAGGAGGTGAAGTTCGGGCATCCCTCTTACGCCAGAGCGGTGGCGCAGGAGTTTCTGCACTCACTCGCATCGCATGGAACCACCGCCGCGCTGGTCTTCGGCGCTCACTTCGCCGGCGCCACCGCCGAGTTATTTGAACAGGCGCAAGCGTCGGGCTTGCGGATCGTCAGCGGATTGGTGCTGGCCGACAGGCATCTATTGCCGGCGTTGTACCAAACCCCCGAGGAAGCCTATAAGGAAAGCGCGGCGTTGATTCGGCGCTTTCATGGCGCGGGCCGGTTGCTGTACGCGGTGACGCCGCGGTTCGCGCTCTCCGCGTCGGAAGCTATTCTGGAAGTTTGCGCGACGCTGCTTGCCGAAAACCCCGGCGTGCGTTTTCAAACTCACATGAACGAGAGCGTGGAGGAGATCGAATCGGTTGCCAGTCTGTTTCCGGGCGCGAGCGACTATCTGGCGGTGTATGAGCGCTTCGGGCTGGCGCAGCGGCGTTCGGTTTTCGCGCACAATGTTCATCCCGCGCCGGGCGAATTGGAGCGGCTCGCCGCGTGCGACAGCGCCGTAGCATTCTGTCCCGCCAGCAATGCGGCGTTAGGCAGCGGCTTCTTTCCATTGCAACGGCATGTGCAGGCGGGCGTGCGCTTCGCGCTAGGTACCGATGTCGGCGGCGGCACGGGATTCGGAATGTTGAAGGAGGGATTGCTGGCCTACCTGACGCAACGCCTCGCGCCCAGCCCGGTGACGCTCAATGCCGCGCACCTTCTCTACCTGGCGACGCGCGCTGGGGCGGACGCTCTGGGCCTTGAGGATCAAATCGGCGATTTCACCGTGGGCAAATTCGCCGACTTCGTCTATTTGCGTCCGCCGGAAACCAGTCCCTTGAGGGCAGTGATGCGGAGCCCGATATCTCCCGAACGCCTGCTGGGCGCCATCTTCACCTTGGCCGGAACTGAGTGTATCGAGGAGACTTGTGTAGAGGGAAACCCGGTGTTCCAAGCCGCATGACCCGGCACATGACTTTGCAACAGATCAATGCTCTCACTCGCGAGGACTTTGTTAAAGCCTTCGGCTGGGTGCTTGAAGACTCGCCGTGGGTCGCCGAACGGGCATGGAGTTCGCGGCCTTTCGCTTCACTCGGCGAGTTACACCATGCGATGCGCCAACAGGTGGAAGACGCCGGGACGGAGCGCCAATTGGCGCTGCTGCGCGCGCATCCCGACCTTGGCAACCGGGTGCGGATGAGCGAAGCATCCACTCGCGAACAAGCCGGCGCGGGGTTGAACCAGCTTACGCCGGAAGAACACGGTTCGCTCCTGGCGTTGAACAACGAATACCGGGAGCGCTTCGGATTCCCCTTCTTGTTCGCGGTAAAAGGCAGCGGCAATCGCGATATCATCGAGGCGCTGCGCCGGCGGATCGAGGCCACGCCGGAGAGTGAGTTGCGTGAAGCGCTGGAACAGGTCTACCGCATCGCCTGGTTTCGATTGGAAGAGCTTCGGTTAGAAGAGCAGATGCTTGGGAGTACTTAAGTGGGGCAGATTTGACAATCTAACACCGCTACTTTTCCCGAGACTGGGAGTTCTGCACAAGTTGTGGGGCGGCCAATCCTGGCTGCCGCCGGCTTTCAGCCGGCGCTCGTCGGGTGCGAAGACTGGCGCATGGCCCGATAGAGCCGCCTGAAAAGGCGGCTGCAGGCAAGACAACCTGCCCCACAAAGGAGGTAAGTAAAGAGTGGAACGATTTGCCAGCGGTTGGAAGCGTAACTACTACGGAAAAGGCGATGTCACTGTCTACCGTCTACACCGGGGCGGCGCTGTCCCCGAAGGCTGCTGCCCGGTATTTGGCGCGAATGTAATCATGCTGCTGTATGGCGACGCTTTTTGGCCCACTTACACAACAGGCGACAACACTAACCTTGTGGCTACCGATTCCATGAAGAATTTCATTCAGCGCGAAACGCTGAATTACACGGGCTTCCACTTGGAAAGTTACTGCCGCTTTCTCTGCGATAAGTTTCTCGCCACTTATCCGCACACGGCCGGCGCGCAAGTCTCGGCATCGGAGATTCCGTACTCCGGCGTCGCAGAAAGCCACATGGCATTTGCGCCCGCGGGACCCGACCGCGCTTTTGCCCGCGTGGAAATGGGCCGTTCCGCCGATGGCCTCAACATAGTGGAAGCGCGCTCGGGAATTCGCGGCTTCCGGCTGCTCCGCCTGGGCGGCAGCGCCTTTCACGGCTTCGTGCGCGACCAATACACCACGCTGCCCGATATCAAGAACCGCCCGCTGCACATGTGGCTGGACGTGGAGTGGAGTTACACCAGCTTCGAGGCTGCATTTCAAGACGCCGCTGCATTTCAAGGCGCCGCGTCGCCTCAAGATCGGGCTGCATCTCAAGAAGCCGCGGCGAAAAGCGTGCGCCGCATCGTCCACGATGTCTTTGCCGCCTTCGAATCGGGCAGCATTCAGGAAGTGATCTACCAGATCGGTTGCCGGGTGCTGGAAGACATTCCCACTATTTCGCAGATTGACCTCGAAGCCAACAACCGCACTTGGGATACCATCGTGGAGCAGGGCGACCTGATGGGCGTTTACACCGATTCGCGGCCGCCTTACGGCTGTCTGGGTTTGAGTCTGCGGAGATAACATGGCGCGGCTTTCCACACACGTTTTGGACACATCGCAAGGCCGGCCGGCGGCGGGCGTTGCCGTGAGTCTCTATTGCATCGCCGGCGCCCTCCGCGAACATTGCGCCAGCGCAGTCACCAATCGCGACGGGCGCACGGACGTGCCTCTACTTTCGGGCGATCGAATTCCAGCCGGCATTTATGAGCTGGTTTTCGCGGCGGGCGCATATCTGCGGCAACAGGGAGTGACACTCCCCGACCCGGCGTTCCTCGATGAAGTAGTGATCCGCTTCGGCGTCGCCGAAGAGACCGGCAATTACCACGTCCCGCTGCTGCTCTCTCCTTACGGGTACACCACCTATAGGGGCTCGTAATGAGTCGATGGAGCAGCGCCGCACGCACGGCCGTCGAGCGGTGCCGTCTGCTTGCCGGCTATACCGAAGAACCAGGGCGCATCACGCGCACTTACCTTTCCGCGCCGATGAAGGAAGTACACGCGCTTATCGCCGGATGGCTCACCGCGGCCGGCTGCGAGGTTCGCATCGACGCAGTGGGCAATCTTCGCGCTACTAGTTGCAGGGCGGACCCCCTGGTCCGCGCGGGTCCCCCCGGACCCGCTCTTCCTCAACCGAATCAGTCCCAGGAGCCCCCGGAGAGGCCGACGAGGTCGTCGGCCGCGGACCAGGGGGTCCGCCCTACTTTCGTTATCGGATCGCACCTCGACACGGTTCCCAATGCGGGCGCATTCGACGGCATCCTGGGTGTTGTATTGGGCGTGGCGCTGCTCGAAGACCTGGCGGCCCGTGCGCTGCGGTATGCCATCGAGTTGATCGGCTTCTCGGAAGAAGAAGGTGTCCGGTATGGCGTCCCCTTCATCGGCAGTCGCGCCGTGGTGGGCAGTCTGGACGCAGACCTGATCAGCCGCATCTTTGGCGCCATCCGCGATTTCGGCCTCGACCCGGCGCGCATTCCCGACGCCAAACTGCCGGCCAATGTCTTCGGGTACCTGGAATTTCACATCGAGCAGGGCCCCGTGCTGGAGCATCTCGGCATGCCGCTCGGTGTCGTGGACGGCATTGCCGGGCAAAGCCGGCTGATGCTTCACTTCGAAGGCAAGGCCAATCACGCCGGTACGACTCCGATGGCGCTGCGTCACGATGCTCTGGCAGGCGCCGCGGAGTGGATCGGCGCCGTGGAGCGCGTCGCGCGCGGAACTCCGCAGCTTGTGGCCACGGTGGGAAGCATCACGTTGGGGAGCGGCGTCGACCCCGGCGCCGGCAACGTGATCGCGGGCTCCGCGCATGTCAGCCTCGACGTGCGTCACACATCGGATGAAGTCCGCCAGCGCGGTGTACGAGGCATCTTGGAAGCGGCCGAAGCCATCGCGAAGCGTCGTGGTCTGGGTCTTCGCACCGAGCTCAGCCTCGACCAAAGCGCAGTCGCGATGGACGCGGACCTCACCGCGAGATTGTGGCGCGCCGCCACTGCAGAAGGGCTTCCCGCGCATAGCATGACGAGCGGCGCGGGGCACGACGCTATGATTCTGGCGCCGCATTTCCCCGCGGCCATGCTGTTCGTGCGCAGTCCCGGCGGCATCAGCCACCACCCCGACGAAGCCGTAAATGTGGAAGACGTCGAAGCCGCGCTGGCATGCGGCTCGCGCTTCCTTGCCGATCTGGAGTGCGACTATGCCTGACCTGGTCATCCGCGGCGGAACCGTGCTAGTAGGACAGGCCTCCTGGCCTGTCTCGGGTGAACAGCGCGTCGATATCGCCGTCGAATCGGGAGTTATCGCGGAAATCGGCCAAGGCATTTCCGGCGCCGCAGAAGAAATCGACGCCCGCGGCCTCACGATTTTCCCGGCCGTTCTCGATTGCCACGTCCACTTCAATGAGCCTGGACGCGCGGATTGGGAAGGCGCCGCCAGCGGTAGCCGCGCGCTGGCCGCGGGCGGTGGCGCGACCTTCATCGACATGCCGCTAAATTCGACGCCCTGCACGCTTTCCGCGGCCGATTTCGAAGCCAAGCGCCAGGCGATCGAGCGCGCATCCATCGCGGATTTCGCCTTGTGGGGCGGCCTGGTTCCGGGGCGCGTGGAATCGCTCGCCGAGTTGGCGGAGTGCGGCGCGGTGGGCTTCAAAGCGTTCCTCTCGAATTCCGGGTTGCCGGAGTTTCCCCGCGCCGACGATCTGACGCTCTACCAGGGCATGCGTGAAGCCGCGCGGCTGAACTTGCCGGTGGCCGTACACGCGGAAAACGAAGAATTGACCGCAGGCCTCTCACGGCGGGCGATAGAGGCCGGCCGCACATCCATCCGCGACTATTTGGATTCACGCCCCGTGCTCGCCGAAGTCGAGGCCATCCAGCGCGCCGGATTGATCGCCGCCGAAACCGGCGCCAAGGTGCACATTGTCCACGTGAGTTCCGGCCGCGGCGTCGCGGCTGCGCTCGAAGCGCGTGCGCGCGGCGCCAACCTCACCATTGAAACCTGCGCGCACTACCTATACTTCACCGAAGAAGACGTGGAGCGCCTCGGCGCGGTAGCCAAGTGCGCGCCGCCGTTGCGCAGCGCCGCCCAGCGCGAGTCGCTGTGGAACCATCTCCTGGCGGGCCATGTGGACGTGGTGGCTTCGGATCACTCGCCCGCTCTGCCATCCATGAAGAGTGGCGCCGATTTCTTCGCGATTTGGGGCGGCATCGCCGGGGTGCAATCGACGCTGGCCGTCCTCTTGGATCGCGGCCATTTCGCGCGCAACCTGCCGCTGCAATCGATTGCCGAGCTTACCGCGGCGTCGCCGGCACGCCGTTTCGGATTGCCGCGCAAGGGTTCCATCGCGCCGGGAATGGATGCCGACTTTGCGCTGGTCGATTTGAGCGCATGCGATACTTTGAAGCGCGACGGTTTATTCCAGCGGCACGCCTTCAGCCCATACGTGGGCGAGATGTTCCGTGGCCGCGTCTGCCGCACTATACGGCGAGGCGAAACGATTTTTCAAGACGGCAGAATCGCGGCGCGAAGTTGTGGCCGGCTGTTGCGGCCAGTTGTTGAGGTCAGACGCTGAGGTCAGACGCCGCGGCCAGAAGGCGCGGCCAGAAGGCGCGGCCGGACGCGGCGGCCAGATGCCGCAACCAAGGACGACTAACCATGCATCACTTAGGACAAACCCGTAGCGCGATCCGCGCCGGCCACCTGTTACAGACGCCCGATACCTTCGTGCGCGCCCCGCTGCCCGGCATGGTTGCGGCCACGGCGGTGGTTCACGTTGGCCCCGCGCTGGGCGCGAAGTTCACGCAATACACGGCGGAACTGGAGGCCGGCGGCGCGCTGGGACCTTCGCAAGCGCAACGCTTCGTCTACGTGCTCGAAGGCGAGATGGAAGGCGGCGGACGCCGATTGGGTCCGGACCATTACATCTTCGCGCCGCAGGACGCGCCCGCATGGACGTCGCCGCAAGGCGCGGGCGCTGTATGGACGTCGCCGCAAGGCGCGCGCCTGGCCGTGATTGAGAAGATTTACCAGCCGCTGGCGGGCTCACCGGCGCCGGCCGCATTCACTGGCGACGAGAGCGCTGTCGCGCCGCAAGCGCTATTGGACGACCCCGCCATCCAAGTGCGCCGCCTGCTTCCGGACGATACGGCGTTCGACTTCGCGGTGAACACCATGACTTACGACCCCGGCGCGTCATTGCCCATGGTGGAAATGCATGTGATGGAGCACGGCCTGCTGATGCTGGCCGGCGAAGGCATCTATCGATTGGGCGACTGCTGGTATCCGGTGGCCGCCGGCGATTTTATCTGGATGGCGCCCTATTGCCCGCAGTGGTTCGGCGCGCTGGGCAAGCAGCCCGCGAAATATCTTATCTATAAGGATTGGAACCGCCACCCGCTGGCGTAGCGCGCGATCTCCCGAACCCACTCCCTCACGGTCGTGGCTCTGATCGACAGTCGTGATTCTGATCTGAGCCGCCAGCCGTTAAGCTACCATGTCCCCATGTCCTCATGTGCGTGATCCGGCTCATCTGCTGGAAGGAAGACCTCGCCATCGAGCGCGCAGCCCTCTTAACAGCCGCGCGGCTCGACGTTGACGCCTCGCCGCTCAACACGTCGCGACTGATCGGCCACATCATGGCGAACCCGCCGGCGGCGATCGTGATCGATCTTGACCGTATGCCATCGCACGGCCGCGCAGTTGGCGTGGTGCTGCGCCGGAGCGCGTCCGCACGCTGCATTCCGCTCATATTCGCCGGCGGCGCGGATGAAAAAGTCGCCCGTATCCGCCAGGAATTGCCGGACGCCGTCTTCACGCCCTGGAGCGCCATCGCGCCATCCGTTCGCCGCGCCGTGAAGAACGCGCCCGCCGAGCCGCTCAAGCCCCGCCCTCTCATGGAGCGCTACGAAAGCTCCGGACTGGTGCGCAAGCTCGGCCTCAAGCCCGGCATGGTCTGCGCGCTGCTCCAACCGCCCGAAGGATTCGAAGAGTGCATCGCCGATTTACCCGAAACGCTCAAGTTTCAACCCAAGATCGCCGCGAACACCGCCCTCGCCATCTGGTTCGTACGCACCCGCGCGGAAATGGAATTCGCCGCCGACCATGCCAGCCTGCGTCTGCCCCAAGGCGCCTCGCTGTGGATCGTCTACCCCAAGCGCTCCGGCCGCTACCCCGCGGACTTCACGCTCACCGACGTCCGCGCCGCCGCGCTTTCCGTGGGTTTGGTGGACTACAAAGTCTGCGCCGTGGACGACGATTGGACCGGCTTGAAATTCGCGCGGAGGAAAAAGTGAAAGCGCTGGTAATCCTGGCATACCAGCCGTCCGAAGCGCTGCTCCACCTGCTGCAAGACATCCCCGCCGGATCGTTCGCCACGATCGCCGTCGTGGACGACGGCAACGGTCCCGAGTATGCGGAAATCTTCTCTCGCGCCGGTACTCTGCCGAACGTCCGGATCGCGCGTCACGCCGTTCCCATCGGCAGAGGGGCCGCCCTGCGCACTGGAATCCACGCCGCGCTATCCACCGCGCCGGATCTAACTGCGGTCGTCACCGCGGACAGCAGCCACTCTATTGGGGCCATCGAGCAAATCTCTCGCGACTCTAGCGTTCATCGCAGGCCATGGGCCCGCGCCACTCCTCTGGTGCTCGGAACCCGCCAGCCGCCGCGGCGCAACATCGCCACGCTCGCCGCAACATGGGCCCTCGCCGGCGAACCGCTATCGGAGCCCGAGACCACGCTCCGGTCCATCCCCGCCGCGCTCATTCCGCATCTCTTGCGATTGGAATCGAACGGCCCCGAATTCGAAGTCGAGATGCTGCTCGTCGCCGGCCAGCATGGCATTCCGCTGCTTGAGGAACCCGCCCAGACCCGCCCTTCACCCGCAACTTCTACCTGGTTCGCGCCCCTTACCCTGCTCAGATTCGCCATCCAGTCGAGGCCCTACCGCGCAGTCGGCTTCGCCTTCGCGCTGGTCACCGCGGCGATTCTCATCGCCGTGACAGTCTCGGAGATCCACGGCTTCGCCACTGGCCATCTCTTCAACCAGCCCATCTGGCTGCCGTGGGGCCAGCGCCGCCTGGCGCATTTCGCCACACTCTTCGCCGCCTTCAGCCTGCCGCTGCTGATCGTCTTTCCCTGGGCGTATGCTTCCGTAATCGCCGCACTCATCACCGGCGCCACCTTACTGGCAACCGGTCCGCTGGCAGTAGCCGCCATCGTCTTCTTCCTTGCCTCCGCCTGCGCGCTCGGCTCGATGCTGCTGGGCAAGGCCGAGCCGCGCACGCCCGAGGCGCACGTCTGCGCCACCCTGCTCGGCATAGCTATCTATGCCTTCGGGATGACGATCACCGCGCGCATTCCCGTGAACTACCCGGCCGCCTGGGCCGCCGTTGTCGCCATTCCCATCCTGCTCGATGCCCGCGGCGTCATCCGCCGATTCCGCGGGCTAACGGCGCGCCTCCGCTCCGTCAGCCTGCCCAATTGGGCCGAGCGTGCCGCCTTCGCCCTGCTGGCCTTCGTCCTCTCGATTCACTGGTTCGCCGCGCTGGAGCCCGAAACCAGCGCGGACGGCCTCGCGATGCACCTCGCGGTGCCCGCCAACATCGCCGCCCATCATGCCATGACGTACCAGCCGGACCTCTTCCTCTGGTCCGTCATGCCCATGGGCGCCGATTTCAGCTATGCCATCGTCTACCTGCTCGGCGGCCAACCCGCCGTCAGCCTGTTCAACTTCGCGCTGCTGCTCTCCATCGCGGCGATCGTCTATTCAGTTAACCGCCGATGGCTGCCGCGCGCTCCGGCGCTGGTGGTGACGACGCTTTTTGCCAGCACGCCGCTGGTACACCTGGTCACCGGCTCTTTGTTCATCGAGAACTTCGTCGCAGCCATGATTCTAGGCACGCTGGCCGCGCTCTGGCGCTTCCGCGAAACCGGCCGCCGCAACGTTCTCTTCGCCGCCGCGGCCCTCGCCGGCGCAGCCGCGGCCGCCAAACTGGGAGCCTGCGTTTTCGTGCTGATGGCCGTACCGTTCGCCGTCGCCGAAGCCCGGCGGCAATGGAAACATCTCGGCGCGCGGCCGGCCGTCACGGCGGCGCTGGCGATGGCCCTGCTTGTGGCCGTGGCGGCGCCACCCTATCTGATCGCCTACGCCAAAACCGGCAACCCGGTCTTTCCCTTCCTGAATGCCAAGCTCCCGTCGCCTCTGCTGGACCACGGTCTCGATTTCAACGACTTCCGCTTTCACAAACCGCTGGCCTGGAATACGCCCTTCAATATCACATTTCACACCAGCGACTACTTCGAAGCTCAGAATGGCGCATTCGGCTTTCAATATCTGTTGCTCATCCCGCTCGCGCTGGTTGCGTTATTGGCGGCGCCCCATTACGCCGCAAGAACCGCCGCCACGGTGGCTTTGGCCGCGGGCGCCATCATCATGGCGACGCAACCCAACGCGCGCTACGTCTATGCCGCGCTGCCTCTATTCGCGATCTCGTTCGGCGCGCTTCTCGCCCGGTTCGCGGCGCAACAGCGATGGATGACGCGCGCGCTGCTGGCCGCCGCCGTAATCTTCATCGGTCTCAACGTCTATTTCGAAGCCGCCTCCGGCTGGTATCACAAGCACTTCTATTCGCTCTCGCTGTTCCGCCACAATGGCCGCGATCTATACCTTCGCGAAACCGCGCCCATGCGCGACGTGACCCAACGTTTCCGCCGCGCGCAACCGCAAGCGCCGGTCCTATTGGTGACCGAAAACGACCTCACCGACGCTGGCGACCGCGTCTACGAATACGAGTGGCACCAGTATGCCATCTGGAAGCGCATCGCCACCGTCAAATCCGTATCCGCCCTCCGCCAGTTCTTCGCCAGTCTCGGCATTCGCTACTTCATCGCACACCGCGCCGGCCCGGATGAATACCCGATTTTTCCCGCGGAGCTCGGCGAATTCCTTGCCAACTGCACCGCGCCCGAGTTCGAGAATGGCCGCTTCTACGTAGCCCGAATGATCCCCGAATGCGAGTCCCTGAGCGGCGCGGACTTGGAAGCCTGGCTGGCGAAGCTACCGCCCGCGCTGGTTTCGCCGGGCGTCTACGACGATTTCGACCCCGCGCTCCGCTTCCACGGGCTCTGGACGCGAAGCCGGGAATTCAACGGTCCTTACCGCCACAGCATCAGCTACACCAATATCCCCGGCGCCGAAGTCACCTTCACATTCGAAGGGCGATCGCTGACCTATGTCTATACCAAGGCCCCCAACCGCGGCCTTGCGCGGATCGAGATCGACGGAGTCGCGCACGCCATCGATCTTTACTCGCCGAACGTCCAATGGCAAGCCCGGACGCAATTCTGCTGTCTGGCTCCAGGCCGCCATCTGGTGGCGCTGCGCGCCACCGGCGAGAAGCAGCCCCAGTCGCAGGGGGCGTACATCGACCTCGACGCCTTCATCGCGAAGTAGTCGCCGATTTTCGACGCAGAGACGCGGAGGCACAGAGATAAGCGCAGAGAAGACGGACAGAAGATTAACCCTCTCTCTGCGTCGAAGTCATAGCCTCGATTTGCGACGATAAGAGGTATGAAGAAAACTGCGCTGCTTGCATTTCCGTTTATGATGCTTCTTATGGCTGCCGGAGACCCTCAAGGCTTCACCGTTTGGAAAGCATCCGACCTCAAAGCGCGCGGCGAACAGCTCGCGGCCAAGATGAACGCTCAGAAGCTCGCCACCGAAACGCTCGCCGATTACGGCCGCTACAACACGATGCTGGCCCACCGCGAAGCTTCCGGCGGCGCCGAGTTGCACGAGAAAATGACCGACCTGTTCGTAATTCAGTCGGGCGACGCAACCGTGGTGGTGGGCGGCACAATTACCGATAGCCACACAACCGGCCCCGGCGAGGTGCGTGGAACGGAGGTTACCGGCGGCGAGCGGCATCGCGTGTCGGTGGGCGACATCGTCCACATTCCGGCCAATACGCCGCACCAGATGCTGGTGGACGCCGGACATCACGTCACATATTTCGTGGTGAAAGTGGAGAGCCGCTAGAATAAGTACATGGCGCCTCAGGACGCTGCCGCTACGCTGTCCATCGAGCGTTTCTTCGGATTCTCTCTGCTGGGCCTTGTCGCCAGCGGCTACCTGGCCGTGGCGGGGTCGGGCTATCTCGACGCGCCCACCATTGCACTGACTGCCGCCGGACTGCTGCTCCGCGCTTTGGTTCTGGCCGGCTTTGTGCCGCTGCGAATTTCCGACCGCGCCATCACCCTGGCTTGCCTCGCCTACTCCGCATTCTTCCTGGCCGATTACTTCGCCTTCTCGCGGTCGCTGGTGGAGGCGGCGGTGCATCTGATCTTCTTCCTGGCGGTGGTGAAGACGCTTACCGCATCCACTCATCGCGATCATCTGTTTCTCGCCGTGGTGTCTTTCGCCGAATTGGTGGCGGCGGCCATTCTCTCGGTGA
Source organism: Bryobacterales bacterium (assembly GCA_003135055.1). Lineage (GTDB taxonomy): Bacteria > Acidobacteriota > Terriglobia > Bryobacterales > Bryobacteraceae > PALSA-243. Next base: position 10,231 of record PLDF01000505.1, on the reverse strand, counting down.
ATCTGAACTTCTTCGTTTTCCTGGCGTGTTATCTCTTCTTCGCCATTGCCGCGCTCACCAGCGCGGAAATCCGCCGGTCCATCCGCAAGACGGCCGTGAAGGCTCGCAGCGGCCAGAAGCGCTTTCATTCGCGCCTGGCGATGCTCTCGACGTCGGTAACGGTGGGAATTCTGGCGCTGACGGCCGGGCTATTCTTCCTGCTGCCGCGCACCGCGGACGCCGCGCTCACGCGCTTCTTCTGGCATCGCATATTCATTCCCGGTTTCTCGAACGAAGTGACTCTGGGCGAAACCGGAGAGATCCGGCTGAATTCGCGGCCGGTGATGCACATCGGCAGCCCACGCCCCGAAAAGTTGACCGGCCTCAAGTGGCGCGGCAACGCGTTGTCGTATTTCGACGGCAAACAGTGGACCAACCACGCCGTTTCCTGGACGCCGACCGGCTCCGGCCAGTGGCGCGCCTGCATCGACGCACCCGAGCAGCGCCAGCCGGGCCCCTATGTCGATTACGAAGTGGAGCTGGACGCTACCGGCTCAAGGGAGCTCTTCTTCGCCGGCGCGCCGCAGATTGTCCGCATGGCATATTCCTCGCTCGACTGTTCCGGGACAGACAGCTTTCGACTGCCGGAGATCGCTCCCGAGGGCTTCCGTTATGAGGTTTACAGCTTGCTCGAGGGCCCGCCGGAAATCGCGCCCGCCGGCTATTTTCCGCGCGAGCTGACTTACGAAACGCGCAGCCGCAACCTGAAATTGCCGCCTCTCGATCCGCGCATCGCCTTACTGGCCCGCACCATGACCGCACGCGCCGGCACAGACCTGGAGCGCGCACGCGCGATTGAGCGCCGCCTGCGCACCGATTACGTCTACGCGCTCGAAATGCCCAGCCACCAGCCCGCCGACCCGCTGGCCGATTTTCTCTTCACGCGGCGCCGCGGCTATTGCGAGTATTTCGCCTCGGCCATGGCGGTGATGCTGCGCAGCCTTGGCGTGCCCGCGCGCATCGCGACGGGTTTTCAGAGCGGCATCTACAATCCGATTACCGGTCTCTGGCTGATTCGCGCGTCCGACGCGCACGCGTGGGTGGAAGCGTGGATTCCCGGAAATGGCTGGACCACGTTCGACCCTACGCCCCCCGACCCGAACGGGCAAGCCGCCGGTCTGCTGGCGAAACTGAACCTCTATCTGGACGCCGCGGGAACCTTCTGGCGGGAATGGGTAGTGGCCTACGACCCGCGCCGCCAGGGCTCGCTGGCCGACCGCCTGCAGCGGGGCGCCGGCCACATCGGCTTCGGCTGGCTAGACGGGCTATGGCATTCCGGCGAGCGACTCACTGCTACCATCGAGTGGCTGCGTAAGTATAGCGCGGCCATTTTGCTGGCGTTGGCGATGAGCGTCGCCGCATGGCTGGCTGGGCCGCGGATGGTGGGTCTGCTGCGCATGCGGCTGCGGGTGCGGCGCGTCCGCCGAGGCAAGGCCGGCGCGGGAGACGCCACGCTGCTCTACCAGCAGATGCTGGCTATCGTCAAGCGCCGCGGTTATCAGAAGCCAGCCTGGTTCACGCCCGCGGAGTTCGCCGCGTCGCTGCCCGATGGCGCATTCGGAAGTGCGGTGGGTGAATTCACGACGGTTTATAACGCCGTTCGATTCGGCGGGCGAACGGAGGCGGCGCAGCGGCTGTCGATGCTGCTGGACCGGTTGGAGGAAGCGCCGGCGGTTCAAGAGCAAGGGCTTCGCCCTTGATATCCCTGCGGGATATGGGATACAGAAGACAGAAGTCAGAAGGCGCGGCGGGCGATTGAATCGAATGGATCTGCCAACACAACAGAGCGCCGCCGACTGGCCGGCGCGGAAGCCGCGGTTCGCCTGCGCCGGCCTGTCGATTATTCAGTTGTCAAAGATCGGAGGCGCGGCGAACGGCTGATCAGAGAGGAGCCGCGGGCGCAGTAACTGTCCGTTTATGGGACTAGGGTCGTTTGGTAAATCGAGGGGACAGGGTCGAAAAAGCCCGCCTTCTGTTCGCCCTTTGTTTCCAATTTATTCGCCTTGGCGGGTTTTTCATGAAGTTTCGCGGGCGGAACGCCCATCCCAACAGACGACAAAAAACGATCGTCTGTCCCACTTACAGCAAGAAAGGCGTTCAGCGGTACGCCGCAGCCTGGATGCCGTACAACTCCGAGTACTGGCCGCTCTTGACCATCAGCTCTTCGTGCGTGCCCACCTCCACCAGCCGCGACCCATCGAGCACAACGATGAGATCGGCCATGCGGACCGTCGAGAAACGGTGGGAGACCAGGATCGTGATGCGGCCGCTGTCGCTCTTGCCCCCGCGCGCCGCCGCGGCGTAGCGCTCGAACAGCGCGTGTTCCGTCTCCGCGTCCAGCGCGGCGGTGGGTTCGTAGAGGACCAGCAGCAGCGGCCGATCGCGCATGAAGCCGCGCGCCAGCGCGAGCTTCTGCCACTGGCCGAACGATAGCTCGACTCCGCCCGGCCACGTCGGACCGAGTTGCGTGTCCAGGCCCAACGTTAGCCGGGCAACCACGTCCCCGGCGCCGGCGCGATCGATAGCCGCGGCCACGGCGGGCTGGTCGTCCATCCGCGGAACGTCGCCCAAACCAACGGTGTGCCCCGCGCGGAATTCGAAGCGGAAGAAATCCTGGAACGCGCCCGCCAGACGCGCCCGCCACTCGCCGGCCGGCACGCGCGCCAGCGGCGTATCGTCCACGAAGATCGCACCCGACGACGGCTCGTACATCTTGGCGAGCAGCTTGACCAGCGTCGTCTTGCCGGCGCCGTTTTCGCCGACAATCGCGACGACCGCGCCCGCGGGCAGTGTCAGCGACACATCGTCCAGCACCACGCGAGTGCCGGGATAGGCGAACGAAACATGGTCGAACCGGATGCCGCGTTGCAACATACCGGGTACCGGCAGATCGCCCGATGCAGCGACGGCGGCGGCGTAGTCCTCAAGCCACGCGAGCCGCCGCGAGCCGTCCATCCAGAATCCGCGCAGGAATCCAATCTCGCCGACGGTGGCGCCGATATACGCCGAAAGCCGCGCGCCCGCGGCCAGCACCAGCAACACGGCGCTGGCCGGCGCGCGGAGGCCAGACGACACGAACACCACCGCGCCGACATACGCGAAGCCGAATATCGCCCACGCCAGCGCGTACCACCACGCCGAGCCCCACCGGGCTGCCGCCACCGGTCCGTACCATCGCTCCCACGCCGCCCGGCGCTCTGTGACCAGGCGTTCTCCGATGCCGGTGACGCGCACCTCCTTCCCGGGCGGCGCGGTGGTGGCGATGGTGAACAGGTGGCGCGCCAGGCGATTGGTTTGCGCCCCACGCTCCTGCGCGGACCTCTCGACCGCGGGCCGCCACGTCGAAGTCAACACGGTGGGGATCGCGAACACCACCAGCAGGATGAGCGCCGGGTGAATCGATGCCAGCAGCGCCATCGTCACGGCGAGCCGCAGGATCCACCCGAGCGTCGAAAACAGCGACACGTACATGTGGTCGAGCACGAACACCTGATTGCGCAGCATGGATAGCCGGTCGAGATACTCCGGGCGCTCCTGATGCGCGACGCTCGCGATTGATGTCTGCAAATGCGCGACGTGCGATTCAAGCGCGATGGTCACTTTGTCGCGGAAGCGGCGCTGCACGCGCGTGCTGACGGTACGGAGAAACCAGGTGGCGGCGGTGGACACGGCGAGACCGATCGCCGCACCTTGGACCATGCCGGGTCTGTGTTCGATGACGCCCTTGCCGAGCAGCATCAGCCACAGAGCGAGCAGCGCATCGGGCAGCGCGGCGAGCTGAGACAGCACGAACGCCGCGACCATCAAGCGCGGCTGGTGGCGATAGCCCAGCTTGCACAACCGCCACATCGACGACAGCGCGGGAGGAAGCGGGGCGATTCGCGCCCGACTGCGGATCGTACAACCGGCACAGCAGCTTGGCGATGGTGGTCTTGCCGGCGCCGTTCTGCCCAACGATGGCGAGCGACGAGCCGGCGGGAATCGAGAGATCGAAGCGATCCAGCACGGGCGAGCCGGCTGGGTACGCGAAGCTGACATCGCGGAGACGAATCTCGCGCGCAGGCATCGCGTCCGCGGGGCGGCTGCCAGAAAGCAGCGCGCCGGCGGGACGCATGGCCGGCTCGAGCCGCAGCACCGCGGCGACGGGGGCAGCGGCTCCGTCGAGCGCCCAACTGAATCCGCCGAACGCGATCATCGACACGCCGACGGCGCTCTGCACGTAGACCACGGCTTCCCCGAGACTGATGCGGCCATGGGCGGCGGCGCTCGCCAGTAGCCAGAACACCAGGACGTTCGCGGAGACGACCAGGAGCATGCTCCAGACGACGGGACGCTCGCGCAGACGCGTGGCTGCGTACTGAAGCTCGTGCAAGCGAGTGCGTCTGGCGATGAAACGGTCGATCGTCCACCGGGCCAGGCCGAACAGCCGCAGTTCCTTGCTCGCGGGCGGGTCCACCGCCAGCCGGTAGGCGTAGTCGGCATCCCGTTGCGCGCCACGCACCTCGTCGGTGTTGCGGTCGCGCCAGATTGCGCTCTCGCGTAGCAGCCAGTGCGTCGCCAGCCACGCGCCCGCGAGCACGATGGGCGCCCACCACGCGTATCTGGCGAGGATCGCGGCGGACGCGACTCCGCCGATCGTCTCGACCATGCCGTTGGCGATGAAATCCATGGAGATTGCGAGCGGCGGGCCGGTCATGCCGAGGTCGAAGTCGCGCGCGACGGTGAGGTCGCCGGTGAGCGTCGAGTCCTCGAGGTGCCCCATGCCCGGTGGGCGCACGCAGGCCTCGGTGAGACGGTCGTAGAGCCAGGCGGCGGTGCGGTCGCCGAGGTTGGCGCCGACCGCATAATGAATCGGAGTGAGCACTTGAAGCAGCACGAAGATGGCGCCGGCCAACGCGAGCGGACCGGCGAGAGAATTGCCGTGCTGCACGGCGCCCACAAGCACGCCCATGGCGATGGCGAACGCCGCGGGCAGGATCCCTCGCAGCAGGAGGGCGGTCCACCAGGCGGCGGCAAGGCCGGGGTCCGCCTTGGGCAGGCCGGCGAAGAATTTCCATTCCTTGCGCCCGGTCAGTGATTGGAACACCAATGCATTTTGCCACAGAACCGGCGCGCGCAGGCGGGATGCGCAGACGCAGCCTGGGGGCTTGCAGCCGAGGACGGGTCACCGATGACCCTGGGTGAGTTTTCGTGTTTCAAGGCTAATCGGAAAGTTACGTCCTGTCGCCGCGAGGGCGAAGACCGCATGTTGCGACGCGCGCCGAAAGTCCGTTCGGGGATGGATATCTCTCAGCGGGCCGGCAACACCGGCCGTGCGGTCCGTGTAGCGCCTTACTGTAAGTATCATAAGTGACCGGCATTGCAATTAGACCCAATACTGTTCACTTAGTCTTAATGCAGGCGAACGAATCGTGGCGCACGCACTCATGCGAACGCACTCCTGCGTGGCGCGTTCACACTCGTGTGAACGCCTCCGAAATCCATTGCCAAGTTAATGACTCCCCTACCAAAGACGCCCTACCCTTACCAGCCCCAGCTCGCCCGGATAAAATCCCAATTCATCCGCCCAATGACCTCAAGCTTAATTCCCTTCGGACAAACCGCTTCGCACTCGCCTATGTTGGCGCAGCTTCCGAACGTCTCCTCTCTCGCCTGCGCCGCCATCGCCAGCACGCGCGACGCGCGCTCGGGCTGGCCCTGCGGCAGCGTCCCCAAGTGGGCAATCTTCGCGCCCATGAATAGCGACGCCGAAGCGTTCGGACACATGGCCACGCAAGCGCCGCAGCCAATGCAGGCGGCCGCATCCATGGCGCGGTCGGCATCGTGCTTCGGAATCAGGATGGCGTTGCCGTCGGGCGCGCTGCCGGTGGAAACGGAGATGAATCCGCCCGCTTCAATCAGCCGGTCGAACGCCGTCCGGTCCACTATCAGATCTTTGATCACCGGGAACGCGCGCGCGCGCCACGGTTCCAGGTATAGCTCGTCGCCGTCCCTAAAATGGCGCATGTGAAGCTGGCAAAGCGTCGTGCCGGGTATAGGGCCGTGCGCCACGCCATTCACCATGCAGCCGCACGCGCCGCAGATGCCCTCGCGGCAATCGCTGTCGAAGGCCACCGGGTCTTCGTTTCGGGCAATCAGATCCTCGTTCAGAATATCGAGCATCTCAAGGAACGACATGTGCTCGCTGACGCTCGGAACTTCGTATCGCACCATGCGGCCCTTGTCACTCGAATTGCGCTGCCGCCAGATATGCAGAACGATGCGCACTATTTGTAGCTCCGTTGCGCCGGATGCACGTATTCGAAATCGAGCGGCTCCTTGTGCAGCTCCGGGTGGGCGCCCACGCCGCGGAATTCCCATGCAGCGGCGTAGGAATAATTCGCGTCGTCGCGCGCCGCTTCACCGTCCGCGGTCTGATACTCCTCGCGGAAGTGTCCGCCGCACGATTCGTTGCGCTCCAGCGCATCCGTGCAAATCAGCTCCGCCAACTCGAAGAAATCGGCCACGCGCCCGGCCTTTTCGAGCGACTGGTTCAGCTCCTCGCCGGCCCCAGTGACTCTGAGATCGCGCCAGAACTGCTCCCGCATTTCCGGAATCTTTGCGAGCGCATGCTTGAGACCTGCTGCGGTGCGCGACATGCCGCAGTAGTCCCACATCAGCTTGCCCAATTCGCGATGATAGGAATCCACCGAGCGCGTTCCTTGAATATCCAGAAGCCGTTTGGTGAGTGCGGCGGCCTGCTGTTCGGCCTCGCGCACCGCCGGATGCGATGCCCCGGCTTTTTCCAGTTTGGCCGATGCAATGTAATCGTTGATGGTATTCGGCAGAACAAAATAGCCGTCCGCCAGACCCTGCATGAGCGCGCTCGCGCCCAGCCGGTTGGCGCCGTGATCCGAGAAATTCGCTTCGCCGATCGCATACAGGCCGGGGATGGTCGTCATCAGGTTATAGTCCACCCACAGCCCGCCCATGGTGTAGTGGATCGCGGGGAAAATGCGCATCGGCGTCTGGTATGGGTCCTCGCCGGCGATGCGTTCATACATTTCGAACAGGTTGCCGTAGCGGTCGGCGATCGTCTCGCGCCCAAGGCGCTCGATGGCATCGCGGAAATCCAGATACACCGCCAATCCGGTCGCGCCCACGCCGCGGCCTTCGTCGCAGACCAGCTTGGCGTTGCGCGAAGCCACATCGCGCGGCACCAGGTTGCCGAAGCTGGGATAGCGCCGCTCCAGGTAGTAATCCCGTTCCGGTTCCGGAATCTGGTTGGGCGGGCGCTCATCGCCCTTCTTCAAGGGCACCCACACCCGTCCATCGTTGCGCAGCGATTCGCTCATCAATGTCAGCTTCGATTGATACTCGCCCGAGACCGGAATGCACGTAGGATGGATCTGCGTGAAACACGGGTTCGCAAACAGCGCGCCGCGCTTATATGCGCGCCAGATCGCCGTCGCGTTCGACCCTTTGGCATTCGTCGAGAGGTAATAGACGTTGGCGTAGCCCCCAGTTGCCAGCACCACCGCTTCCGCGATGTGCGATTCCACTTTGCCCGTGATCAGATTGCGCGTCACAATGCCGCGCGCGCGCCCATCGATCACAATCAGATCGAGCATCTCCGTGCGCGGATACATCGCCACGCGCCCCTGCCCGATTTGCCACTCCAGCGCCTGATACGCCCCCAAGAGCAGTTGCTGCCCCGTCTGCCCGCGCGCATAGAACGTGCGCGAAACCTGCGCGCCGCCGAAGCTGCGGTTATCGAGGTACCCGGAATACTCGCGCGCGAATGGCACGCCCTGCGCCACGCACTGGTCGATGATGTTGACGCTGATTTGCGCCAGCCGGTAGACGTTCGATTCGCGCGAGCGGAAATCGCCGCCCTTCACCGTGTCGTAGAACAGCCGGTAAACGCTATCCCCGTCGTTGTGATAGTTCTTCGCGGCGTTGATTCCGCCCTGCGCCGCGATACTGTGCGCGCGCCGCGGCGAATCCTGAAAGCAAAAGCTCTTGATGTTGTAGCCAAGCTCGGCAAGCGTCGCCGCAGCCGATCCGCCGGCCAAGCCCGTGCCCACCACGATAATCGTATGCTTGCGCTTGTTCGCGGGGTTGACCAGTTTCAGCGAAAACCGGCCGCGGTCCCATCGCGTCTCAATCGGTCCGCTAGGGCACTTCGAATCAAGTTCCATGGTTTATTCAGTCAAGAGCCTAGTACGTCACCAGCCCCGCCATCACGGCGATCGGCACGGAGACGAACCCCAGACAAACCAGAATCGCGAACGCGGCCGCGCCCTTTCTGATGGCTTGCGAATGACGCGGGCTTATCCAGCCGAGCGATTGCAGCATGCTCCACAACCCGTGATACAGGTGGACGCACAACAACGTTACGGCGAGAATGTAGAACAGCGACACCGCGGGATTCTGAAAGGCGCTCACCACGTTGTAGCGCACATCCGGCTGGTTCGCGCCCACCTCGCGCAACGGCATTACGGCGCCCACGGTCAGATGCAGCACGTGAAAAATCACGAACGCCGCAATGATGGGCCCGCTCCAAATCATGGTGCGAGCGGCGTAAGACGAGGGCACGTTCTTCTTTTTGATATATCCCAGCGGCCGTGCGTCGCTCTTTAGCTTCGTGAGCTGGAGAGCCGCAGAGATGTGCAGCACCACTGCCGCGAGCAAAATCGCGCGAATGAGCCACAGCGGCGCAACATTCGCGGGACTGTGCAGAAACGCCGCGTAATGATTGATCTGATCGCGATCGGGCGCAAAAATCTGCAGGTTCCCCACCATGTGTCCCAGCACATATCCGAACAGGACGATGCCAGTGACCGCCATCACAGCCTTCTTGCCGATGGCTGCGTCGTAAAAGCGAATTGTTGTAGAAGCGCCGGTGGGCAATGGCGCGGCAATCGGTGGCTTCAAAATTCCAGTATAGTCCCAGGCGCGCGGCTTCGCCGCTCTTTGACCGTGGGAGCTGGCGGAAAGGTGGGGCAGTTTCCGGATTGGGGAGCGGGTATTCAACCGGGAGTGGGGATTCAGCCGGGAGTGGGGATTCAACGCGGAGGGGCGGAGACTTGGAGATCGCGCGGAGTTGCAGAATTTTTGCCGGGGATGAGTCAAAGGCAACGGCGGAGGAAGCGGAGAATGCGTCGCGGATTTGGTTTGGGCTGGGGTGGGTGAATGTCCGAAAATGGGATTAGGGTCGTTTGGCATATCTTGTTTGAGTGGGTGGCTGGGGGGAGGCTTTATCGACGCTGAGGCGCGGAGGCGCAGAGGTTTTTTTTGGATTGTGTGGTTTGCGGGTGAGAAATTCAAGGGAGTCCGACGAGGTTCGGCTCGTGGTCTGATGGGTATTGGCTGAGAACGGGCGCCATGGCCGTGGGGTAGGGTGTCCGAAAATGGGACTAGGGTCGTTTGGCATATCGGAGCGGCGGTTGGGGAGGACGCGCCGATTGATACGGGTCAAGCGGCGCGCACGAGCGGACGGCGGGGCGTCGCGGGATTCGTGGCGATTGGCGATTGGCGGTAAACGGCGATGGCTGTGGATGGACTGGGTGGTTTTGAGCGAAGACATGGCTATCCAATACCATGGTACAGCATGAGTGCTAGGATATATGCGTAAGTTATTGAATCTATGGGGCGAATTGCTTGAACTGGGATTACGCGCATAGATGAGGCGAGGTGCTGGAGGACGCGAAAAGTAGCCGATAGACCCGCAGCAGCATGAGGTGCGCCTCCGCCTCTTCAGAATCTCCTTTCACATAAGGGAAGTAGGCATAGCCGTCGCCGGCAATCATGTAGGAGGGGCCGGTGGCCAACGGGTTTTCTAAAGAGTGGATGCTGATCGTTCCGGGCACTTCTCGTCAGAGACCAGGTCACTGCGGTGTTGCTGGCATTCGCCACGGCCGCGGTGAACTGCTGAGTTTGGGAGGCGTACACTGATGCCGTGATGGGCGCTATCAGCTCGGGATGAGCGATTTTCTTCGTCGGAATCCGCACCGGTTGCGGTGACCGTCACCCTGTCCCATTTTCTTCCCGCTTTCCGGCGCCCAAATTCACTTGACCGAGACTTCCGGCATTACGTAAAACGGTCCGGCCCGTATCCAAAAGTGATTCGGCGGCCCGAAAGCGGCGAGCGACTTGTTCTCGTCCTCGCGAAACTCGTAGTGAAAGACCAGCGTGATCGTCTTCCCGCCAC
>PLDF01000102.1 GCA_003135055.1 Bryobacterales bacterium | reverse complement strand
GCGATCTACGAAGCGTTTGGCTGGAAGCCGCCAGAGTTTGCGCATCTATCTACGATCCTTGGGAGCGATCGGGAGCGGCTTTCGAAGCGACATGGTGCGACGTCGGTCGCGAGCTTTCGTGCAATGGGAATTTTGCCGGAAGCGCTGGTGAACTACCTGGCGCTACTGGGCTGGGGAGCGGAAGGCGGAACGCGCGAGCTGTTTTCTCTGGAGGAGTTGGTGAAGGAATTCCGGATCGAGCGCGTCACGGCTTCACCCGCGGTTTTCGACTGGGAGAAACTGCACTGGCTGAATCGCCATTATTTGAAGGCTGCCGATCCGGAGCGCGTTGCGGAACTGGCGTGGTCGCATTTCGTCGATGCGGGACTTTTGCCGCCGCATAATGGCGGCTGGCAGATGACGACCGCGGCGGTGGAAGCCTGGTTTGGCAAACTGCTGGCGCTTTTCCTGCCTGCTGTGAACCAACTTGACGAGTTGCCGGTGAAGGCTGCATTTGTGTTTCGGTTCAATGCGGCGGCGGCTCGCGCCAGCGAAGAGAATGCGGCAATTCTGGAGACTGAGGCGGCGCAGAAGGTTCTGACCGCCTTCGCAGCCCGTGTCGGCGCACATGCGGGTCCGGTCACGCCGGAGTTATTCAAGGCGTGGATGAATGAGATCAAGACAGAGACCGGGGCGAAGGGGAAAGACCTGTTTCACCCGGTGCGCATCGCGCTGACCGGTGTGCACTCCGGCCCGGAATTCGACAAGTTGATTCCGATTCTGGAGGAAGGCAGCCGGCTCGAACTGCCGGTACACGTGCTGAGCGTGCGGGAACGCATCGAACAGTTCATGAGTGGAAGCCGATGAAGACGGTTCTTTGGATTGAAGAGGCCAAACCCTCGCAGTTGACGATTGTTTTACGGCCGCGCGGCGGTGAAGGCCTGCAGGCTGATCTTGAGGTGGTGCGGGACGCGGGAGTCAACATTCTGGTCTCGTTGCTGACGCCGCAGGACAGTGAGGAACTCGGTCTTATCGACGAAGGACGAATTTCGCGACAGATGGGGATGCGATTCATCTCGTACCCGGTTCTGGATCGATGCACACCGTCCGATGTGGCTGGTTTTCGAGAACTGGTAAGCGATCTGCGCGATCAGGTTAGAGCGGGATCGAAAATTGGCGCGCACTGCCGCGGCTGCATCGGCCGCGCTACCGTGCTTCTGGCTTCGGTGATGATTGCGCTGGGCTGGAAGGCGGACGACGCGCTTCGGCTGATCGAGCGCGCGCGCGGATTCCCGGTTCCCGACACTCCCGAGCAACTGGAATGGATTCTGAACTTCGAACCCGAACCGTGACGCTAGCCTTTCCGCATTCCTGGGAGGCTGAGATCCTTCCGAAGAGGCCGCTGATCAAGCCTTTGCGCTGCTACACCTATCCGCGGGAGGCGGAGGAAGTGGAGCGTGGCGCGCTGGAGGTGATGGTTAAGCCTGCGGGCAAGGCCTTGAAGTTCCTCGCAACGTTTGCGCTTGGTTTTGCCGATCCCGCCGCTGTGACGGGCTTGTGGAGTTGTCCCGGCGTCGATGATCTGTGCGCTGTTGCTGGCGGTTACGCGTACGTGGTGAACACGCTGGATCCGAAGGAGTTCACGCACATCGAGTTTCGGCCGGTATTTGAAGTTCGTCCGTTGGTGGAGCTGAACTTGTTGCTGGTGATCGGGAGTCAGGCTCTGCTGGCGTGGGGTCCGGATGGCGAGGCTTGGCAGACACCGCGACTCTCTTCAGAGGGACTGCGCATCGCGGAGGTGCGCGGCAATGAACTGCATGGTTTCGGGTGGGATCTTGTGACGAATCGCGAGATTCCCTTCACAGTGGATTTGCGGACTGGGCTGGCGGCTGAGGCTTAGTCCGGCTCGGCGCGGTAGAAGCTCAGGGCTGCGTCGCCTTGTTTGAGGACGCGATAGCGGACCAGGGTTCCGTACTGCGGGTCGAGTTCGCGGCGTTTCTCGTGCTCGGCGATGACGAGCGAGCCTGATGCCAGGAGACTCCCGTATTCGCCGCCGAGCAGATTGAGTGTTGCGGCGTATTCCTTTTCCAGCGCGTACGGCGGATCCAGAAAGACTAAATCGGCGTGTTGGCCTGTTTCCCTGAGACGCTTGAGTGCCGCGCTGACACTCCGGGGTTCCAGCGAGTAATTTTCCTCAATGCCGAGTGCGGCGAGATTGGTGCGGATGGCGCGCAAGGCGGGTTCTGCCTTCTCAACGAAGATAGCCTGTGCGGCGCCACGGCTCAGTGCTTCGATGCCGACGCCTCCGGAGCCGGCATAGAGGTCGAGGAAGATGGCGCCTTCGATTCGCGGCGTCAGCACGTTGAAGAGCGTTTCGCGCAGGCGNNTGCGCATTCACTATTTCTTTCTTCTTCTGCTGCTGTTTTGCGTTCTTTCGACGAATTTGTCGGGCACCGCGTCCTGGCGTGGCGTCATGTTGTGGTTCCTGCTTTTTGGAGCGGTACTGGGGCGCGAGGCTGCGCGCGCTATGACGGCGGCGTACCACGGGCTTGCGGTTCGCAGCATTCTTCTGCTTCCGATTGGCGGTCTGTTCTCGTATTCGAGTCCTGAAATGGCGGAGCGTGCGGTCGAAGGGTCGGCACAGTGGGCATTGACCATTGCCGGTCCTCTATCGAATCTTCTATTCGCCGCCATCGTGACTGCTCTGATCGAAGGGGCCACGTCGCAGGTCCCTCTCGCCGCTTTGCCCATTGTTACGCCTGCGCACCTGATGCGCTCGATCGTATGGCTGAACATCGCTCTTGCGGTCATTAATCTTATTCCGGCGTATCCGCTCGATGCGGGCCGGCTGAT
>PLDF01000339.1 GCA_003135055.1 Bryobacterales bacterium | reverse complement strand
CTCCGCGCCTCCGCGTTAAAGTCCCAGCATCGACCTTTACCACCCATCGCACTTGACACCTGCCCGAATACGCCGAGGAGATTCTGGCGCGCGCCCGCGGCTACTACCTGCCCTCACCACCAAACCGGTCTTCAACGCGGAGGCGCGCCTCCGCGTTGAAGTCCCAGCATCGACCATTACCCACCCCACCACCCCGCACCCGCAGCACTTGACACCCGCCCTCCAACGGTGTCACGCTACCGCCTGTGAAGGTATCCATTCTTCTGACCCTCGCGGGCGTCGCGGCCACTCTTTCCGCGCAGCCCCGAATCTACACCGCGGCCGATTACGAGCGCGCCGAAAAAGCCCTTTCATACAACACCACCCCATTGGTCTTCCGCTCCGGCGTGCGGCCCACATGGCTGGCGGATGAGCGCTTCTGGTATCGTGTCACGACCCCGGATGGCAGTGAGTTCGTCCTGGTGGATACCGCCAAAGGCACGCGCGCGCCAGCCTTCGACCATGTAAAACTGGCGGCGGCGCTTTCGGCTGCGTCGGGCGCCAGGTATGACGCAAACCATCTGCCGTTCATCGACATCGAACCGTCGGCCGATGGCCAGTCGGTCGCATTCAACGTGGCCGGCAAGCGTTTTACATGCGACGTTGCCGGAAACGCATGCGCTGACGCCGGCGCGGCGGTCGCGGGTGTGGGCGCCGGCGGCGGGCGAGGGGGACGTGGCGGCGGCAGAGGCGGGCGCGGCGGCGGCGGGGGGGGCGGTTTTGGCGCCGGCGGCCGCGCCGAATCCATGTCGCCCGACAGCAAGCGCGCGGTCTTCATTCGCGATAACAACCTGTGGGTGCGCGAAGTGGCCGGCGGCGCCGAAACCCAGCTCACCAGGGACGGCGTCAAGGATTTCGGCTACGCCACCGACAACGCCGGATGGCAGTCGAGCGACCGCCCCGTGGTGGTTTGGTCCCCCGATTCCACCAAGATCGCCACCTTCCAACAGGACCAGCGGGGCGTCGGCGAAATGTACCTGGTAAATACCACCGTCGGGCATCCCACGCTCAAAGCCTGGAAATATCCTTTGCCCGGCGACGCCGTAGTCACCACCATTCAGCCGGTGATCGTCGACGTGGTTGCCAACAAGATGGTGCGGCTGCAGATTCCGCCGCAACAGCACCGTTCCACGCTCTGCGACGATGTCCGGTGCGGCGGCGAATGGTCCGACGTGCAGTGGAGCGACGACGGCGCGCATCTGGCCTTCGTTTCCACCTCGCGCGATCACCGCGAAGAGACCCTGCGCCTGGCCTACGCCGACAGCGGCGTGGTGCGCGACGTCTACGACGAAAAGGTGGCCAAATTCTTCGAGTCGGGCAACGGCGCCGTCAACTGGAAGTACTTGCCCAAGTCCGGCGAATTCATCTGGTTCTCCGAGAAGGACGACTGGGGGCATTTGTATCTCTATGACCTCGCCACCGGCAAGCTGAAGAATCAGATCACCAAGGGCGATTGGAACGTCACCCGGGTGGTTCGCGTCGATGAGAAGAACCGCGTATTGTATGTGCTGGGCGTCGGCCGCGAGAAGGGCAGCGACCCGTATTTCATCCACTTCTACCGCGTCGCGTTCGACGGCAGCGGCCTCACGCTGCTGACTCCCGGCGATGGCAACCACGACGTGTCTCTCTCGCCTTCCGGCCGCTTCTTCGTCGATACTTACTCCAAGCCCGACGTGCCGCCGGTCGCCGAGGCGCGCGATAACACCGGCAAGCTGGTAGCTCATCTGGAGAAGGCAGACATCTCGAAGCTGCTCGCCACCGGATGGAAGCCGCCCACGCCCATCGTCATGAAGGCGCGCGATGGAGTCACCGATATCTATGGCTTGATGTTCAAGCCGTACAATCTCGACACTAACAAGAAGTACCCCATCGTCAATCATATTTATCCGGGCCCGCAGACCGGCAGCGTGGGCAGCCGTAACTTTTCGGCCGCTCGTGGCGATTGTCAGGCGCTGGCGGACCTCGGGTTCGTCGTGGTGGAGATCGACGGCATGGGCACTCCGTGGCGCTCCAAATCGTTCCACGAAGCTTACTTCGGCGATATGGGCGACAACACTCTGCCCGACCAGGTTACCGGTATGATACAGTTGGCGCAGCGCTACCCTTGGATAGATATCGACCGCGTGGGTATCTACGGCCACTCCGGCGGCGGTTATGCCACCGCCGACGCCATGTTCCGCTACTCCGATTTCTTCAAAGTGGGCGTCAGCGAATCCGGCAACCACGACAACCGCGAGTACGAGGACGATTGGGCCGAGAAATGGCAGGGACTCCTGGAAAAGACCTCCACTTCCGGCGCCACTAACTACGATAATCAGGCCAACCAGTTAGTCGCCAAGAACCTCAAAGGCCACTTACTGCTGGCGCACGGAACCATGGATAACAACGTGCCGCCGTATAACACGCTGTTAGTGGTTAATGAGCTGGTCAAGGCCAACAAGGATTTCGATCTGGTCTTATTCCCCAACGCCGCCCACGGCTACGGCGCCGCATCCGACTACATGACCCGCCGCCGCTGGGATTACTTCATCCGCTACCTGGCCGGCGGCGAGCCGCCAAAAGAATATCAGATGCACAGCGCGCCCGGCGGCGGCCGCGGCGCGCCCCAGTAAGCAAAGTGGGGTGGGCCCATGGCCGGCCCAGTCCCAAGCCGCTCCGAGCGCTTGGCCTTCGGCCGGTAATTTGCGAGCGAGGCCAATGCTCCAGCGTGCCGCAAGCCACAAGGTAAGCGAGGAATTCGCTACGATGGGTACTTGAAGTGTGTGGGCTCAGCCGCCGAGGCGCCCCGTGCTTTGTAGCGCCGGCGATCTTGTCGCCGGTTTTTTGGATGCCCGAATTTGGTCGAAACGTGGGATTAAGGGCTTGATCGTAAGCTCGCCGTATTCAGTCGCAGCACTTTCAAAAGAATCTGCCCTCGCCAACCGCGACTCACGGCCAGCTTGGCTCCCCTCGATTCCCGTCCTCAGCCCGCAGCCCTCCTAACCCACGGTGAATATTGCACTTCCACAAAATTGGTTTCGTTCCACGCTTTCTCCGGCCCGCCAAAAATCGTCCAGTTAACAGCCGCCCACTGCCCCCCAAGCCTCCAAGTTTCCCCGAACTCCCCGCCCCACACCGGAATCGGGTCGCAAGCCCGCATCCCCATGGCGCCTTCATATTTGCCGCCTGGTCGAGCGGGAAATCCCGAAAGCGTGTAGCACCCCACCTTTTAGTCAGGTAACCATCCCCTGAAATCCTGTACCATAGATGTATAGATAATGAGTTTCTTCGTACACCTTCGAGCCTTACCCGTCGTCATTGCCATCGCCGCCCTGCCCGCGGGCGCCGCCACCCCCGCGCTGGAACGCCAGTTCGAGCAGACCGTTAAGCCTTTTGTTACGAAGTATTGCATTGGATGCCATAGCGGCCAGACTCCCGCCGCGCAATTCGATCTCAAGGCATACGCCACCATGGAAATGGTGACCCGGGATTATCCCCGCTGGGCGCTTGTGATGCAAAGGCTGACGGCGCAAGAGATGCCGCCCAAGCCGATGCCGCCGCCGCCGGAGGAAGCCCGCCAGCATGTGATCGACTGGATTCAGTCCGTGCGCGCCGAAGAGCTGCGGAAGAGCGCCGGCGATCCGGGCGTGGTGCTGCCGCGCCGGCTGAGCAACGCCGAATACAACTACACCATCCGCGACCTCACCGCCCAGGACATGCAGCCCACGCGCGAGTTTCCCGTGGATCCGGCCAACCCCGCGGGTTTCGACAATTCCGGCGAATCGCTAACCATGTCGCCCGCGTTGCTGAATAAGTACCTGCTGGCCGCGCGCGGCGTCGCCGATCACATGGTCCTGACGCCCGATGGCATCGACTTCGCGCCGTATCCGATGCTGGTCGAGACCGATCGCGATAAGTATGCCATCCAGCGCATCGTGAATTTCTACTTCCGGCAGCCTACCGACTATGCCGATTATTTCCAGGCCGCGTGGCGCTTCAAACATCGCGCCGCGCTCGGAAAGCCGCACGCGACGCTGGCATCCGTCGCTGCCGATTCGAAGGTGAGCGCGAAGTATCTGCCTATGATCTGGCAGATTCTGGAAGAAAAGGATGCCGCCGCTCCCGCGGTTGCCCCGGAAGTCGGTCCCATCGCCAAGCTGCAAGGAATGTGGCGCGCTTTGCCACTGCCGGACCCCAGCCAGCCTGACGCGTTGCGCGCGAAGTGTGTTCAGATGCGCGATTTCGTGGTCAAGATCCGTAGCCATACGGCCATGCAGTTCACCGCGCCACTGGTGCGGGGATTGCCCGCCGGATCGCAGCCCCTGCTGAACTGGAAGCTGCGCGAATTCGCCGCGCACCGCCGCGATAGCGATCCCAAGGATCTGCTCAACGATACCGACCCGCCCCCGGAAGTGCCCGCAATCCCGAAGTATCCCGGGCTTCACCAGGAAGCGGCGCCGCGCTGGGCCGCTCTCTCGGCCAAAGCCCGCGCCGGCGATCTCGATCTGGTGGTTCCGGCCGCTGAGCGCAGCCGTTATGAAGCCGCGTTCGCACGCTTCGCGTCTGTTTTCCCGGACGTCTTTTATGTCAGCGAGCGCGGCCGCTACTTCCCCGACGATTCGGAGGACAAGGGACGTCTCCTCAGCGCCAGCTATCACAACACCATGGGCTATTTCCGCGACGATACTCCGCTCATGGAGTTGATCCTCGACGAGAAGGGCCAACAGGAACTCAACCGCCTCTGGGAAGAATTCGACTTCATCGCCAACTACACGGCTCGCACCTGGGTGCAGTACTTCGTCAATCAGAGCGGCGAGGTTCAAGGCAAGGGCGCCGAGGCCGGCAGCGATCGCCCGCTCGATCACGAGATTACCGACGCCGCCGTCATCGCGCAAATGCGGGATGCTTATCTAGCCAAAGCCGCGGCCAACCCGAAGAACGACCCCATTGCCCCCGAGGCCATCCGCGACCACTTCGATCGCGTGAACGCGACGCTCCGCGCTGTAGAGAAGGAGCGGGCGGATGCCGAGCCGAAGCATCTCGAGGCCTTTTTGCGATTCGCCGCGCGCGCCTATCGAAGGCCGCTTGCCAAAGGGGAGCGCGACGATTTGCTGGCCTATTACCACACGCTCCGGGAAAAGAACGCTTTGTCGCATGAAGACGCCATCCGCAATTCCATTGTCGGCGTGCTGATGTCGCCCGATTACCTTTACCGGATCGATCTGCTCGACCCAGGCATCGCTTCCGTCCACACCGTGGCCTTGAAAAATAACGCCGCGTCGAAGAATTCTGTCGCAAGCCGTCCGATCTCCGCCTATGCTCTGGCCAGCAGGTTGAGCTATTTCCTGTGGTCCAGCATGCCCGACGACGAGCTATTGCGGCACGCGGCGGCGGGAGATCTGCAAAAACCGGATGTTTTGCTCGAGCAGACTCGCCGTATGCTGGCGGACGAACGGGTGCGGGGGTTCGCTACCGAATTCGGCGGCAACTGGCTCGATTTCCGCCACTTTGAAACCAACAATTCGGTCGATCGCCAGCGTTTCCCCACCTTCAATAACGATCTGCGCGAGGCGATGTTTCAGGAACCGGTCCGGTTTATCGAAGACGCCATCCGCAACGATCGCTCCGTTCTCGACATGCTGTATGGCCGCTACACGTTTGTGAATCCCGTCCTGGCCGCGCATTACGGTATGCCGCCGATCGGTGGGAGCGACGCCAAAGGCAGTCCGGATACTTGGGTTCGGGTGGACGATGCCGATAAGTACCAGCGAGGCGGCCTGATACCCATGGCCGTCTTCCTCACCCAGAATTCGCCCGGCCTTCGAACCAGCCCGGTGAAGCGCGGATACTGGGTGGTTCATCGCCTGCTGGGCGAAATCATTCCGCCGCCGCCGCCCGTTGTGCCCGAATTGCCGGCCGACGAAGCCAAGTCGGATTTGCTCATCCGCGAAATGCTGGCCCAACATCGTTCGAACCCCGTTTGCGCCGCCTGTCATGCGAAGTTCGACTCCTTCGGTCTGGTGTTTGAAGGCTACGGACCGGTGGGTGAGGCGCGGACCAAAGATCTGGCTGGACGTCCGGTCGATACCAACGCGGATTTTCCCGGCGGCAGCCAAGGCGCCGGACTTGAGGGCGTCGAAGCCTACATCCGCGAGCATCGGCAGCCGGGGTTCGTGGATAATCTCAGTCGTAAACTGCTTTCCTACGCTTTGAACCGGTCGCTCCAGCTTTCCGACGAATCCCTCATCGACCGCATGGAAACCAAGCTTCCAGCGAAAGAGTATCGGTTCGATTGGCTGGTGGAAACTATCGTCACCAGCCCGCAATTTCTGAAAGCGCGAAATCCGGAGACGCGCGAAACGCTCGAATCGCAATCCAGGAGGTAACATTAGGAATGGCCCGATCGACAAAGAACTCAGCGCTTCGCATGTCCCGCCGCGCTATACTTCGCGGAGCTGGCTGCACCATGGCCTTGCCTTGGCTTCAGTCGCTTGACGCTTTCGCCGACACTCCATCGCCGGCCGCATTCCCTAAGCGCTTCGGCGTGGTTTTCCTGGGGTGCGGCGTCAACGAAGATCACTGGAGCGCCGAAGGCGCGGGCGCCGCCATGAAGCTCAGCAAGACACTGCAGCCGCTGGAGCCGTTGAAGCAGAAGATCAATGTAATCGACGGTCTCTTCGTCAAGGCGCTGACCGGCCAGGGCATTCACCCCGGACAAACCGGAAGCCTGCTGTCGGGCGCGCACATTTCGAAAGGCGCCATCATCCACTCGGGCATCAGCGTCGATCAGATGATCGCCAATCGCGTGGGTGAAGACACGCCGCAATCCAGCATCGTACTGGCTTGCGATCAGCCCATGACGGGCTACCATGAGTCCAACTTCTCCCTGGCCTACAGCTCGCACATTTCCTGGCAGAGCCCGGATTCGCCCGTCCCGGTGGAAGTCTACCCTTCCCTGGCGTGGGATAACCTGTTTGACAACCGTGGCAGCCTGCAGAACATCAGCATCCTCGATCGCGTGAAAGGCCGCACCGAAGAACTCACCCGCAAGATAAGCTCCGGCGATAAGAGCAAGCTCGACGAATATCTGACTAGCGTGCGCGAAGTAGAGAAGCGCGTCGAAGGGACGCGCAAGAGCAAGGATCAGGCGGACGACGCGGCCAAGGCCAAAAACACCGTGGCAACCACGATGGACCGGCCGGCGAACGGGCTGCCCGAAGACCTGCGCGAACACTCGCGCCTGATGTGCGACATCATTGCCCTCGCGTTTCAGACTAACAAGACCCGCGTCGCGTCGCTGATCATATCCCGCGACCTTTCGGCGATGTATTATCCCTTCCTCGATGTCAAGGAAGGGCACCACGCCGCATCTCACGCCAACAACTCGGATGGATACGAACGCATCGCCCGTTTCCATGTCAGTCAGTATGCTTACCTGGCGTCCAAGCTGGACGGCATGAAGGAAGGCGACGGCACGGTGCTCGACAATACCTGCCTGATGTTCCTTTCGAATCTCTGGATCGGCCGCAAGCACGATAACTTCCGATTGCCGCTGGTGCTCGCGGGCGGGCTCGGAGGCACGCTCGAAACCGGACGTACGCTGAGTTATCTCGATGCGGGCGTGGACAATCGCAAGATGTGCAGCTTATACCTGTCGCTGATGGATCGCTTCGGGATAAAGCTGGAGCAATTCGGCGACGCCCAGACGCGCCTCGAACGGCTCTAACTGCTCTAACTATAGGTCTGACTCTGGCTCTAGATCGAGCTCAGCTAGAAGACAGGAAGCGGCGTGGCGCACGCACTTATGCGTGCAGCGTTCACACTCGTGTGAACGCGCTTCGGTCTGCCTGCAAGTGCGATACCCCCTGCCAGCGTGCCTTTGCCGCTGCGAATCGCTTGCATGCCGGCGCCGAGCCCTCCGCCGATGCAAACGCCATCACCGTCACCAAGAGCAGATAGCCGGCAAAGAACAGCGCGAGTTTGCTGTGGCTGAAGTCTGGGCCGGCTGGCATCCGGCGGCCGATCGTCAATCGGCCTTTCGAAGCCTGGCGCCCGCGCCACGATCCGGATACGCACACGCATTAACCGCCTTCTTCATTCATGTTCATTTCGTGGTTTTTGCCAGAGGCATAGATTATCAGTGCCGCACTGCGCTATAAGCTTTGTATGGCTTGGCGCGGGGGGGTGTTCATCCTGGCGGCGGTAGCTGCTCATGCCGCTACCGCTGCGGCCTACGTTGGCGAGGCTGCCTGCGCGAAGTGCCACGCCGCGATTCACAGCCAATGGTCCCAGTCGCGCCATAGCAAAATGGTGCAGCCGGCTACCGCGGCGAGCGTCCAGGGCGATTTCAATCGCGGCGTGGTGGAACTGCGCGGCCAGCCTTACGTGCTTCGGCGGCGCAATGGCGCCTTCTACGTCACCGAGTCGTATCTCACCGGCAAGCCGCTGGAACATCGCGTCGAGTATACGCTGGGCAACCGCCGCATCCAGCTCTACCTGACCACGCTGGCGGATGGACGCATCATCGTGCTTCCGCCCAGTTGGGACATCTTACGCAAGGAGTGGTTCCACGACCTCGATATCGACGACCCGGAAGAAGAGCCCGGCGTGCAGATTCAGATCTGGAACAAGTCGTGCTACTCGTGCCACGTGAGCCAGCAGGAAAAGAATTTCGACCTGCGGAAGAACGCCTACAAGACGGCATGGCTCAACTTCGGCACGAATTGCGAGCGCTGCCACGGCCCCGGCAGCGAGCACGTGGCCCATTACTCCTCGGCCACGCCGCCCAAGGGGCCAGCCCGCGATATCGTTTTACAGACGCGGCTCGACGCGGCGCGCAACACCATGGTTTGCGCGCAGTGCCACTCTTTCCGCGATATCTTCGCGCAAGGGTACGCGGCGGGCGCCGATTACTACAACTATTTCATGCCGGTGCTCGAATACAGCCTGGCGGATGCCGGCGACCCCGCCTACTGGCCGGACGGCCGCACGCGGCGCTTCTCCAACGACGCGTTCGGATTGTGGCAAAGCGAGTGTTACCTCAAGGGAGGCGTCACCTGCGTGGGTTGCCATGTCAACGCGCATGAAACCGAAATCGAGCGCAATCCGCAACTTCGCCCCGACGCCAACGCGCTGTGCACGCGCTGCCATGAGGATATCGGCAAGGCTCTTGCGGCGCACACGCACCACGCGCCTTCGAGCGCGGGCAGCTCTTGCGTGGAATGCCACATGCCGCGCACCGTCTATAGCATTAAAGCCCAGATCCGCGACCATTCCATGTCGATTCCGGTTCCCGAAAACACCATCCGCCACGACATCCCCAATGCTTGCAACCAGTGCCACAAGGACCGCAGCGCTCAGTGGACGCTGGCGCGCATGAACGAGTGGTACAGTCCGCATTCGCGCCAGAAGCTCATCCGCCGCGCCGATGCTTTCGCCGCGGCGCGCAAGCGCGACCCGGGCTCTATTCCGGACTTGCTAGCCATCCTGGCCGAGCCGGCCGAAGGGCCGCTCACGCGCGGCAATGCCGCGGGTTATTTGGGCCGCTTCGCTTCCGATCCGCGGGTATTTCCCGCACTGAATAGCGCCCTGACCGATGCGGAACCGCTGGTGCGGGCGATTGCGGCGCAATGGCTTGCTCCGGCTCCGGCAGAGCGCCCGAATGCGGTGGCGGCGCTGGCACGGTCGCTCGCCGATCCCGCGGCGACGGTGCGGATGAGCGCGCTGGTATCGCTGGTCGGCTTGGGATACCGCGAGCTTCCCGGCGAAGACGGCGAGCGCTTGAAGAGCGCACGGATCCTTTACGATGCGCGCGCGGCGCTCAACTCCGACGATGCCGGGCAACAACTGGCCGCCGGAAAGTTTTACTTTTTATCGGCCGATCCCGACCGGGCGATCGCCGCATTCCGCGCCAGTTTGAAGCTCGATCCGGCGATGGAAGCTCAGTATCTGCTGGCCGGGGCCTATGCGGAGAAGAGCGATCTGACGGAAGCCCGAAAAATTCTGGAGGCGATTCCGGCGAGCGATCCGCAATATGAAAAGGCGCAGCGCCTATTGAAGGTGATCCTGGCGCAACCACCCCACTAATGGAAAGCCGTGGCGCGCGCACTCATGCGTGCAGCGTTCACAATCGTGTGAACGCGTCTTTTGCCGGCGTCAATCCCGGGTCCCCGAGAGTGGGGACACTGGACGCATTAGTCCGGCGCAGGGCACGCCCCGCCGCTTACCCCACCGCCAGCTGCAAATTCGCCAGCGTATCGCGCATAGCTTCCAGATTCCGGTCGGCTCCGGTCGTAAACTCGGCGATTCTTGAGATTACGCCCTCATGCAGGGCGAAGAACAGGCTTACAACTTCCGGATCGCGCCATCCGCGGTCCGTCTCTTCCTGGATGATTCGCAGCGCGTCCTGCGGCGTGAACGCGGGTTTGTATGGGCGCGCGCTGATCAGCGCATCGTAAATGTCGGCCACTTGGACAATCCGCGCCAGTAGCGGAATCTGTGCGCCGCGCAGGCCGTCGGGGTAGCCGCTGCCGTCCCACCGTTCGTGGTGGTGACGGATGATCGGAAGCACTGGACGCAACGAGCTCAGATGGCGGCAAATTTCTTCGCCGCGCGCCGTATGGCTTCGCATGGTCACCCATTCGTCCGCCGTCAGTGCGCTCGGCTTGAACATGATGGAATCGGGAATTCCCACTTTCCCTACGTCGTGAAGGAAGCCGCCACGGTATAACGCCAGTAGTTTAGGGCGTTCCAAGCCCATCGCCATGCCCAAAGCCACGCTGATGAACGCCAGCCGCTCGCAGTGCCCCGCCGTCTGCTGATCCCGCTGTTCTACCGCTTGCGCCAGCGCCAACAGGATGCCTTCGGTCTCATCGATCGCAAACTCGTCCGCTGGTCGATCCGCGAATCCGCCGGTCACCGCCAGGCCCTCCGCTAGCAGTAAGCCGCGGGGTTCACCGTCGCGCACTGCCACGGGCTTGCATGATGTCCGCATCGGGAGGGAATAGGACTTCGGTTCTTTGATATGGCCCATAGTTCCTACTGCACATATCGGTGAATCTCGCGGAGCGATTAGAGTACTAAGTAAAATTCTATGGAGTTCAAGCTCCGGCGGCTTCCAGCCGGCGATGCCGATCGTCGAACCGAAACGTAACCCGATACGCGAAAGCCGGGAAGCTTGGCGCGGACTTTGGTCGACTGGCCGGCGTGATATCGGCTGGAAAACCGTCTCGCCGATCTGCTGGGGGTCAAGGTGGACCTTTCCCCGGCGCGGACGCTGAAGGACGGCATCCGCGAACGCGCGGCACGCGAGGCCGTACTTGCCTATTAGGGATTCCGGCAGCTCCCTGCGCGATATTGCGGATGCCATCGGCATGATCGAGCAATCGCGGCCGGCATGGATTTTGAGGCATTCCGCCAAGACCCCAAAACAATCGCGGCCGTCGAACCGAAGCTGCAAATTATCAGTGAAGCGGCTATTCGCCTCGGCGCTGAAGCCGAGAGGCGGTGTCCGGGCATCGCATGGCCTGATATCCGGGGCATCGGCAACTGGCTGCGCCATCAGTATGAGCGTGTTGAATTGCCCGTTATCTTTAAGACGGTCCGCGACGACCTGCCGCCGCTCAAGGCTGCGGTTGTTCGTGCGCTAGACGCTAGGTCAGCCCCGGTAACACCACGCGGACCATCAGAGGGCTGATGCAGAGTTTGCTGGCAGCCTATGGCGGATAACAATGCGCGTAGGGGGCAGGAGCGGATAATCAGCGTCCAGTTTAAATGGATGACCTTCTCAGTTTGGGGCCGTGCATCCCTCGCGACTTTCGCCCGCAAGTCCTATAGGTGGTTGGTACTGGAGGTGGGGGTCGATCTCTCAGCGGGGCAATAGCCGCTGAAACCTATAGAAAACACGTTGCCTATCATGCCAACATTGCCACGGCCACTATGGCGCATTGTCCGATCTTGCCCGATGGATGTTCCGTCGATGCTGAAGCTTCCTCCATTAACTTGGGGGGCGCTTTCGGAAGGCCGAGAACGCCCCCGGCAGCCGGGTGGGCGCCTTATCAGCTCTGGGACTTCTCATTCAGCAACTCATCCATGAGTTGCTGACAATAACGGAAATTTGTGCCCTTGATCCGCTCAAACGCGTCGGCCAAATCCAGGAGCCCGCGCTGTGCCGCCAACTGGAGTACGCGAAGCGTGCCAATCACCCGAAACCCCTTGTTGCGAGCCACCCTCACGCCCTGGCGGTCGTCCAGGAGCAGAAGGTCCGCCCCGAGCGAGGCCGCCAACGCCAGGGCGGCTTTTTCTCCCTCATCGAGGTTGCCGAATGCATCATCGAAAGGACTCTCAAGAGGCGGGTGCAATTCTAACCACGCGGGCGGCGACTGTATCCAGTCGCGCACGACGGCCGGAGTCTGCGCGCGGTCCAATTCGTCGCGCACGACCGAGGGAATGATCACCTTCTCGAATAGGGCGGGCAGAACTTCAGACTGTCCGATCAGCACCAAGTAATGGATCGGCCCTGTATCGGCGACGACAATGCGCACCCGACCTAGAACCCCAGACTGCGCAGATCCAGGCGCTCGCGTTCAAGGTCGTCAAGAGTTGGCAGGTCCTCAACCACCGCGTGGGCCTTAAGAAATCCGTCGAGTTGATCGCGGGTCCCAAAGCCCAGAAGTTCCCGCATCGCGGGCCTGTTGAGGCGCCCATTCTTGTATTCCTCGACCGCAAAAGCTTCCAGCACCCGGCGCGACAGATCGCCGCCGGTTGCGGCCAACTCGCGGGCCAGATCGTCCGGAAATTGAATGGTCACGTTCATGTTCTCTTCCTTAGAGTAACGCGGTTCAGCGTACCTTAGGCGGTTGCTACACGTAGGGCTTCCAGACAACCGTCACCGCATGCCGCCTGGAACAATGTAAGACACCTCATCGTGCTCTGCAAGCTGCGGCAGCCGCGCGTGGTCGGCCGCTACCAGGAATTGGTTGGGAAGCAGGCCCACGCCCAGCAACCGAAAACCTTCCAGCAGCCGCTCGGCGTCCCCCTTGGGGACATCGCTGTGAAACACCACCAGGAAGGCCGCGGCGGTCTCCAATCCAGGTGCGGTCCGGTCCGCGGGGGTCAGTTGGCCTGTCCAGGTAATGTCCAATCCCGCAAGGTCGGGCAATTGACCGCCGGGCGACTGATTGAACGCCACTATCAGCGCCGAATCCGGCACGTATTCGAGTGCCCGCACACCCCGCCGCGCCAGCTCGCCGCGCAAATCTGCACCGGGAAAATCCTTGAATTGCACAATCCAATGCGAGCTTGGTCCGCTGCCCCATGGCAACGCCGTCACCGGGTCCGGATTCGGATCGAGCCCGTGCTTGAGATACGCCACCGTCGCGCTCGATCCCCACTGCACCAGCAGTAGCGCCAGCACCCCGCCGATTTTTGCAAACTTCATTCCTGCCTCTGCCACACTTTTCGGCGCGGAATGAGAATTATTGGAATCCGGCGCACTATTCCTTCAAGAGAAGGTGGTATGCCCTTGACGAACCGCGTTGTTTGCCTCTTTTTGGCCGCTTTTACCGCTGGAGCCACCGCGCCCGGCGTAGTCTACCGCATTGACACAATTGCCGGCAGTTCTTCCATCGGCGATGGCGGACCCGCGGTGTCCGCGCAAATCGGCAACATCCAGGGCATCGCCGTCGATCGTTCGGGAGTTCTGTATCTCTCCGATACGGACCACAACCTGATCCGCAGAATCGACGCTAAGGGCAATATCGCCACCATCGCCGGAACCGGCGTCGCGGGCTACGCGGGCGACGGCGGCCCGGCCACCGCCGCGCAGATCAACCTCCCCTACGGACTGGCCGTCGATCTGGCCGGCAATCTCTACTTCGCCGATCTCGGCAATAACCGCGTGCGCCGCATAGCCCCCGATGGTTCCATCACCACGGCCGCTGGAACCGGCGTCAAGGGCTCGCTGGGCGACGGCGGGCTCGCCGCCAACGCGCAATTGATGACGCCGCGCAATGTTGCGGTGGACGCCGCCGGCAATCTCTACATCTCCGAATTCGAAGGCCACCGCATCCGCAAGGTCACGGCCGATGGCAAAATTGCCACCATCGCCGGCGTCGGCATCGCCGGATTCCGCGGCGATGGCAGCCTCGCCGTCAATGCTCAGATCGCCTATCCCTGCGGCTTGACCGTCGACCGTTCCGGCAATCTCTACTTCGCCGATTCCCAGAACCAGCGCATCCGCGAGATCCTGCCCGGCGGCCTCATTTCCACTGTGCTCGGAGGCTCTACCACCCTCCCGCTGCTCACGCCCGTGGCCGTCGCGGTGGACGCAGCCGGGCAAATCTACGCCGCCGATGCCAGCGGCATGGTCCACATCTACACGTCCGCGGGAGCCTGGAACGTCGTCGCCGGAACGGGCGCGCCAGGCTTCGCGGGCGATGGCGGCCCCGCGCCCAAAGCCCTGCTCACCAATCCGCGCGATCTGGCGCTCGATCTTTCAGGCGATCTCTTCATCGCCGATGGCATCCGCATTCGCCAAGTGAATCCGCTGACTATCATTCAGACGGTCGCCGGCGATGGCTATCTGCACGCAGTGGGCGATGGCGGCCTTGCCACCATGGCGCTGCTCAATCAGCCCCTTGGCGTGGCGCTTGACCGCGCAGGCAATCTCTACATAGCCGACTCTGGGACTGAGCGCGTTCGCCAGGTGGCGCCATCTGGCATCATCGCCACATTCGCTGGAACCGGCGTCGCCGGATACGAGAGCGATAACGTCCCCGCCGCCGCCGCCGAGCTCTATTCCCCCATGGGAGTGATGACGGATTCCTATGGAAACGTCTCCATCGCCGATAGTTACAACCACCGGATTCGCGAAGTGGTGGATAACGGCATCATCGTCACTTTTGCCGGAATTGGGACCGGCGGCAGCGGACCGGAGGATCTTCTGGCGGCGCAAACTCAGCTTCGCGGCCCTCGCGGCGTGTGTACCAGCCGCGCGGGCGTCGTCTATATTGTCGATACGTCCAACCATCGCGTTTTGAAAGCGCCGCCCGCCGGCCTGGTGGAGACCGCCGCCGGCAACGGAACCGCCGGATTCGCGGGCGATGGCGGCCCCGCGGCCACCGCCGAGCTCAATCAGCCGGGCGCCTGCGCGGTGGATTCCGCGGGCAACCTGTTCATCGCCGATACGCTCAACCACCGCATCGCTAAAGTCACGCCCAATGGCGTCATCATGACCGTTGCTGGCACCGGACAGGCGGGCTTCGGCGCCGATGGCAGCGCGGCCGTTTCCGCCGCCCTGAACACGCCGCGCGGGCTTGCAGTGGACGATAACGGCAATATCTTCATTGCCGATACCGGCAACAATGTGATCCGCCAGGTGATGCCCGATGGGACCATCTACACTATTGCCGGACAGGCCTCGGCCGGGTTCGCGGGCGATGGCGGCATGGCGCTTGCGGCGCTGCTCAACGCGCCGGCGGGCATTGTGGAAGATGGCTCGGGCGCGCTTTACTTCGCCGATACCAACAACAACCGCGTCCGCCGCATGATTTCGCAAGCGGCGCCAATACCCGTGGTCGCGCCGGTGGCGGCGCTGCCCACCGTGGCCGCCGTCAATGCCGCGAGTCTGGCCGCCGGCCCCATTGCGCCCGGCGAGATTCTGACCATTTACGGATCGGGCATCGGGCCGCAGCAGGGCGTGCCCGGCACGCTCGATTCCAGCGGTCTTCTCGCCAACCTGCTCGGCGGATCGGAAGTGCATTTCGATGGCGTGCCCGCGCCGCTCTTCTATGCGCAGGCGGGACAGATCAACGTCCAGGCGCCGTACACCATCGCAGGCCAGGCGGCCACTCAAGTGGAGGTGATTTACCAGGGCCAAACGGTCGCCGCGTCCGGCTTATCCGTGGCCGCCGCGGCGCCGGCCATTTTCCCAACCGTCCTCAATCCGGATGGATCGTTGAACAGCGCGGCCAATCCCGCGCCTCAGGGCGGCATCCTGACTTTCTTCGCGACCGGCGAAGGCGTTACCAACGGCGCCAACGTCGCCGGCCAGATGGCGGCGGCGCCCTATGCGCGCCCGCAACTGCCCGTGGCGGTCACGGTGGGTAGCGGAACGGCCACGCTGCTTTTCGCCGGGGAGGCGCCGGGATTGGTGGGTATGCTGCAGGTGGACGCGCAATTGCCGGCCGGCCTGGCATCGGGCCCGCTGACGCTGCAATTGACGGTGGGCACAATCTCTGCCCCGCCAGTAACCATCTGGCAGTAATACAGGCCTCCCGGCCTGTCTCTTCGCCGGTGATCGTTCAGGCAACGCGGCGTCAAGACAGGCCTCCCGGCCTGTCTCTTCGAGGAGCATACCCCAGTCACTCCCCCAACCCACGATGGCATGTGTCGGATAAACGCTTCCTGGACACGGGTTAAATTAGTTCACCGCACGGTTTCATCACTTTCGCGGCCTCCAGCCACTCACCCGCGCTCCGGCATTTTTAGGCCGCGAAACTGATGAAACCTTTATCAGTCACAGAGAAGTTAATTCTTTGTTTCCTTGCTTATCAGTCACTTACGGCCATCCGCACCCAAATTCCTTGTTCCGCCCTGCTAAGTTGAAATCGGGTAGAGCTTGCGCAATCACTTCGCAAGCCCAACAGTTTTCATGGTTGGCCGACATGCGTTGCATCTAAGTACTGAAGTCCCTGTGGGCCTTTGCAAGCGGCGCGGTGTCACCG
Source organism: Bryobacterales bacterium (assembly GCA_003135055.1). Lineage (GTDB taxonomy): Bacteria > Acidobacteriota > Terriglobia > Bryobacterales > Bryobacteraceae > PALSA-243. The sequence continues at coordinate 5,471 of PLDF01000339.1, read as the reverse complement.
GCATGGAAGATGTCGGCGGGAAGAAGTTGAGTTCGGACTCAAGACACCCATCGGAGAGAAGATAGCGTTTATCGCTTCAAAGGAGGATAGAGGATCTCAAAGAGCTAAAAGCATCGGGGCGCCCGCTGGGCCCGGCGACGATATCGTCCGCCATCCAGCGGGCCTCGGTCATCGCAAATGCGCTCTGAATCATTGGGCGGCGGCACGCACGGCGAAAAATCCGCGAGCCACGCCCGCCCGCAAAGACCAAATAACACTCGCCCGTAGTGTCCCAAGTTCGGGTCTTTCAGCGACTTCCAGCTACGCCATAACCAGATCCATGACAGACACTCCGCTCCCTCCGCCGTTGCCTTTGACTCATCGTCTTCAAACTCTCATGAAACTCCGCGTAGTCTCCAAACCTCCGCGCCTCCGCGTTAAGAACCACACTCTCCACCCTTACGTAAACCCCGCGAATCGCCCGCCCAAAAATTGGCTTCGTTTTTTCGATCGAGCGCTACCTTCCCCGCGCCCCCTGGCCCACCACGACCCTGCCCGGCAGTTTCCCCGTCATCTTCCCTTCCTCAATCACAGCGGCCCCATTCACCAACACAAACCTCATCCCCTCCGACAACCGATTCGGCTGCTCAAACGTCGCCAGATCCCGCACGCTCTCCGGATCGAAAACCACCAGATCCGCCCACATCCCAGCCTTCAAAACGCCCCGGTCCGCAATCCGCATGCGCTCCGCCGGCAGCGCCGAAAACTTCCGGATCGCGTCTTCCAGCGTCAGCTTTTTCTCCTCGCGCACGTACTTCCGCAAGATGTGCGGAAACGTCCCATAGGCCCGCGGATGCGGATGCTCCTTGCCCAACAGGCCCTCCGGCGATGTCCCTTGCGAATCGTTGCAAATCGAAACCCACGGCTGCTGCAGCGCCAGCGTCACGTCCGGCTCCGCCATCGCAAACATAGCCACCTCCGTGAACGCCTCGTCCTCAATCAGGATGTCGAAGACCGTGTCGATGGGGTCTTTGTTCCACAGCTTGGCGATCTCCGCAATGGTCTTGCCTTGCAGCGGCACAAGCTTGGGATTCTGCACCGCGCACAGCAGAATCGCCTCCGGCCCCGGCACTTCCTGCCACTCGTTGTTCCAATCGCCGCCGGGCGATTCCATCTCCTTCCGAATACGCGCGCGCATCGCGGGGTCTTTCAAGCGCTCGATCAGTTTGCGGTCGCCGCCATCGTGCGCCCACGGTGGAATCACCGCCGAGAACGAATTGAACCACGCCGTGTACGCGTAAGTATCGGCCGCCACATCGATGCCTTGTTTCCGCGCCTGTTCGATCTTGGCGACAATCTCCGGCATCCGGCCCCAGTTGGATTTGCCAGCCGCCTTCAAGTGCCAGATCTCCACCGGAATATTCGCTTCGCGCCCGATGCGAAAAGCTTCGTCCAACGCGCCCGCGATCCCATTGCCTTCGTCGCGTATGTGCGAGGCGTAGATGCCGCCGGCCTTCGCCGCCTCCTTGGCCAGCGCGATCAGCTCTTCCGTCTTGGCGTAGGGCGCCGGCGCATACTGCAGCGAAGTGGAAACGCCCATGGCGCCATCGCGCATCTCCTCGCGCACCAGCGCTTTCATGCGCTCGAGTTCCGCTGCGTTGGGCGCGCGATCTTCGTCGCCCAGCACGGCGCGGCGGATCTGCGTCGCTCCGGCGTAAGTCGCCAGGTTGATCCCCATCCCCTGCTTGCGCAGCCGCGCGAAGTATTCGCCCAGCGTGCGCCAGCGGCACGGTTGCCACATCTCAGAGATGGCTACATGGCCATGGGGAACTGGAGTAGACTCGGATCATGAAGCTGGCGCAACGCTTAACTGCGATTATCGAACGTGACGGCGACGTGTTTGTGGCATTGTGCCCGGAGTTCGATATCGCGAGCCAGGGTGCATCGATTGAGGAAGCGCGAACCAACCTAATCGAGGCGCTTACCCTGTTCTTCGAAACTGCCGCTCCGTCCGAAGTCGCCCGGCGCTATCACAATGAAGTTTTCGTGACTCAAGTTGAGGTCCCGGTTGGGTAGACTTCGAGTTCTTTCGGGCTCGGAGGTTTGTCGGATTCTCGAACAGAACGGATTCGTCGCAGTCCGCCAGCGAGGCAGCCATCGGGTGATGCAAAAGCGTCTGGACACAACGACGATAACGGTGCCGGTTCCACTTCACGATCAGACTCCGCGCGGCACGCTACTGAGCATCGTTCGGCAGTCGGAACTCCCGAGATCGCTGTTTGAGACTGAATAGTGGGTTGTCTTTCTGGTTTTTATAATTGAGGGTGCCGGCCTGAGGCAACGGGAATGGAGCGGGCCGCCAGAAGGCATGATCGAACCGGGCGAGGTGCGGCCGGGCGACGAGATTGAGTTGTTCCTTATGCCGTGAGCGTTCGACCCCAAAAAGCCGTACCGTCGGCAGAATTGAGATTGCGGAATAGGGTAGAATTTCATCGGTGGCAGCTAATTCGGTCGCGAGTGCGCTCCTCAAGGTCGTGAAGCAAACGGCCTACGATGGATCCCGCAAGTACGCTTTTCATCCGCCAGATGGTCCACACTTCGAGGCGGCCTTTTTCCAAGTTGTCGGCCGCGAGAGACCAAACATCGCTTGTGTGTCAACCCAACTCGGCTGCGCCGTCGGATGTATTTTCTGCGCGACCGCGAGCGGCCCCTTCTATCGGGATCTGACGGCGGAAGAGATTCTGTGGCAGGTGGATACGTTGGCCAGCGACCAAGGCCTGCCGCGCATCCTGAGCGAGGGCTTTGAGGTTTCGTTCATGGGAATGGGTGAGCCGCTAGCGAACCTGCGGAACGTTTTACAGGCGATTGCCGGCATCTCACAGCGCTACCCGCAGATCACCCGGGTTTCGGTATCTACAGCCGGGCCCGCGCACCGGATCGACCGCTTGACCGAAGCCATGCCGGCGGCGATACCGATCCATCTACAGGTCTCGCTGCACGCCACGCGGGATATCGAGCGGCGCGCACTGGTGCCGCGCGCGCCGGGAATGATCGCGGACCTGCTCGTCGCGGCGGACCGTTACCACCAACTGACAGGCGACCACGTTTGTCTAAACTACATACTGCTGGAGGGCCGAAACGATTCCGCAGCCGACGCCGCCTGGCTGGCCGCAATAGATCCGACGGTGTTCTATGTGAAACTGTCGGCGCTGAATCACGTCCCTGACTTGCCATTGCGGTTGAAGAGGAAATCCCGGGAGGCGACCGCACGGTTTGCGGACAAAGTTTCCGCCCGGGGTTTAACGGTAAAGATCTTTGAAGGGGACGGGCTAGATGTCCAGGCGAGTTGTGGCCAGCTGGCAGCGACGCCGCGCTTGGTCGCAATATCGGGCCGATCAAGAGGGTGGTGACTGAAAGATGTTTAACAGCACAGATGCTAGCATGTGGCCGTTCTTGTCCAACACGGCGAACGTAGTCTTCGCGGGCTCGGGTTTAGCGACTTTTGTGGCTTCGGTTATGAGCGAAGAGCAGCAGACACGCCTCCGCAACGGCGCGTTCGGCGTAGTCGCTGGAAGCTCCGTGGGCGCGCTTGCAGGCCTATTCAACAATAAGCCCGACTTGCTGGCCGTCGGTTTTTTCGGCTCGACCGTCGGAGGGGTGGCAGGATGGATCGTTCACATCATCCTATCGCTCATAGCAGGTAGTAAGAGTGGCCGGCCGCTACTTGAATACCAGTTCGGAGGGTTCACTAGCGTCAGGAACCGGTTGCAGCTGGACGAGCAGAATCTGCTGCTCTCGGCGCTCAAGGAATGGCGTGACAACTACACGCGCATGATTGCCAAGCACCGGCAGGCGATCGGCGCGCTCGATGCGAATCAGCGGGAGGATGCGTCGCGCCTGCTGATCGAAACATGGCTAGTGTCTTTCGTCGATCTTTACGGTTTGGTGTTCGGCACGATCGCGGAGAAGAGACAGTACAGGTCGCGCGTCACACTGATTCTCTTCGGGCTGGACCGTGATGGCAAAGAAGTGGGCAAGCATTGGATCTCGTATTCAGGAGCTTTAGAGTCCCACAAGATGACGGTTCCATTCCCGGAAAACTCAATTGGATACAAGGTCTTGGTGGAGGACCTTCCTTCGCCATACTTCACCGATTCGGTAAAAGCGTCGGCAAAAGACGGCCATTCCCGAGCGGAGCAGGAAGATCGCCCCTTCTACACGTTTCGCGTGAATAGAGAAGCTATTGTGTCGCTGGATTGGCCGAACGGAATGAAACAGGACGATGCATATGTCCAGTTGGCGAAGGACACATTCCACAGCGACATCTGCCCCATCATCGCCGAGGTTTTGAAGGCATGGAGGACTCCCCCTCAGACAGAAGTGGGACTCCAGCCGTTTGCGGCTATAGGGAGCGCCGTAAGGACCGCGATCCCTGTGTCGCCGAACAAGCGGCCAGACTAGTGTGCCACCCGCGCCCCCTGGCCCACAATCACCCTGCCCGGCAACTTCCCCGTCATCTTGCCTTCCTCAATCACCGCGACCCCATTCACCAGCACGAACCTCATCCCCTCCGACAATTGATTCGGCTGCTCAAACGTCGCCAGATCCCGAACCGTCTCCGGATCGAACACCACCAGGTCCGCCCACATTCCCGCCTTCAAAACGCCGCGGTCCGCGATCCGCATACGCTCCGCCGCCAGCGCCGAAAACTTCCGGATCGCGTCTTCCAGCGTCAGCTTTTTCTCCTCGCGCACGTACTTCCGCAAGATGTGCGGAAACGTCCCATAGGCCCGCGGATGCGGATGCTCTTTGCCCAGCCGGCCCTCCGGCGACGTCCCTTGCGAATCGTTGCAAATCGAAACCCACGGCTGCTGCAGCGCCAGCGTCACGTCCGGCTCCGCCATCGCAAACATCGCCACCTCCGTGAACGCTTCGTCCTCAATCAGGATGTCGAAAACCGTGTCGATCGGGTCCTTGTTCCACAGCTTGGCAATCTCCGCAATAGTCTTGCCTTGCAACGGCACAAGCTTGGGATTTTGCACCGCGCACAGCAGTATCGCCTCCGGCCCCGGCACTTCCTGCCACTCGTTGTTCCAATCGCCGCCGGGCGTTTCCATCGCCCTCCGGATGCGCGCGCGCATCGCGGGGTCTTTCAACCGCTCGATCAGCTTGCGGTCGCCGCCATCGTGCGCCCATGGTGGAATCACGGCCGAGAACGAATTGAACCACGCCGTGTACGCGTAGGTATTGGCCGCCACGTCGATGCCCGCTTTCCGCGCCGCTTCGATCTTGGCGACAATCTGGGGCATCCGGCCCCAGTTCGATTTGCCCGCCGCCTTCAGGTGCCAGATCTCCACCGGAATATTCGCTTCGCGACCAATGCGAAAAGCTTCGTCCAATGCGCCCGCGATCCCGTTGCCTTCGTCGCGAATATGCGACGCGTAAATGCCGCCGGCCTTCGCCGCCTCCGTGGCCAGCGCGATCAGCTCTTC
>PLDF01000383.1 GCA_003135055.1 Bryobacterales bacterium | reverse complement strand
CACGCGCAACTGGTTCCGCAATCGGCATAGAAACGTTGAGGTAACCATGGCAGACCTTCGCATCAACTTTGCCGGAATTCAATCGCCGAATCCTTTCTGGCTGGCATCTGCTCCGCCCACCAACTCCGGTGCGCAGATTCACCAGGCATTTGAAGCGGGCTGGGGCGGCGCAGTGTGGAAAACGATCGGCGAGCCCATCGTCAACACGTCATCCCGTTATGGCGCGATCGATTACAACGGAACGAAAGTAATGGGTTTTAACAACATCGAGCTGATCAGCTATCGTCCCCCCGACATAAATTTTCGGGAAATCGCCGAAGTCAAGAAGCGCTATCCGAAAAATCTGGTGATCGCATCGCTGATGGTGGAATCGAAGCGCGAAACGTGGCACGACATCGTCAAGCGCTCCGAAGACGCCGGCGCCGATGGGCTCGAGTTAAACTTCGGCTGCCCGCACGGCATGAGCGAGCGCGGCATGGGCTCGGCCGTGGGCCAGGTGCCCGAGTACGCGTGCATGATCACCGAATGGGTGAAGGAAGCGGCGCGCACGCCGGTGCTCGTAAAGCTGACGCCGAATATCTCGGATATCCGCACCGTGGCGCGCGCGGCCAAGCGTGGGCGCGCGGACGGATTGTCCGCCATCAACACCATCAATTCCATCACCGGCGTCGATCTGGATACGTTGACGCCGCGCCCCAACGTAGGCGGGTATTCTTCGCATGGCGGATATTGCGGGCCCGCCGTGAAGCCCATCGCGTTGAACATGGTGCAGCAGATTGCGGCCGACCCTGAAGTGGGCATTCCCATCTCCGGCATCGGCGGTATTTCCGGCTGGCGCGAAGCCGCCGAGTTCATCCTGCTCGGCTGCGGTTCGGTGCAGGTATGCACAGCCGCGATGCACTACGGTTATCGCATCGTGGAAGACATGGCCGACGGGCTCGCTAACTGGATGGACGAGAAAGGCTTCGCCACCATCGGCGATTTTTGCGGCCTTTCAGTTCCCAAGGTCACCGAGTGGAAGCACCTCGATTTGAATTACAAGATCGTCGCGCGCATTGACGCCGATAAGTGCATCGGCTGCGACCTGTGCTACATCGCTTGCTGGGATGGCGCGCACCAGTGCATCCATATCGGCGCCCACGCCAAGCCCGCCACACTCGAATCGGCCAGCCGCGCCAAGGTCGTCGTGACGCCCATCGCCAAATTGGACGCGGCCTCGTACGCCGGCAACGGCCACACGCCTTCGCACCGGATTCCCAAGGTGGACGAATCCGAATGCGTCGGTTGCAATCTCTGCTGGCTGGTCTGCCCGGTGGAAAATTGCATTACGATGGAGCAGGTCGAAACCGGTCTGCCTGTTGAAAGCTGGGAGCGGCGCACGCGATGATTCTGATTCACAACGGCACGGTGGTGACGGCGCGAGAGACGATATCCGCGGACGTTCTGATCGATGGCGAGTGCATCAAGGAAGTGCGTCACGGCATCCCGCGCGACTCGGCCGAGACTGTAATCGATGCCACCGGCCTCTACGTGATGCCCGGCGGCATCGACGTTCACACCCACCTCGATATGCCCTTCGGCGGGACCACCTCTTCCGACGATTTCGAAACCGGCACGCGCGCGGCCGCGTTCGGCGGCACCACCACTATTGTGGATTTCGCCATTCAGGCGCGCGGCACGCGCATGCGCGACGCGCTCGACACGTGGTGGAAAAAGGCCGAGGGCAAGGCTTGCATCGATTACGGCCTGCACATGATCGTGACCGACCTGGGCAATTGCGGCCTGGAAGATATGGACGAATTGGTGGATGAAGGCGTCGCCAGCTTCAAGCTGTTCATGGCCTATCCCAACGTCCTGATGGTGGATGACGCGACGATTTTCAAATCGCTGGCGCGCACCGCCAAAAACGGCGCTCTCATCTGCATGCACGCCGAAAACGGCAGCGTGATCGACGTGCTGATCGCTCGCGCGCTGGCCGAAGGGAAGACCGCGCCCGTTTATCACGCGCTCACGCGGCCGCCGCTGATGGAGGCCGAAGCCGTGCACCGCGCCATCGCCATGGCTGAAATTGCCGGCGCGCCCGTGTACATCGTGCACCTCTCTTCCGAACTTGCCCTCAACCAGGTGCGCGAAGCGCGCGACCGCGGCGTTCCGGCGTTCGCGGAAACCTGTCCGCAATATCTGCTGCTGTCCATCGAAGAGCTGGAGCGCCCCAATTTCGAAGGCGCCAAGTACGTCTTCACGCCGCCATTGCGGCCAAAGCAAAATCTGCCAAAATTGTGGGGCGGGCTGAAACAGGACCACCTGCAGGTTATATCTACCGACCATTGCCCGTTCTGTTTCGAAGACCAGAAGGTGCTGGGCAAAGACGATTTCACCAAGATACCCAACGGCGGCCCCGGCATTGAGAACCGGTTGCAGTTGATCTACCATTACGGCGTCAATGAGAGTAAGCTGACGCTCAATCGATTTGTCGAGCTGACATCCACTTCACCCGCCAAAATCTTCGGCATGTATCCGAAAAAGGGCGAGATCGCCGAGGGCAGCGACGCGGATATCGTACTGTGGGACCCGCAAGCCAGTCACATAATCACAGCGAAGACCCATCACATGCGCGTGGATTATTCCATGTTCGAAGGCTATGAGGTTCAAGGCAACGCCCGCACGGTACTTTCGCGCGGCAAAGTGATCGTGGACGCCGGTAATTTCCTGGGCAAGCCCGGCCGCGGCAACTACTTGAAGCGCACCGCGCGCGGAGGCGCATGGAAATAACTCGTAGCGCCGGCGGTATATNNGCGGTCTTGCCGCCGGTGTTTTGTAAAAATAACCGGCGGCAAGACCACCGGCGCTACCATGACCTACGACGCTACGCTCTACAACAAAGACCTCGCCCCCATCCCCAAAGAGCGGCGCACCTGGGGCATCTATAACTACGCCTCCTTATGGGTCGCTATGTCGGTCTGCATCCCGACTTACATGCTGGCCTCCGGACTCATCGCCGGCGGCATGAGCTGGAAGCAAGCCATCGGCACCATTCTCCTGGGCAACCTGATCGTCTTAGTTCCCATGCTCCTCAACGCGCATGCCGGCGCGAAATATGGCATCCCGTTCCCGGTATTGGTGCGCGCGTCGTTCGGCGTGCGCGGCGCCAACATTCCCGCCGTCCTCCGCGCCTTGGTGGCCTGCGGATGGTTCGGCATTCAAACGTGGATCGGCGGCCAGGCAATCTATTCCATGTTGAAAATCGTCTGGCCGGCCGCGGCGCAGTTCTCGAGCGGCATCTGGATCTGCTTCGTCGCGTTCTGGGCGCTGAACATCGCCGTGATCTGGAACGGCATCGACACCATCCGGTTTCTGCAAGGCATCGGCGCGCCCTTCATGCTCGGCATCGGCCTGCTGCTGCTGTGGTGGATCACCGGTAAAGCCGGCGGCTTCGGACCGGTGCTCAGCTCGCCCAGCAAGTTCCACGGCACGGCGGAATTCATGCGATTCTTCGTTCCGTCGCTCACCGGCATGGTGGGGTTCTGGGCAACAGTCGCGCTCAACATTCCCGATTTCACGCGCTATGCGAAATCGCAGCGCGCGCAGGCCGTGGGACAGGCTCTCGGTTTGCCCGCGGCCATGACGCTCTATTCGTTCATCGGCGTAGCGGTCACTTCGGCATCGGCGGTATTGTTCGGCGCGCCTATTTGGGACCCGGTGGTTCTGCTCGGCAAATTCAACCAGCCGGTGGTGGCGTCCATCGCGCTGATCGCGCTGCTGGTAGCGACGCTGAATACCAATGTGGCCGCCAACGTGGTCTCGCCGTCCAACGATTTTTCGAACCTCAATCCGCGGCTGATCTCATTCCGCACCGGCGGCCTGATCACGGGCGTCGTCGGAATTCTGATGATGCCGTGGCGCCTGCTCACCGATTTCAACTCGTACATTTTCGGCTGGCTGGTGGGATACTCGGGGCTGCTCGGGCCCATCGCCGGAGTGATGATCGCCGACTACTTCGTGGTCCGGCACTCGACGCTCAAACTGGACGACCTTTATATTCGCGGCGGCGCGTACGAATACTCGCGCGGCATCAATTGGCGCGCGGTGGCCGCTCTAGCCGCGGGGATCGCCCTGGCTTTGCTGGGACTGGCAGCGCCACCGCTGCGGTTCCTTTACGATTACGCTTGGTTTGTGGGCTTCGGCGTCGCCGGAGCCGTATATGTAATGCTCATGGGAGGAAAAAGATGATTGCCACAGTATCCGCAGTTGGAACCGTCGGGTTCTACGTGAATGGAAAATGGGAAACGCCGCAGGGGCGCAAAACGCAGCCTGTGATGAATCCCGCAACCGGGGAGGTATTGGCGGAAGTGCCGTTCGCCACTGAGGCCGACGTGGACCGCGTCGTCCGCGGCGCGCATGAGGCGTTCCTGAAATGGCGCGACGTGCCGGTGGTAGACCGCGTGCAGCCGCTCTACCGCTTCAAGGCGCTGCTGGACCGGCACGCGCTCGAAGTAGCCGCGATTCTGACGCGCGAGAACGGCAAGACCGCCGACGATGCCAGGATGGAGGTGCGCCGCACCATTCAAATGGTGGAGGTGGCGTGCGGCATGCCCACGCTGATGATGGGCGATTCGCTCAACGACATTGCCGCCGGCATCGATTGCAAGACCATCCGCCAGCCCATCGGCGTGTGCGCAGGCATTACGCCGTTCAATTTCCCGTCCATGGTGCCGCTGTGGATGTATCCGTTCGCCATCGCCTGCGGCAACACGTTCGTGCTCAAGCCCTCGGAGAAGGTTCCGCTCACGCCCGCGCGCATCGTCGAGTTGCTGCACGATGCCGGTTTGCCGCCGGGGGTGATGAACCTGATCCATGGCGGAAAGGAAGCGGTGGATGCCCTGCTGCATCATCCGTTGGTGAAGGCCGTATCGTTCGTCGGCTCGACGCCCATTGCGAAGTATATCTATACCACCGGGGCGGCCGAAGGCAAGCGCGTACAAGCGCTGGGCGGCGCGAAGAATCACCTGGTGGTGATGCCCGATGCCGATATGCCGAAGACGGTGGAAGCCATCATCGGTTCCGCGTTCGGCGCAGCCGGCGAGCGATGTCTGGCGGGCAGCGTGCTGGTTGCTGTGGGCGATGCGGCGGGTCCGCTGCTCGACCTCCTGGTCAAGCGGACGAAAGAGGTTGCCGTTGGCGATGGCTCGAAAGACGGCGTGGAGATGGGACCGCTGGTGACCTCAGACCATTGCAAGCGCGTGGCGGGTTATATCGAGAAGGGCGTAGCGGAAGGCGCAACGCCGCTCTGCGACGGGCGCGAGCACAAGGCCGGGGCGTCCCACCCGTCCGGCGGATATTTCCTGGGCCCGACCATTTTCGATAATGTCACGCCTGAGATGACCATCGCCAAGGACGAGATTTTCGGACCGGTGCTATCGGTGATGCGCATGAAGACCCTCGACGACGCCATCAACCTGGTGAACCAATCGCCATTTGGCAACGCGACTGCGATTTTCACCAGCAGCGGCAAATCCGCGCGCGAATATTCGTCGCGCATCGAAGTCGGAATGGTGGGTGTGAACGTGGGAGTCGCGGCGCCCATGGCGTTCTTCCCGTTCGCCGGCTGGAAGAATTCCTTCTTCGGAGATTTGCATGCGCACGGCAAGGACGCGGTGAGCTTCTACACCGAGCAGAAGGTGATTATGAGCCGCTGGTTCTAGTTAGTTTGTGGTGTGGGACCGATTTGGGACCGGCCTCCTGGCCGGTCCCTGGTGTTTCTGCATTTCGTGATGGTTCGCGCCGACCGTTGGGGCAGCCGCTTTCGCCACGCAGGAGTGCGTGCGCCAGGGCGGATGCCGGCTCTATTGCAGCGTTTGCGGCTCCAGCTTCACCTGCACGCTGGCGTTCGCGCCGATTTCCACTTCCTGTCCGCGCGATTGCGCCGCCCATAGCTTGTCTACCCGATTTGCGGCCAGGTCGATAGTCTCGTTCGTCGCCAGCACGCGATACTTTCCCGGCGGCAGGGCGCTCGCGGAATAGACGCCGTTCGGGCCGGTCTGGCCAACGGTCATCACTGCGGACAGGTCGGCTTCCGTAGCGGCCGATTCCGGAACGATCGCCACGTAGGCATCGGGGATCGGGTTGCCATCTTCATCCGCGACGCGGGCGGTCAAAGAAGCGGCATCGTGCGCGATGATGAATCGCAAAGCGCCACATGGCGTGTCTCCGCCTAAAGTTGCTGTGCCGTGCAAAACGCTCCGGCCGCCGCAAGTTGCGTCCTTCATGTACCATCCGCCGCTTATGCCTCGGACGTCAATTGTGTAGTCATCCGGCTGGAGTTTGTTAGTCCGGGGCAAGCTGCCGGGCGCGCTAAATCCATAGCTGAACACCTCGTAACCCCGGAGCCCCCGCAAAGTGATCTGTCCCGTGACATGGGGAGGTTGCGCGGGTGGGTCGCCATCCCAAACGAACTCCGCGGAAACTGGGGACATCGAAGCACGCAGCTTGAAGTCGTGGACATCCTCGCTCGGAACTTCCAAGGTTCCGGCGGCAAGAAACGGCATTTGGGCCGGCAAACCCCCTCCGGCGGTGATTGCATATCGACCGGTATGCAGGCCGCAAACGCGAAACGTGCCGTCGGGCTTGGCCTTGCCCAAGCCGGCGGGGTTGTGTTGCACCGCGTGGGAACTGTTCCCAACCAGGGTTTCAAAAAACTCCAGAGCGAGCACGGATGCGGGAGCGTCTTCCACCACCCCATCGACGCAATAGGTTGGTAGCTTCGCGCGATGAATGTCAACGCCGTTCCGCGTTTCGCCCGGGCTGAGCACAATCTCCGCGGCGGACTCGGCCGAGAGGGCATTAGGATAAAACGCGCTCGCCGGCGAATCGCCCAGCGCGGTGTTAGGAAGAGCTTGAGTCTCCACCAGGAAGACTTCACCGGCAGGTACTCCGGTCAGCCGATAGACGCCAGCCCGATCCGTCTGCGTCCGGCCGCCAGCCAACCGATACCGTAACGCGCCGTGGTCGTAGCGCTTCTCCACAAGGACCACTGGTTCGCCCGGCGCCGGTTTCTCGTTCTCATCCAAAACCCGGCCACTGATGACAGCCATGGAGGGCAGGAGAAAATCGGTGGCAGTTAGCTGCTGCCCCGGCTCTAACGTCACCGTCTTCTCCTGCTGCGGCATCTGTGTCTGACCCTCTTCCAACGGTGCGGAAGCTTCAACGAGGTAGGTTCCCGGAGGCAGGTCGTCGAGCGTGTACTGCCCTTGCGCGTCGACCACGGACGTAGCACCCCTGCCACCGCCCAGTTGCACACGTACCCCAGCCTTTGCGACCGGCGCGCCAGTCGCGGCATCCCGGACTACGCCGCTAATGGAGCCCGTCGCCGCTGTCTGAGCGGCGCACGCAGTAGCCACGCAGAGCAGCGCAGCGCCCTTCATTGAATCTTCACTACGCCCGGCGCCACCTGCGGGAATTTCGTCATCACCAGCGGGTCGTGGCCCGGTATGATCCATCGCGGATCGGCCGCCAGTTGCTTCATTCGGTCCTGCGCGCGCAGATTCGAATCGCGGTCGAGCGTCTGCGCAATGGCCGCGTGCTTTTCCAGATTCTCATACAGATACATATTGTCACTGGCCAGCACGACCGCGCCCACCGCGGTGTTGACCGCGATGAATTGCGAAGCATACGTGTGCTTGCCGCCGGTGTACGCCGTGATGCCCGGCAGAATCTCTTGGGCGTCGCCATTCACCAGACCCACGCGGCCCTGCGTGTTCAGCTTCACCGCGGCCATGACATCGTCCAGATCGATGCCGCCGTGCGTGCGCCGCGATTGCCAGGCTTCGCCGGCGTAGTATTCCAGCTCGTCCTTTTGCAGCCAGATTTTCGCCTTGGGAAAGAGGTCCATGCCGTCGGCGTGGTCCCAGTGCATGTGGCTGATAATGACGTCGGTGATGTCTTCGGGCTTCAATCCGAGTCTGGCGACGGCTTCGGACGGCTTGACGTAATCCGTGGGATGCCACTGCTTCATGAATTGATCGCGGTAGAAGCCGGAATCGAAAAGGATGTTGCGCCCGTTGCCGCGAATCAGCCAGACCATCATGGCGATATCGATCTTGCGGGAGGGGTCGGCGCCTTCCACCAGACCGGAGACCGCGAAGCCCGGCACGGTGGCGTAGCGGATGGCGTAGATTTCGTATTGCGGCTTGGGCTGGGCGTGGAGCGCGAGAAACGGCGTAACGCACAGGACGGCGAACGCCAATCGGCGGAGAGCGATCATGCGGGACCTCCCCCGGTAGTTTACTAATGTAGCTTACTAAAAGGACAGTGGGACAGACGATCGATTTTTGTCGTCTGTCTCCGCGCAGCACGACAGGCCACCAAAAACGACGGCCTGTCCTACCTTCCAGTTAGCCCTTGACGCCGCGGTCGGCCAGCACGCGCTGCACTTGCAACAGCAGGGATGCCGCCTTGGGCAAACTCTGGACGCCCTTTTGCACTTCCGGATCGTCTTTCCAGTTCGCCCGATCGGCCGTTTCCTTGTCGAAGGAGCGGAAGTAGAACTCCCAGCGGATCCAGCGCTTCAGGAAGTCTTTGCTGGAATCGAATTCCTCGTCGGTAAACGCGATCTTCTGCGTCTTCAAGAACGCGCGGAACTGCTCTAACGTGTCCTCGCTGGGCTGCCAGCCTTCCGGCACGCTAGGCTTCTTGCCGGCGAAATACTGGTTGGCAAAATGGTAAATGGGACCGGGATAGACCGCGTTCTGAAGTATCAGCATGCGCCGCTCGAACGGGGTGAAAGTCGGCGTGGCGAACTTATCGTCCGGCATGATGCCGCCGCCGCCGTACACCTTGCGGCCGCTGTCGGTCGCTTTCATGTCGCCCATGTTCGGCGTGCCTTTGCCGCCGCTAGAGTAATAGTCGTAGAACGACGAGTGCGAATAGTCGCGCTGAATCAGGCGTCCGCTGGGCGTATAGTAGTGCGCGATGGTGAGCAGCAGCGCCGCGCCATCCGACAGCGGAAACTGCGCCTGCACCAAGCCCTTCCCGAAGGTATTCTCGCCGATAAGCCAGGCGCGGTCGTGATCTTGCAACGCGCCGGAAACGATTTCCGACGCCGACGCCGAACCGCTGTTCACCAGCACTACCATGGGATATTTCTGCGCCACCGGATTCGCCTTGGCGCGGAACACCTGCTCCTCTTCGGCGCGGCCGTGATGCGAAACCACCACCTGCCCGTCGCGCATGAACCGGCCCGCCAGCGCCACCGCTTCATTCACCAACCCGCCCGGATTGCCGCGCAGATCGAGAATCAGCCCTTTGGCCTTGGATTCTCCCAACTTCGCCAGATCGGCCTCCACGTCGTGAGAAAGGTTCGACGCCTCGAAGCTATCCACGCGCAAGAACAGAACATCCGGGGTCACCCAGAAAGCGTCCACCACGGTGGTGGCGATTTCGCCGCGGGTCACTTCGGCGGAGATGAAATCGGGCGCGCCCTCGCGCTTCACCGTCACCCGCACCTGGGTTCCACGCGGTCCGCGCAGCAGGTCGGCGACGCCGCTCGAATCCAGCTTGGCGACGTCTTTTCCGTCCACCGCCGAGATGATGTCGCCGCGGCGGAACCCGGCGTTAAACGCGGGCGATCCCGGAAACGGCCGCATCACCACCACGTGCCCCTCGCCATCGGCGATAATCTCCATGCCGACGCCGTAATATTGCGCCCGCTGCTTTCGCTGCATCTCGCGGTATTCGGCCGGGTCCACAAAGTTCGAGTGCGGATCGAGCGTCCGCAGCATCCCCGGAATCGCGCCCTGGTAGAACGCTTTTTCCGACGACACAGGGTCGGCGAAATTCTTCTCAACCAGCGCGAATGCCGAGGCCACGGACTTCATGTCGCGGTCGATATCGTCGGCAGTCGCGGGCGTCGCCGCAGCGGCCTTAAGACTGGGGCCGTAAAGCGGCGCCAGAACCGCTGCGAGGGTAACCACCAGCGCAAAGTAAAGCAAATGTCGGATTTTCATGAATTCACCGGAGAGGCTCTATATATGGGACGACGGCCCGGAGACAAAAAGGTACCGCGAAGCGTGCCAGCCGAGGCGTGCCCACGTTCCCTATCATAACAAGGTTCGCTTAGGGTACGGTGGTGGCGCTATACGTTTCCGGATTTTTTTCGCTCGACCACGGTAAATATGAAATTCGCCATCCGGATTCCGGCCAACTGAGAGTAATCTCTAAAGGACCACACCAGGTCAGACTGTCCAAATACTTTGAACGGTCGATCTGCTCTACTTCTTCAGGAGCGACATCCAGTTCAGAATAACGGTGAACGGCGCCTGCGCGCTCTCTCCCACGGGGACCGCGAACAGGAACCTTTTGCCATCGGCCGTCACATCCCAGCCGAACGGGTTGGCCGGACCTTTGAACAAGACTGCGGGTGCTCCGGGCTGGAAGGCCGATCCGCTCGTAGAAACCGGGACCGCCATTACGTTGCCGTCCGGAGCTAGATAGAACAACTCCTTGCCGTCACCCCGCCAATGAGCATCCATCCCGCCTGCCTGCGAGACTATCGACTTTCCGCCTCCGCCCTCTGGCGCCGGGAACGGTCGCACGTAAATCTCGTTTATCCCGGACTCATCCGATCGATATGCGATCCAGTGGCCATCGGGCGAGAATTTGGCTTCGCGTTCATTGAATTCAGTTCGCAGAAACGGAATCGGCTTGCGCTCACCCTGCTGTACCTCCATGGGCAGCACCCACAGGTCGAATTTCGTTTTTGGATCGGCATCGTCATACAGCAGGAAGCGGCCATCGCGGGACCAGTCCGTTACGCTCTTATTGTGTTCCGACTGGAACAGCAGCTCGTCCTGACCCGCGCCGTCCGACGCATGTTGGTACAGGCCGAAACCGCCGCCGTGATTCGATGCAAACGCGATGCGCTTGCCGTCCGGCGACCACACGGGGTCAAGGTTTACGGCCGGACCGAAGGTTAAGCGCGTATCGCCGCCGCGGGAAAACGCCGTCAGCCAGATGTCCCTGTTGCCTGCGTCGGTTCGCACCGTGGCGACCCGCACCCCATCCGGCGAAAGCGCCATCTGTGAATAGTCGTGGACGCCACCCATGGTCCCCAGACTCTTTCCCTGCCGGTCGAACCAGCCGAGCCTCTGTCCGCCGCTCCCGGCGCCGCGATAGGCCAGGGTTCCGTTGTCCGAGGCGGAAAAGTCTCCAAACCGAAGGTGGCTGCCCAACTGCTCCGCCAGAGGCACGGCCTCTCCGGCGATGCGCAATGCACGAAGATCGAAGGGTTGCACCAGCAACGTTCCGTCGCGATAGTACAGGATCGCGCCCTGGGTTCCCTTTGAGATGCCTTCGGAAAACGTAACAAATCCGGGGCCAAACCCGGTATCCACCAGCCGCTTAGGGTCTTGCCGATCGGGCTTGGAATCGAGAGAACCGAGGTAGACGCCAATGGTATCCGGCGCCCCCCCACGGACGAGATACAGGAAGTGCTTCCCGTCCGGCAGGAAGACGGGAAACGCGTGTACAGCGTCCTTGCGGGCCGCATTCATAGCGGTCACCGGCGACGGCACGCCTCCAGCCGAAGAGACGCGCTCAATGCCTGTGCGCGTATTCGTGCCGAATAAAATCACGCCGTCGCGATTCCAGGAGCCGCCCACGACCGTCGCGGAAATTTCGCAGATGGTTTGCGCCGGACCGCCCGCGACATCCACCTTCTTGAGCTTCCCGCCTGCGTAAAATGCAAGGAACCGGCTGTCGTAAGACCAGAAGAAGGGCGCGTCCGTAGCGCCTTCAGTGCCCGTCACCGCACGGGATTCGAGCGCGTCCATCGCCCGCACCCACATGCGCGTCGCCCCGTCGGAGCCGACTCCGGCATAGGCTAGCTTGGTTCCGTCGGGCGATACCGAGAAAGTTGAACCAAGGTTCACGCCCGGCGGCGTCGCGATCTGGAACCGCACTGGCTTCGGCAGCCCCGGAGCCGCACGCCACGGCGCCCACGCCGCAACCGCTCCCGCAATCGCCACCACTCCCGCCGCGGCCATCCACGGGACCTTCCAGGTGACGCGGGCTTTAGCCGGCGAAGGGCTCTCAGCCCGTCCTTCCTCCAGCAGCCTTTTGGCGTCGCCGATATCCCGCAGCCGCTGCTTCGGGTTTTTCTGCAAACACTCCTCGACCAACCGGCGAGCCCGCCTCGGAACTTTCTCCAGATCCGGCTGTTTCGTCAGCACCTGTGCCAGCGTGTCTGCGGCGTCGTCGCCTTCGAACAGCCGGTCACCGGTCAGCAGTTCATACAGCACCACGCCGAATGCCCAGATATCGGCGCGCTTGTCCACCACTTTCCCCTTGGCCTGCTCCGGCGCCATGTAGGCGGCCGTGCCCATGATCACCCCGACCTCTGTCGCGCCGAACGTCAGGGTGGGCGAATTCTCCCCGCTCGTCGATATCTCCCGCTGATTGGTGAACGCTTTCGCCAATCCGAAATCCAAGAGCTTGACGACGCCCTCGGGCGTCACCTTCACGTTCGCAGGCTTGAGATCGCGGTGAACGACGCCTTTTTCATGCGCGTACTCCAGGGCGTCGGCGATCTGTGAAGCGATGCGCCACGCATCGTCGAACGCCAGCGGTCCTTTAGGCGATTCTCCTGCGACCATTTCCATCGCGAGGCTTTGCGCACCATCGGAGCTATGCTCGACGCCGTAAATCGCCGCGATGTTGGGATGATTCAGCGACGCCAGCACTTCGGCTTCGCGCTGGAATCGGGCCATGCGCTCGGGATCGGAGGCGAAAGCCGAAGGCAACACTTTAAGCGCGACGTCACGCTTCAGCTTCGTGTCCTTCGCCCGATACACCTCGCCCATGCCGCCTGCGCCGATGGGCGCCAGGACTTCGTAGGGACCGAGTCTATCGCCCACGGAAAGCGGCATGTGATGGTTCAGCTAAGTGTAGCGGATCAAGACCCCGATTGGGCCCGGATTACGGCGCATCCGGAAACAGTCCAGGGCCTAACTAAGCCGTAGAAGCGGCCCCGGGCTCCCAGGCGGTTGGGGCCGGCAAGACCTTAGGGTTGTATCGGGAGTACGCCGGCGCCTCTCGCCTGCAAGAGAAAGATAAGGCCGATCGCCGACGCATTCGCCGATACAACAACTTGTACGAAGCCGCCTTACTTTCGCAGGACGATTGCTTTTATGGGGATTGGTATTCCGCGTGCGTGGCGGAATCGGTCACGAGGCGGTGGCTGAGCGAACCGTGGCATTACGGAACGATGTACCGCCGAATCGCCAGCCCTGCAATCGTCCGGACAAAGAACGAAGGGGTCTTTACTGCCGCACAGCGGCTTCGTACAAGTGGACTCGTACAGTGGCCCAAACGGTATCCTGGGAGATAGAACCTGCCTGGTCGCGCAGCGTTTACCGATCTTCCTGCTCCGTCTGGAATACGCGGCACTCGTACCATGATCCAGCCCCGAGCGCAGGCCGCATGCGGGGCGCTGACGGATTCCTCCCGTGAAACGCCGTTCACGGAACTTCCCGGTTATCGACCCAGTGACACTAGACGCTGCGCGGCGAGATTACCTGGCAAACAAGTGAGCCCGCCGCGCGGCAGTGAGATCCGAGTCTCGATTTACCTACCGGAAGCGGCGGCCGCCAAAGAAGCGCGGGCCGCCGAAGCCGATTCCGACGGAAGGTCCGTAATAGTATGGGTAGTAACCCGGATAGTAACCGGGATAAAAACCAGGGTAATAACCCGGATAGGAATAGCCGGGGCCGTAGAGATAGTTCTGCGCCGGATACCCGGGAGGCCGCACATTCAACCGCGATGTCATGGTAGGTTGGCGCTCGTAATCCTCGGGACCCACGTAGCGGAACGCCTGCGGCGCGTTAACGGTAGAGACCGTCACCGGCGCGGTGACTTGGAAGGTGAGCGGCGTTTCGGGATAGAGCACTGCCGGATGGTTCCGCGTCGCGATCACGCCTGCGATTCCAACCATGGCTCCAGCGCCCGCGCCGATGCCCGCACCCATTCCTCCACCCGCAATAGCGCCGACCCCACCGCCCACGGCTGTGGTTCCAACAACGGCGCCGGCTTGCGCGCCCGCGGGGGTGGTGCGGCCCGTGCTGGTGGCGAGCTGCGATTGCAGCGGAACTTGAGAACCGTCGGCCAAGGTGATTCCGGTCAGCTCAAGCTTTAAGAAGTGTGCGCCGTCCTTGCCTTTGCCTGCATCGACGACTCGGCCCACCACGGTCTGCCCGCGCTGAGCGATCACGATGCCATTCACAACCAGCGGCTGCGCCAGCGTGGCGGTGAAAAGGTCACCGGCCTTGTTCTTATTCGACGCGAGCATGGTGTTGGTGCGCACGGTGAAAAATGTGCCGGGCTTCAGCGTCAATTGCGCCGGCAATCCATACGCAGGGCGGTTCGAGGCTTGCGGCGCCGGAGATGCCGGAGCTTGCTGCTGCCCGGGCTGAGCGTAAACGTCGCCGGCCTGGGCTGCGGGGGCTTGACCCGCTGGGGCTTGATCCACAGGGGCTTGTGCCACGGGTTCGGAATCGGCTGAGCCTCGCGTTGCGGGCACATTGGCTTGCGGAGCGGCGGTCGACGGATCGCCGGCGTGCCGCCACGCGCCGTTCGCGGGCGCCGGGGTCTGTGGTGGAACAGGTGGCTGGTCCTGCGCCACTGCCAAGCCGGAAGTAAGTAGCAGGGCGGCGATACCAGAGCGAAAAAGGAGATTTGAAATTTGTGTCATAAGTGACCTCATTGGGTTCGACGTACAACAGACATGCATCTGTTTCGCCATTTTGATTTGATTGGTAAATTATTGAAAATAAAAAACTGAGGCCCTCTTATCTTTGGCCGGAAAGCACCGTGCTGGTGGTTTTCAGCCAACCGCGACAGGGCATGGCGCCACGCCACCCAGGTTTCAGCCGGCGTCGAAAAGATCGAGCCGCTCCACTACCGGGGCTTGTGAGTTTTCGAACGTTAGCGATTCTTCCAGTTCGCCCGCCTCACGGGCATCGGCGATACGCCGGCGGTTCCAGAACCAGGCGCCGCCCATCGCTACAGGAACCAGCAGAAAACTCCACGGATGGCTCAACATCCGCAATTCCAGCAGCGCGCCGAGTTGCGTGAACAGCGCAAAGCCGACGATTTGGATGACGCAGAGAGCCAGGAAGTTGTCGCGGAAGCCGGGCATCGGGCAGGTCAGCGGAATCTTGCGATACCCGGCCAGCAGCAGGGAGCTCAAGCATAGCGAAAGCGCGAGCACATATAAGGTGTCGATCACGGCAACCCCGGCGCCCCACTGCCGCCATGCGAGCGCGAAGGCGGGCGCAAGCACCACGGGAACCAGAAAACTCAGCATCACGCGGATGGGGGCGCCGATGGTGACGCCCCTCGATTGGTCCTTCGATTGGTGGACGCGCGGATCGAGCGTGGCGCGGAAGACCCAGTTGGCGGCAACCCCGGCGGGGATTTCAAAGGCGATGCGCAGACCGAGAATGAGCAGATAGGCGGCAGTGAGCGGCGCGGCCAATTGCGAGGTTTCGGATTGAGCCGACATCTGCTGCAGCGCGAGCAGCCAACCCAGCCCGGCGGCGACGCCAATGCACATCCGGTGCGGCTCGCTGCGCAGCAGGGCGCGGATGGTGAAACGGTGGCAGGCGCGATCGAAGCCTCCGGCGCGCTTGGAAAAAAGATCTAAAAATGCGAGTACGGTTGCTAGTATGCGTTGCTGCGAGGGAGGGCGTCCGGTTTCCAATACGCCTGCAAAGCTGCGGCGGTAGGTAAGCGTATAGGCCGCAATCATCAATGCGAATGCGGCCGCGAAGGCCCAGAGCGCGGTGTGCGCGAGTTGCAAGATCAACGGAGTGGGGCGTCCCTGCAGCGTTTGATAGAGGCCGAAAAACCATAGCGGCGGAAGAAAGCGCGCCGCCGAATCCGGCGATTTCGCCAGGCCGCGCATAAGCGCGGGTCCGTTGGCGCTGGTTAGCAGCAGCATCACCGAAGCCAATAGCGCTCCGCCGCGCACCCACGACGAGCAGGCGCGGAAGGCTTCCCGCGGCAGCACAACGGCGAGAGATCCCAACAGCGCGAAGATGGAGCAGAAAGCGAAGAGGCTGGCGAGCGTTACGCAGACCGCATGCGCGGCCGCAAACAGCGCGATGGCGCCGGGCCCCTGATGCGAATAGGCGCTCACGATGGTGGGAAACAGGATGGTCGAGGCGCCGTTGACATCCACGGCGAAGACTACCACGGCAATGGCGATGGCGGCGGCGTTGGCCAGCAGGATGCTGCGCGGGCGCAAGGGCAAGGGGGCGAGATTCAGGTAATCCTGCGAGTCCGGCAGGATCTTGTCCCACTTGATGGCCGTCACCACGCCTGCCACCGCCATGGCGAGGCAGATGAAGAAATACTTGTCCGGGGCGGACATGGCGTCGACATTGGGATGGCGGCGTTGAAGGATGAAATCCTGCAGCGTGGAATATTTCTCGAACAGCACAAGCGAACAGAACGCGCCCGGAGCGGCCAGCAGGCCCAGCAGCGGACCGGCGCCGAAATCGAAATCGGCGCTTTCGGTTTCGTGTCCGCCGCGGACGAGGCGAGCCAGGAAGTGCATGACGAGGCGCGCGAAGGGGCGCTGCGCGGCGCGCTGCTGCCAACTGTCAATGGGCATGAAGCACCGGCTTCGGAGCGTTCACACGAGCGACGGACCGTCCCTCGCGGGAGCGTCTCTGGCGGCGGAAAGCGACGGGCGCGCAGGTGAAGAGAGCCGGCTGAAGGTCCGCTGCAGCCAGGATTGGCCGCTCCACAAAGAGCTTTAGCATCTTGTTTAGCGCGCGGGCGCAAGAGCGGCGGCGGCGATGTTTTCCGCAATGCGCCCGGCATCCACCTGCTCCGTGAGTTGCATGAATCCCGCTTCCAGGCTTTGGCCGGCGAAGCCCGCCTGCATTTCGCCGATGGGTCCCGAAGCCACTACCGATCCGCGCTTGAGCACAACCAGATGGGTGCACATCTTTTCCACCTGCTCCAGCACGGGCGAAGAGAAGAAGACGGCCTTGCCTTTCGCAGCCAACAATTCGACGACGAGGCGCGTCACCAATGCGCTAGTGACGTCCAGACCGGAAAAAGGCTCGTCGAGCACCAGCAGTTCCGGGTCGTGCATCAGCGCTGCGATGAGCACGATGCGCTGCCGCATGCCCTTGGAATAGGATGCGATGGGGCTGTCGCGATGCGGATAAAGGGTGAAGCCTTCGAGCATGGCCGCGGCCTTCTCGCGGAAGATGCGCGGCGGAATCTCACGCAGCGTGGCGACCAGGTCCAGGTATTCCCAGCCGGTAAGGAAGCCGTAAAGATCCGGCTGTTCGGGCACATAACCGAAACTGCGCTTGTAGCAGGCCTGGTCGGCCTCGATGCGCACGCCGCGGAAAAGCACGAGGCCGCGCGACGGTTCCACCAGGCCGGTGATCATTTTCACGATGGTGCTCTTGCCCGAACCGTTGGGGCCGAGCACGCCCAGGGTCTCGCCCGGCCGAATGGAGAAGCTGATGTCGCGCACGGCGGAGACCGCACCGTAGCGCTTCGAAAGGCCGCGGGCTTCGATAATTGGCTCGCCCATCTTCAGGTTGACGCCGCATGGGCGGAAAAGTTCCCGGCAGTACGGAGTTCCGGCCGGGACAGACGGTAAACTAAGACAATGGGAACGGGACTGCTATTCGACGTCGCGCACACTGCTCTCATCGCGATGGATTGCCAGGCCGGTATCGTGTCGATCTATGCGAAGCCACAAGACGAGTTCATTGAGCGGGCTTCGAGCGTCCTGCAAGCCGCGCGAGGTGCGGGGATGCCGGTCATCCTGGTTCAGGTGGGGTTTCGACCGGGTTTACCGGAGGTCAGCGGTCGAAACAAGTTCTTCGCGGCGATCAAGTCGTCTTCGCAGCACCAGAAGCTGTTCGAGGGAGCGGCGGGCGCAATCCACCCGGCGCTTGGACCCGAGCCCGGCGACATTCTCGTGACGAAACACCGCGTAAGTGCGTTCGCCGGAACGGATCTTTCGATGCTGCTCCGCGCGATGGAAATCGACGCGATCATCCTATTCGGCATCGCGACGAGCGGCGTGGTGCTATCGACGTTGCTGGACGCCTGCGATGCCGATTACCAGATCGTCGTCATCGCGGACTGCTGCGCGGATTTGGATGCGGAGCTTCACGGAACCTTGATCAGCCGGCTGTTCCAGCGACGCGCGGAAGTGACGACAGCCAGCGACTTTGTGAAGGCGCTGCCATCGGCAGTCCCGCCTTCTATTCCCGCGGAATCCAGTCCGGAGACTTGATCCTGCCGTTATTGGCTCTTTACGTATACCACTCCGCCGAATGCCTGCCCGTCGAAGCTAAGCATGAGGCTGCCGGAAATCCCCGGCACATTCGTTAGCGGCGAAGGAAGCTGAACGTCCACCTGTACGACGAACGGAGAGACCTGCACGACGTTCGTCACTTGCCACCCATTGGACGCGGTGAGCTGAATGGGAGCGTTATTAACCTGCGGGTCCGGCGCCAGGCCGTTCACAAACACCGAGACAACCGAGCCGGGCTGCGCCAGGTTGGCGGGAGAATTCATGGAGCCATCCGCGTTGAGCGCCAACGCAACCGGTCCGGGCGAACTGCCGCTCGCCAGGAAGGTCTGCGGGATATTCAAGAACAGGGTGGGATTCTGGTAGGTCAAGGAAAGCTGGCGCGGCTGAGCGGTTACGCCGTTGACCATCGCCTGCATTAGTGTGGAAGACTGGCTGTAAGCGACAAGCGGCACGGCAAGGTTGATCTGGGTGGAGGAAGCGTACAATAGCGGGGCGGAAGAGGAGCCGAAGTTGACGCTGACTCCGGCGAGTGAGTAGGTCGAATTGTTAGTGGCGCTAACTCCGATTGCCGGGCCAAGACCGGTTCCGAAGATAGTAAGCAGCTGATAGCGGGTGGCTGGACCGATCGGCGCCAGATTCGCCGCATTGACAATGCAGCCGATCTGGGGAGTTCCCGCGGGCGGAGCGGGTTGCGAGAAGTCCACCGCGCCCAGGTAAGCGCCTGCTACCGGGCCCGCTCCCGGATAAGGGCCTTGCAGCGGGATCGAAGTGAGGAACTCAACGGTAAGGGCATTAGGGGTAAGTGGGATATCGGGCAGAGTGGTCGAACCCGCAATCCAGAGTGTCGAGCCAGTGAGCGCGATGGTAGCGCCAGTGAGTGCGGAGCCTCCGAGGAACTGCGTGCCCAGCACGCTGCCGGAGGCGGCATCCACCTGAGAGACATAAGCCGAGTTCAGGATGTTCACAGTGTTGGGCAGACACTGCGCGGGGATGCTTGCCAGCGCCGGAATGCTGGCCGTCACGGCATATTGCTGTATCACCTGCGAGCCGATTTCGCCGCCGGCGTACACGGCGCCCTTGGAATCCACCTGTACGCCCGCGCCGCCGACCGGCACGGAAAACAGGAGCGTCTGTCCGAGCGTATCCAGCTTGGAAAGGAACGGCAATGCGTCATATGCGACAGCGATGACGCCACCCGAGGGTATGACTGGAGGAGTGACAGTATAGGGGTAAGTAGCTCCTGCAAAGCCGGTGAGATAGGCGTTGCCGGCGGCATCCACGGCCAGGCCCGTATTGACTGTGTTACCTTGGCCCGAAACAGCCGTCGAGTAGATCGGTTTTGAGCCGGTAGCATTGACCTTCGTGACGTATTGGTTTGCTCCCTGAGAGGAGATCTGGCAGAGGAGGAGACAGGTATAAAAGGCGGGGAACGCGGTCTGATAAGCGCCCGGCGTGGTGGGATAGTCCAGCAGATAAGTAGTGCCCGCCACGTAGATGTTACCCGATGAGTCGAGCGCGATGGCGCTGCCGCCGATTCCGGTCGCGGAGAAAATGGTTTTCGTGCCGGTGGGGTCTAGCTCAAGTAGGTAGGGATGGTTCGTAGTGTCGGGGACGCTGTAAGCGCCGGCGGTCGAAGGAAAACCCGGCTTTACGCTGTTGCCACTCACCAGGACCTGGCCTGACGCGGCGACTGCGACGGCCTGCGCGGCGCTCCAGGTCGAGCCGCCCAGCAGATCGGAGAACACGACGTTGCCAGTGGGATCGAGCTTGGCCACAAAAGATCGCTGGTCGAGCTGGCCCGTAGGCGCCGTCCCCAGGTTGCCGCCGGTAGTGACGGGAAAATCCGGCGATGCGGTAGAGCCGGCGATATAAGCGTCGCCGGCGGCGTCCACCGCAATGGCGTTCGCGTAGTCGTCGACCGATCCGCTCAGATAGCGCACGTAGAAATACTCACTGCCTTGCGGGTTCAACTTGATAACCAGCACTGCGGTCTGCGCTGCCGCGGGATCGACGATCGCGTATCCGGTGATGTAGATGTTTCCGGAGGAATCGGTGGCGATGGCTTTGGGCGTGAAGCTGTCGCGAAGGTACGTGGAAT
This sequence comes from Bryobacterales bacterium, assembly GCA_003135055.1. Lineage (GTDB taxonomy): Bacteria > Acidobacteriota > Terriglobia > Bryobacterales > Bryobacteraceae > PALSA-243. Next base: position 21,660 of record PLDF01000383.1, on the reverse strand, counting down.
AGGTCAGCACGGGGAACGTGGCTGCGGAAGCAGCCAAAGTCAGTGCAGAACAAAGAAAGAGCGTACGACTGAACATAGGGGCTTTCTCCAGCGGACGCAGATGTTCTAAGGGTATCAAGAGCGTGGCCCGAACTGCGCTGGGGGTCGCCGAGAATGCCCACTGGCCCACCGTCGAGGAAGCCCGCGAGGCTTTGGCGAGGCGAGGCAAGGCGGATCGGCTAGTCCATCTTGAAGTTGGCGCCGGATGGGCTGAAACGTTCACGGGCGGGTAATGCCTGAAAGGTGCGTTGCGATAAGGAATTGGCCTGCTTGCATTTCCGAACGATCTCGCCCTTACGATGGATGTATGCCGTCAGATAAAAGCTCGCTTAGGGGGCTGAAAAACTCGGGTGTGGGACTTGGCGGATTTGCTGGCGTAAAGAATCAAAAACGGTCTTAATCAACCTGTGAGCTTTACTTACTGGGCTCGTCAAGCTTTCCGAATTCACGCCGCGCCTGTTTCAGCTTAGATCTTACATGTTGGATATCCTCGGCCGAAGGCAAGCTTTCCGGCGGCCTTCCGCTAATCTCAATCATGGTCAGGCGGACGGTACCGCCAACGTCCTCCGCCGTGCGCTCCAGCCGCAGCTGACCATGTAGTCGTTCATTACGAATCTTCGCTTGCGTCTGGGTGATTCGGAACAGGTTCGCCGCCAGTTCCTCGCTGCCCATGAAGTCAAGCACCGACTTCCCAACTTCCACGCCCTTCCTCAATTTCAGATCTCGGAGGTTCATGCAATACATTCCCCGATACCCGGCGTTCTGAAAGAGGGCAAAGTCAAAGACGCCACCAGCCGCCGCAACAGTGCTCAAAGACCGCTCTTCTTCGGTTATTTTTTCCCGGTTCTGGACTCGCTCTATATTTTCCGCGTTCTGTACATACTGTCGGAACGCTTCCGCCATAGTGACGAAATACGCTTGCGCGGATGCAACCTCCGGCTTTCGCACATCGCCGTTGATCGAAACCAGATAGCAGGCAAAACGGGTCAACTTGAAATCCGGAGCCGGTTTACCGTCGATAAGGCGGCTTACCTGTTCGAAGTTTTCCTGAACCGGAATATTCAGCGCGGTACACGTTGCGATAGCCTTGTTGACCGGCTTTTGAAAGGCAGTGAAATTCTCGTAGCCGAGCATCCCCATGAAATCGCGCGCATACCAAAATTTGCCGCCGTTTTCATTGCCGAGATCCTCGAAGTTGGGCTGATCCGCCTCTAAACGAAAAGGTCCAACTGCTTCGACATGCGATTATCATAAGCTACAGCCTCACGAGATGCCACTACATCCCCAATGCGCATTGTTTCTATCCCTCTCTTCCGCGAACCGGTTTTTCTTTGCAAGGCGCCTTTCAGGCACTACCCCAGGGCGTCCGGGGCGTTCCAGCATTGCTGCTATTCTGGGAAATCTCCGAAGCGGGCTATCGAGAGACCGGATCATGGCAGTAAAGATACGCAACCAGCAGTTCGAAGGGTTCCGTCTGCCGACGATCCCATACTGAGAGACGTGGTTGGCCGGCTGGTGCGCGCCTATCAGCCGGAGAGGGTATACCTTTTCGGTTCTGCTGCCCGTGGTGACGCCGGTCTGGACAGCGACTACGATATCCTGGTCGTTGTCGCCGATAATTCGCCGCCGGGCCAGCAAGACGAGGGGACGGCATATGAGGCACTGGTGGGCAGGGGCGCCGTTGTGGACGTGCTCGTTTACAGGGCCAGCGACTTTTGCGGGCGGTTGCCTCTGAGAGCTTCGCTTCCTAACACTGTGGTTCGAGAAGGGAAGCTGCTTTATGCAGCCTGACGATCTTCGTCTCAAAGACACACAAGACTGGCTTGCAAGATCCGACGAGGATTTGAGAAACGCCGAGCATGATTTGACAGCGGTCCCGCCTTTTATTCGGGGCGCTCTCTTCCACACCCAACAGGCGACCCGACAGGCGGTGGAAAAGGCATGCAAGGGTTTTCTCACTTGGCATGACCAGCCTTTCCCCAAGATCCACAACCTCGAGGAATTGGGGTCCCTGTGCGCTGCGTTGGAGGATGGACTCGCCCGACTCGCGGGGCAGGGCGCCGCTCAACAAATACGCTGTTCGGTTTCGTTACCCCAGTGAGCCTTATTCGCCCGCCGTCGAGGATGCGCGTGAGGCTTTGGCGCTGGCGGGGCGCATCGGTGTGGACGTTCTTGCCAGGCTCCCAGCCGAAGTGCAGCCCCCTCGAATACGAGGTTGAACCCGGACGGGCGAAAAACTTCCCGGCAGCGCGGGCAAATCCGTGGCAGAATGGATGGTTCGGGGTCCGGCCAGGCTTGCGTGCGCCGTTAGGTTGCGGAAAGTCCGCAAGCTAGCTAAAATCAACGCGTTCGCACCTAATCCCAGGAGGAATCATGTCGGTAGAGCAAAAGGTGAAGCAGATTATTGTCGAGCAACTCGGCGTCGATGAGACCCAGGTGGACATGAACGCGTCGTTTGTCGACGATCTGGGCGCCGATTCGCTCGACATCGTGGAACTGGTGATGGCCTTTGAAGAGGCCTTCGAACTGGAAATCCCCGACGAGGAAGCCGAGAAGATCACCACCGTCAAGGACGCCGTCGAGTACATCGAAGCCAAGACCAACAAGAAGTAGGCGTCGAGGAAAACAAGATTGCCGCGAAGAGTGGTAGTGACCGGCGTCGGTCTTGTGACGCCGCTCGGGATTGGGACGGAAGTGTCCTGGGAGGCGATTCACGCCGGAAGGTCCGGCATTGGACCGATTACCCAGTTCGACGCTGCCGCATTTTCGTGCCGTATCGCCGGCGAGGTGAAGGGCTTCAACCCCGGCGACTACATCGAGAAAAAAGAAATCAAGAAGATGGGGCGCTTCATCCAGTTCGCCNNTCGGCAGCGGCATCGGCGGATTCGAGGTGATCGAGCGCGAACACCGGAATCTGCTCGAGCATGGGCCGCGCCGCATCTCGCCGTTTTTCATCACCGCCACAATTATCAATCTGGCGTCGGGATACGTTTCCATCCGCAGTGGCGCCAAGGGGCCGAATTCGGCGACGGCGACTGCCTGCACCACCAGCGCGCATTCGATCGGCGATTCGTTCCGCCTGATCCAACACGGCGACGCGGTGGCTATGATTTGCGGCGGCGCCGAGGCTTGCATCACGCCCATGGGAATCGGCGGATTTGCGGCCATGCGCGCGCTTTCGACGCGCAACGACGAGCCGGAGCGCGCATCGCGCCCTTGGGACCGCGACCGCGACGGCTTCGTAGTGGGAGAAGGCGCGGGCATCCTGGTGCTGGAAGAGCTGGAGTTCGCACGGAGGCGGGGCGCCAATATCTTGGCCGAGGTGGTGGGTTACGGGATGAGCGCCGATGCGTTCCACGTGACCTCGCCGCCGGACGATGGCGATGGAGCGTTCCGCGTGATGCGCAACGCGCTTCGCGACGCCAGGCTGGAGCCGGAGCAAATCGACTACATCAACGCGCACGGGACTTCCACCGAAGTGGGCGACCGCGCCGAGACCCAAGCCATCAAGCGCGCGTTCGGCGGCCATGCATACGAGGTTGCTGTGAGCTCGACGAAGTCCATGACCGGGCACCTGCTGGGCGGCGCCGGCGGCCTGGAGGCGGGGATTACGGTGATGGCGATCCGCGACCAACTGGCGCCGCCGACCATCAATCTGGATAATCCGGACCCGGTGTGCGATCTGGATTTTGTGCCGCACCACGCGCGGCCGTTGAAGATCGAGCACGCGCTTTCGAACAGCTTCGGTTTCGGCGGCACCAACGGGTGTCTGATATTCAAGAAGATATAAACGTGGCGCGGGGCGTATGGGAAATCCCATGGCCTGCGCCGGCCCTCATGAAAATCATCGTCGCCATCAAACAGGTTCCCGCGCGCGATTCCCAGTTGCGCATCGCCGCATCGGGCAAGTGGATTGAAGAATCCGACGTCGCCTACGAAATCAATGAGCCGGACGCCTACGCGCTGGAGGCGGCGCTGCGGCTAAAAGAGGCGCTCCAGGGGGCGACGCAGCTGAAAGAGAAGCCCGGCGGCGAAGTGATCGCTCTCTGCGCCGGGCCCGAGCGGGCTTCGCAAACCATTCGCGAAGCGCTGGCCAAAGGCGCCGACCGCGCGATACACATCGAAGAAGACATGAACGCCTTCGATCCTCTATCGGGCGCACGTCTGCTGGCCGCGGCGATCAAGCCCGAAGCGCCGGATCTGGTGCTGACCGGGCTGCAATCGGACGACCTGGGTTATGGGCAGACCGGGGTGATTCTGGCGGAGCTGCTGGGGCTGCCGCACGCCACCCTCATCATGCAGGTGGAAGCGCAAGGCGCCGGCATTCGCGTGAAGCGCGAGCTCGAAGACGGCTGGTTCCAACACGTGGAGATGCCGCTGCCGGCGCTGCTGACAGTTCAATCGGGCATCAGCAAGCTGCGTTATGCCACGCTGATGGGCATCAAGAAAGCCAAGACCAAAGAGGTCAAGCGTCTTAGCGCGGCCGGCCTGGGGGCTGCGCCCGGCGCGCCCAACATTACGCTCGACCGCATCTACCTGCCCGAGCGGGCCAAGCACACGCAGTTGTTCGAAGGCACCCCGAAGGAAGCGGCGGCGAAACTGGTGGAGAAATTGAAATTCGAGGCGCGGGTTCTATGAGCATTCTCGCGGTAATGGAACAACGGGGCGGCGCGTGGAACCGCATGTCGTTCGAGACGCTGGCGGCGGCGCAGCAATTGGCGAACGAGCTGAACGCAACGGCTAGCGCGGCGGTGATTGGCGACGGCGTGGATGGCTTGGCGGCGGATCTGGCGGCGAAGCAACTCCGGAGGGTCTACGCGGTAGAGAATGCGCTGCTGAAAGACTACACGCCGGACGCCTATTCCATCGCGCTGCGGCAGTTGATCGAGCATGCCAGGCCATCGGTGGTAATCTTTCCTCACTCGTATCAGGTGCGCGATTTTCTTCCCAAGCTGGCGGCCTCGCTCGGCAAAGTCGCGGTGAGCGACGTAGTTTCTCACCGCGTCCAGGGTGGCGAGATCGTGCTGGTGCGGCAGCTCTTTCAGGGCAAGATCAACGCGGACGTGCGCTTCGCGGGCGATGCGCCGCATTTCGCTTCGCTGCAGGCGGGCGCTTATCGCGCGGACCATGTTGCGAACCATGTCGCGGAGGGTTCGGCGCCGGTGGAGAAGTTCACGCCCCAGATTCAAGCCGCCGATATTCGCACCAGGCCTCTCGAGCTATTCCGCGAATCGCAGCGCGCGGTGGATCTGAGCGCCGCGGGGATTATCGTTTCCGTGGGCCGGGGCATCAAGGAGGCGGATAATATTCCGCTGGTGCAGAAGCTGGCGGACGCGCTGGGCGCCGAGCTGGCGGCCTCGCGGCCGATCTGCGACGCAGGCTGGCTACCGATGGAGCGGCAGGTGGGCAGCTCCGGCCAGACGGTGGCGCCGAAGATGTACATGGCCATCGGAATCTCCGGCGCCATCCAGCATCTGGTGGGCATGAAGGGATCGCGAACGGTGGTGGCGATCAATAAGGACCCCAACGCGCCCATCTTCGAAGTGGCGGACTACGGCATCGTGGGCGATCTGTTTCAGATTGTGCCGGAGCTGATCGAGGCCGTCAACAAGGCGAAATAGCCCGCCCCCAGCCCTCCTGAGGCAGATCGTGGCGCCACACACAATCGTGTGAACGCGCTTCGGTTCGCGCGCGAGATTGGCACTCGAAAGTCCACTGTGCAGAATCAGCGCGTCCTCGCCGAATTCCGGCGCCGCCGCTGTTCCGGATCTCGCGCTCAGGTAGACCCGGTCCATGGCTGCCCCAGACGGGCCAGGAGGCCCGTCTTACAGGCGGCAGATTAACAACTCGCGCTCGTAAACGATCTCCGGGGGCAGATGATCGTGGAGATCGATAAAAAGCTCCTCGTGGCTGACCACTTCGGCGCGCCATGCATCGCGGTCGAAGGCCTGCAGCTCGTCGAATCGTTCCTTCGGGAACTGAAGACCGGTCCACTCGATGTCCTCGTAATAGGGTACCCAGCCGATGGGCGTCTCGCGCCCGATGGCGCGGCCGCGGGCGCGGTCGACAATCCATTTGAGTACCCGCATGTTCTCCCGGAATCCGGGCCAGATGAACTGGCCGTTGGCGTCTTTGCGGAACCAGTTCACGTGGAAGATGCGCGGGGTCTCGGACAGGCCGCGCTGCACTTTGAGCCAATGGCGGAAATAGTCGCCCATGTGATAGCCGCAGAACGGGAGCATCGCCATGGGGTCGCGGCGCACCTTGCCCACGGCGCCGGCCGCGGCCGCGGTGGTTTCCGAGCCCATGGTGGCGCCCGTGTAGACGCCGGAGCTCCAGTTGAATGCCTGATACACGAGCGGCATGGTGGTGGCGCGCCGGCCGCCAAATATGATGGCGCTCAACGGCACGCCCTGCGGCGATTCCCAATCCTTGTCGATGGTGGGGCACTGCGAGGCGGGCGCGGTGAACCGGGAATTCGGGTGGGCCGCTTTGGCGCCGGTCTCCTTGGCGATGGCGGGCGTCCACTTGCGCCCCTGCCAGTCCAGGCATTCGGCGGGCGGTTCCTCCGTCATGCCTTCCCACCACACGCCGCCCTCGGGCGTGAGCGCGACGTTGGTGAAGATGGTGTTGCGCGAGAGTGTGGCCATGGCGTTCGGGTTGGTCTTAACGGAGGTGCCGGGCGCGACGCCAAAGAAGCCGGCTTCGGGATTGATGGCGCGGAGGCGGCCGTTTTCGTCGGCTTTAATCCACGCGATATCGTCGCCGATGGTCCATACCTTCCATCCCTCGAAACCGGCGGGCGGAACCAGCATCGAGAAATTGGTTTTGCCGCACGCGCTGGGGAACGCGGCGGCCACGTAGGTTTTTTCGCCTTGGGGATTTTCGACGCCGAGAATCAGCATGTGCTCGGCCAGCCAGCCTTCATCGCGGGCGATATTCGATGCGATGCGCAGCGCGAAGCATTTCTTGCCGAGCAGCGCATTGCCGCCGTAGCCCGAGCCGTACGACCAGATCTCGCGGGTTTCCGGGAAGTGAACGATGTACTTCTCTTTATTGCAGGGCCAGGGAACGTCCCCGTGTCCCGGATCGAGCGGCGCGCCCACGGTGTGCATGCACGGGACCACGCGCTTGATGTCCTTATCGATCTCGCGGAATACCGGCAGTCCGATGCGCGCCATGATGCGCATATTGACCACCACGTAAGGCGAATCGGTCAATTGCACGCCGATCTGGGACATGGGCGAATCGATGGGCCCCATGCTGAAGGCGAGCACGTACATGGTGCGTCCGCGCATGGCCCCGTCGAAAAGGCTCTTGAGCTTGCGGCGCATCTCGAAAGGGTTGACCCAGTTGTTAGTGGGTCCGGCGGCGTCCCGCGATAGCGAGCAGATGAAGGTACGGTCTTCCACGCGCGCGACGTCGTTTGCATCCGAACGCGCGTAAAAACAGCCGGGCCACAGCTTCTCATTGAGTTTGACGAAAGTGCCGCCCTCCACCATCTGGGAGCAGAGGGCGTCGTTTTCCTGCTGCGAGCCATCCACCCAATGGATGCGGTTGGGTTGCGTAAGCTGGGCCATTTTCTCGACCCATCTGCGAAGGTGTTTGTTCCGGCTTAACGGGGCTGAGAGGTCACGGGTCTCGATATCGGTGAAGGTCTGCATAAGGCGCGTTCGGCTAACTGGGGCAGCAAGCTATTAGGTTAACAGTTCGCTCCATCGCCGGGGAGCTGCGGCCTGCCCATGTTTTGTGCCCATGTGCCCAGGGAAGGCCCGGCCTCCGTGCGGTTTCGGGTCCGGCCTCCGGCCCGCCGAGGTAACGCATACAGTGGTGGGCAAGATCCTCTATATCGCCAGCCAGATCGCCAGCCAGGTCCTGCCCCGTCGAAACTTCGGCGAGAGGGGTTGGCCCATTCGTCGAGATCGTTACCCGCGCATAGCCTAAAGCCCGCAACCGCGTCCCGCACGGCGGCGCTTGGGAGGCCCAGTTTACATTCTTAACGTGGATTTTACAATTTTTAATTCCCAGTCCCGAGCTTTCTCGATAGACTTGATTAAATTTCAGTATGAGTACTAGGACGTACAGAACCCACACTGCGAATGGACGAATAACTACGGAGGACAACTATGAGAAACAGCCGATTCAAGAAAACTGCGGGGGCAGCCATTTTGACGCTTTCGCTACTTGCTGCCAAGGCGAATCCCCAGAACAATCAACAACCACCGCCGAAAGCCACAGCGTCCGCGAAGGACCCGGGAGTCCGCAACGGCCCAGCCGCCGCAGGCGGAGCCGCCACTTCGCTTACCGGCTCGGAATCGATTCTTTTCAATGTAGGGAAGCAGACCTTCAGCGAGGTTGATTCCGTCTTCGGCACGCTGAATGGCGAGACGGATTCGGGCCTTGGGCCAAGCTTCAACATGAACAGTTGCGCCGGATGCCACGCCTTTCCGGCGGTTGGCGGGTCGAGCCCGCAGGTAAATCCCCAGGTGGCCGTGGCCACCTTGCATGGGGCGCACAACACGGTTCCCCCGTTTATCACGATCGACGGCCCCGTTCGCGAAGCGCGTTTCAAGACCAACCCGGATGGAACGGCCGACGGCGGCGTGCACGATCTGTTCGTGATTACCGGCCGATCCGACGCGCCTCCCGGCTGCAATCTGGCGCAGACCAACTTCGCGCCGCAGTTATCCGGCGGCAACGTGATCTTCCGCATTCCAACGCCGGTATTCGGCGCGGGGCTGATCGAGGCTATCGACGACGCCACCATCCTGGCCAATCAATCCGCTAACTCGGCAGCCAAGATGCAGCTCGGCATATCGGGCCGTGGGAACTATAGCGGCAACGACGGCACTATGACGCGGTTCGGCTGGAAGGCGCAGAACAAATCGCTGCTCATCTTCGCCGGCGAAGCTTACAACGTGGAGCAGGGCGTCACCAACGAGGTCTTTCCGAACGCGCGTGCAACCACTCCCTCTTGCGATACGCTGGGTCACCCCGAAGACATTACCAATCTGGTCACCGGCGCCGCTTCGGACATTGTCAACTTTTCGATGTTCATGCGGCTGCTGGCCCCTCCGCAGGCCGCCTTGTCCTATGGCAACGTCGGCGCCGATTCCATCGAGCGCGGGAATGGCGCTTTCGTTCAAACCGGGTGCGCGCTGTGTCACACCCCGACGCTGACTTCGGGGAACTCACCCATCGCGGCTCTGTCGAACAAAAACGTTCAGCTATTCTCCGACCTGCTGCTTCACAACATGGGGTCGGGCCTCGCCGACGGAATTTCACAGGGCGATGCGACGGGCAACGAGTTCCGCACAGCTCCCTTGTGGGGCTTGGGACAGCGCCTCTTCTTCCTCCACGACGGCCGCACCGCGGACTTAATGCAAGCCATCCAGGCGCACTCCAGCCAGGGATCGGAAGCTAATTCCGTGGTCGCCGCGTTTAATGCGCTCAACGATTCGGCAAAGCAGGATTTGCTGAATTTCCTGAGATCGCTGTAAGGGAACGGGAAGTAGTGGGGCGGACCCCCTGGTCGCCCCCCTGGTCCGCGGCCGACCCCCCGGGTCGGCCTCTCAGGGATCGCACGGGGCTGATTTGGCAGAGGCGAAGAGCGGGTCCAGGGGGACTCGCGCGGAACAGGGGGGTTGACCAGGGGTCCGCCCCACCGGCCCATGCAGCTACCCAATCTCCGGAAATAACCCCGGCATCCAGCGCGACGCCAGCGCAGCCGGGAAGGCAAGGCGCAATGGCGCGCGCGGACCCTCGGATACTATCACGCCCTTGTCCACCAGCGCCGAGACAATCCGGCGGGCCTGACGCTCGCCGGTACGGGCAGCGGCATCCGCATCGCCGCGCGGGAGCTCGCCGCGGTAGAGGATGGCTTCCAAAATTGCGCTCGATTTGGCGGGGAGCCCGCCGGCCCGAATTTCCTCCTCCGCCCACACCAGGATGCGGGCGCGCAGGCGGCCAGGTTGCACAAGACTCTCCATAAAGGCGACCTGGTCGATGCAGACTGTGAGGAAGAATCGAGTGAAGCCGGCAAGGGCTTCTTCACTCAGGGCGCCGCGGCCGTCCATGTCGCCGCGGCGCGGCTGATCGCAGTTGGCGAGCAGGTTCTTGTACTCGTTCACGTTGCGCGCGAGCCCCCGCGCAACCGACCACACTGCGCCGGTATCCAGGGTGTCCAGCAGCGTGGCATGCGACATCAAACGGGCCACACGGCCGTTGCCATCGAGGAATGGGTGCATCCACAGTAGCCGGTGGTGGGCGGCAGCGGCAGAGACGATTGCCTCCGCCTGCCCTAGAACGCTGTAAGACTCCTCGAAGCGCTTTAAGAAGCGCGGCACGGCGCCGGGGCTGATCGCAATATGGCTCCCGACCCGCACATCCCGCTGCCTCAGTTCGCCGGGTACAACTCGAAAACGCTCTTTACTGGCCGGGTCTTCAACCCAAAGTAGATCCTCGGGCAGCAGTTCGCAAAAGCGCCGGTGAATCTCGCAAATCCCGGCGGTGGTAGTAGCGCGGCTTTTCAAGCCGCCGCCATCGATCCACTGCTGTACGCTGATGTGGGCTATGGCCTCGAGTTGCAGATCGCGCTTGCGGGCATCCTGGCTATAGTCGTTCTTGAGCGCCCGCTCAATCTCCACCGGGTGGGTATCGTGTCCTTCAATAAGATTGGAATAATAGCAGTTCATCGACCGAACCAGGCCGGCAAGCGAAGCCTGCATGCTTGGTGGCAGGCTGCGGCTGAAGCCGGCGGATCGGCGCGTAAGGTCGAAGGCGAGGTCGGTGAGCGGTCCCCGGTAGCGGGAGCCCTCGCCGATTAACAGCGGTTCCATCAGAGACACGGGCTCGCCTCTGTCTGCCGCTTTGATGTCCGCTTCCATGGCCATAATTAATTATAGAGTAAATATATTAATATCAGCTGTTTAATACCGGATAACGCTATCCAATGGCCGCTAAGATGTCCGCGGAGATGACGCTAGCGACGCGGCAGATTCGAAAGGGCTTGCAGCGGGAACGCACTTACAGCAGCGACTGGAAGAGGTACGAAGTACGGAAGCGGATGGCGGATCGGAGCGAACCGCAGCCGCCCAAGTGAAGCTTTTGGGCCGGGCAAGGCTGCTTTACCCGCCCCAGGCCCCCGATTTCAGCTAAAATCCTCCCATGCTCTCACGCCTTACGCTGGCCGCCCTGTGCATCTCCGCAGCCTTCGCGGCCGATACGCGCTTCGAGATCTCCTATGCCGCTTCGGCCAAGACCGGTCCCATCACCGGCCGCGCCTTCATCATGATCTCGCGCGACGTCCAACGCGAGCCGCGGCTCGAGATCGGGCGCGTGGGCGTTCCCTTCTTCGGCCGCGATTTCGAGAAGCTGGCGCCGGGCCAATCTGCCGTGATCGACGCCGCCGATCTGGGCACGCCCGTGGAAAGTATCGCGCAAATCCCCGCCGGCGAATACTACGTGCAGGCGTTCATCAACGTCTATTCCGAGTTCAAGCGCGCCGACGGCCACACCGTGTGGATGCACGACGATCAATGGGAAGGCCAGCGATGGACCCGTTCGCCGGGGAACCTGTACAGCACGCCGAAGAAGATCGCGCTGGACGCCGCCAAGGGGTACGGCATCAAGCTGGTGTGCGACCAGATCGTTCCGCCCGTGGAGATGCCGAAAGACACCGATTACGTGAAGCGGTTCCGCATCGAGAGCCCCATGCTGACGAAGTTCTGGGGACGGCCGATTTATCTCGGCGCCACCGTGCTGCTGCCGCGCGATTACGAGAAAACCGCCATTTCCTATCCGGTGTTGTACAGCCAGGGACATTTCTCCACCGGCTCGCCGTTGGGCTTTCAATCGGGCCGCCAGGGCGATATCTACCCCGATTGGGTGAAGGATGGATTTCCGCGAATGATCGCAGTGACCTTCCAGCATCCCACGCCCTACTTCGACGATTCCTACGCGGTGAATTCGGTGAACGTGGGGCCGTATGGCGACGCGATTTTGCAGGAGCTGATTCCGGAAGTGGAGAAGCGCTTCCGCATCATCCGCCAGCCTTGGGCGCGGTTGCTCGATGGCGGATCCACGGGCGGGTGGGAGAGCCTGGCGCTACAGGTTTTCCACCCCGATTTCTTCGGCGGCGTGTGGAGCTACTGCCCGGATTCCGTGGATTTTTCGGACGTCGAAGGCATCAACGTCTATCAGGACAAGAACGCGTTTTACAAGGAGATCGAGTGGCGCCGCGAGCCTACCATCAACAGCCGCGAGGTGAACGGACAGGTGCGGCAAACCTCGGAGCAGCGCAACCACTTCGAGTTGGTGAACGGCACGCATGGGCGGTCGGGCGAACAGATCGATATATGGTCGGCGGTGTTCGGTCCATTGGGCGAGGATGGGTATTTCGAGCCGTTATTCGATAAGCAGACCGGCGTGATGAATCCGAAGGTGGGGCAGTATTGGAAGGAACATTACGATCTGCGCTATTACATGGAAAAGAACTGGTACGCGCTGGGTCCGAAGCTTCAAGGGAAGCTGCACGTCTCCGTGGGCGACGCGGATAATTTCTTTCTCAACAATGGCGTCCACGCAATGCAGAACTGGATGCTGACGACCAAAGACCCGCATTATGAAGGCTTCTTCGTGTATGGGGCGATGCGCGGCCATTGCTACCAGGGTCCCGGAACGATGGCCGACCGGCTGCGGGAAATGGCGGAATTCGTGATGGGGAAGATGCCGCCGGAAACCGTGGCGCAGTGGTGGGGGCGATAATCGACCGCCGCGCACGTGGGGCATCGGAATCCGAGGCTCCGATTCCTCAAGCCGCTTCAGTCTGCTAACAATCGCAGATCTGTTTGCACTTGGGACTCAGAGTAGACTGTCCATGCTCCGTTGTCCCATCCCACGTCGTAGTGCCGCCCGCCACCGGGAAGATGTGGCGGGAGACCGTGGCGCAGTGGTGGGGCGCTAGAGTCTGGAACCGCCTGGCTCTAAAAACAATCGATAAATGGTTGCAGGTGGCTTTTGATGACTCTAGAACAAGCGATTCTCGACGCCGTCCGGGCGCTTCCCGAAGACAAACAGAAGGAAGTATTGGACCACGCGGAGCACCTGCGCGGGCAAGAAGCACACTTACGGGCGCCCCGGAAGCCAGGACGCGGCCTTTGGGCCGATCTGAAGGTCGATTTGAGCGCCGAGGAGATCGACGAAGCCCGGCATGAAGTTAAGTTTGGAAGGACTTTCCCAGGGGTATCGTAACTGCAGCGCACTTGTGCAACCAAAGGCGGCGTTCGCCCTCTTTCACGATCCAAGAAACGGCGACCGCAGCACTTTTAAAGGCAATATTGGTAGCTAACTGGACACTATCTCTGGGCTGCGAGGACCTCAAGCGAGACTGGGGAAAGTCTTAGATTTCCGACATTGACCACGCGGAATCCCACAGCGCTATCGTGAGGTCTACACCCGTGAATTCCGGTCGTTGCTTGTATCAAGATCCTTTATGGTACCGGAGTGCGGGATCTTTGATTATCGATTCTGCAATGCCGGCGTCACGATCCGGTCTTACGTATCCGCAAGCCGACACTGCACTCAACGCGATGCGGTCCTTTTTTGACTATACTCTGCTGGATGATCTCGGGCTCAGTATCCTGGGGAAACTCCAACGCGGTTAACAGGGACATCTTACCCGAAGTGATCTGCTCAGCGCGAATTCCCGTGTTACCATCGCCAGGAAGTGCCGGCCGAGTCTCACTGTATTCCTTTACGACTTTGATGACGATACGACTCGGAATGGCGCCTGTCTCACCCCTGGGCGGGGGATCGGGGCTTTCGATCACAAGCTCCCGATTCATTCGTATTAAGGCAGCCAAGATCAACTCAGCACGCGGTAGGCTTTTTGGCTTGTTCAAGTTCTTGGACAGGTATCGACGCTTCTGCCTATAAACGCCCAGCGACGTTAGGGTATGAGAATCCCCTTGAAGAAGGTCATCCAGAAGCTTCTTGATCGCCTGGCGGATGCGGTCTTCAAGCGTTTCCAATTCGCCGCCCCTTTTTCCGGTCGAAGGAACAGATGCCGTCGATAACGATGGCACTCCTCGAAAAGAAATTTTACCACATTGCGAAAAATCCTGCTAAAATTAAGAAAAAGAAGGAAAATATTTTTTACATGCCTAACGCTCGAAGCGTCGATAACTCTTAAAGGCGGCTTAAATTGGTTTACACTTGGGTGGCAGGGTCCACCAAGCAGGGGAGACGGCGAAGCAAACGAGAATGCGGGCAAGAGGGGATGTGTTCACATCAGCTCACTGGCAGAGGTCTGCGACAAGCAAACGCGGCAAACGGACGAGGGCCGACAGGCGCCTGGTGCATGAACCGCCGGTTGAACGGAAGCAATCGCGTTGACCGTGGGCGTGTGAGCATTCAAACTGAAGGCTCGCTGCGATCACGTAGGTTTATACTCAGTTCCTCGGAAGACAGCCGTGCCTGAATTTCCACAGTTCAATCTCGCTGACTTCGACAATCCTCCGGTTGTGGAAACGGTGCTGTCGTTGCAATTTGAGGAACTCTCCAAGCTGGGAGTAGCTCATCTCGGCTTATTCTGGCGCAGGGTGAAAGACAGATTTCCGAAAACCGAGGCGCGGCCTGCGCTCGCCCCAATCATTGAGCGCTCATCGGAATCAATAGCGCGTGGTCGAATCCAGTTCGAGATACCAGAAACGCTGGAGGTGCCACGCCTGCTGCTCCTCAATGGGGCCGGATCGGAAATGATTCAGGTGCAGCGCGACAGGTTCATTAAGAACTGGCGCAAAGCCGGGCCGGAAGATCAGTATCCGCACTACGAGCCGGTCATAAAGCCCGCGTTTGAGCGAGATTTCGAAGAGTTCCAGTCGTTCTTAGCTGAGGAACAGCTTGGCGCCGTGAAAGTGAACCAGTGCGAGGTGACCTATGTCAATCATATCGTCAGTGGCGAAGGGTGGCAAAAACTCGGGGACGTTGATCAAATCTTCACATTCTGGAGCCGGCAAGCTACACCGGTTCCCGGAAGGCCGGAGGACTTTGTAATCCACATCCGCTTCCCAATAACGGATGAACAGGAGCAGCCGATCGGAAGGCTGCATGTTGACGTGCAACCGGCACTGCGCGCAAGCGATAACCGCCCGATGTACGTTATGAACCTCACTGCACGAGGGCAATACGGCCCAGGCTTTGAATTCTTCGATATCGGAAGAAAGTGGATTGTGAAATCCTTTGAACAACTGACGACTGAGCACATGCACCGCATCTGGAGGAAAAAGTAGAAATGGCCACGACGGCAGGCGCGTTCGATCGAACCGATGTGTTTGCCCTTCGGGACCAGCGAACGATCACCGGTTCCCTAGGCCGACAATGGGCGGATATCTTTGCGCGTCGTGACCGCCATCAAACGGCTGCCACGATGCCGAGATTGCACCGCACTACGGTCCTATTGCCGATCGGCGACCAATCCATCGACCTCGCCTATTCGAGCTGTGATCCTGGCCTGCCACAATGGGCCGGCTCGGTCCTCCAGTCGCTCTCGGAACGGTGGGGCGTGCAACCAGGGTGGGATAGTTATTCTGCCAGCCCAACAAGCTTACAGCTTGTCGTGAAGCTGCTGAACATCCTGTCCGCTCTTCTGCAGGAAGATTCGCCGGCTCCGCAGATAACGCCGCTGGCCGACGGCGGCGTTCAAGCGGAGTGGCACCAGCAAGAACAGGATCTTGAAGTTGTCGTGCCCGCGCTAGAGAATCCAACGTACTACTATTTCCATGGCCGAACGAGCGAGGAAGAAGAAGCCGGCCTAAATGCCAATTGGGCGCGCGTACAAAATCTGATCAATCGTCTCGGTTAACGAGCATGGCAGGCGAAACGCGTCAGGACGATCCGACAATTCCCGGTGGTGATCGTCTTTTTCGGCGGGTTCGTCCAAATCAGCTATTTACGGAACCTGACGGTTCCCAACGACTTACTTCCGCCGTCTTCAAGAATCCCGAGCTATCTGTCAATATTGAGTCTCTCATGGTCGAGCAGGGACGTCGCCCAGAGGACACGCTCGCGGCGTCCCCGGGCGACTATCTCACCTCAATTATCGCCGCGCAGGTTCGAGCCCATGGGTTACCCGATTGTGAAAGACTGTGAGCCGCCCAATGACCCAGCGCACGGCCTCGTACTTGGAAAAAAGACACACACGTTTGCTAACTCTATGGTTCGCGCACATTGCTGGATCGTTGCGCCACCGAAGAAATAAGCCTTGTCTCGGATCGGCTCCACGACTCCCCGTATCAAACTCTACGTCAGGTTAGACCCTCTGCCAGAGCAAACGCCGCGCGGTGTAGATCGTAAGTCGTCCATGCCAAGGATCGCAGGCTCACGCACGGGGCGATTGAAGCGCTGAAGCTTGACGAATTGCACTCACGCTGCGAGCGTTAGGCGGCATTACCGGTTCAGGTTATTGCCCGGCAAGCCGACGCTTTGTGTCTTCCGATTGCCCCGGCCGCCCGCCACCTTGAAGGCGAGCCACGCCCTAATCCTAATTGTCCGGCGAAATCTCCTCCACCGGCCCGAACTTCTTCAGCAGCTCTCCGATCTTCGAGACGTCGCCCACCACGATGATCTGCGCGTTGTCCAGCGGCACGTATTTCTTCGCCACCCGCTCGGCATCCTCCGCCGTCACCGCCATCACCTTCTGCGGATACGTGTCCCAGTAGTCTTCCGGAAGATTGTATTCGCGCTGCGTCATCCACTGCGACAGCACCGAGGCGGAACTCTCCAGCCCCAGCACAAAGCCGGCCACAATCGCGCTCTTGGCGTCGGCCAGCTCGTCGGCCGGCACCGCACGGTCGCGGATATCGCCGAGCTGCGCCAGAATCTCCGTCAGCGCCGCCTCCGTCACCTCCGTGCGCACCGAAGTCGAAGCGTTGAAGAAGGCGTAGTTGTGCGCGGCCGTAAAACCCGAGCCGATCCCATAGGTGTAGCCCTTTTCTTCCCGTACGATTCGAAACAGCCGCGACGACGGCCCTGCGCCCAGAACCCGGTTCATCACCTGGCACGCGATGTAGTCGGGGCTATTGCGGCCCATGCCGTGGTTGGTCACCATCAGCAGCGTCTGCACCGAGTTGGGCCGCGAAATCAAGTAGACCTTCTTCTCCGCGATCGGCCCGGGCAGCGGCAGAACTATACGCTCGATGGGACCGCCCTTCCAGCTTCCCAGCACTCTGTTCAGCTTGGCCGCCGCGTCGAGGGGCGTGATATCGCCCGAGATGCCGGCCCACTGTCCGGCGGGCACATAATACTTCCGGTAGTGATCGAGGATGGTCTCGCGGGTAATCTTGTCGAGCGACGCCGGCGTGGCATGCGCGTACTGGCGCGCGTCGTTTCCGTAGAGCACTTTCAGCAGGCGATCGTTCGCCAGAAACCCCGGCTGGGATTTGGCCTGCTCCAGGCTGGCCCTCAGGCGCGTCTTCCATTTGTCCAGCTCGTCCTGCGGAAAGGCGGGGTTCAGCAGAACGTCGGCCATCACGGCCAGCGCGGCATCGAAATTCTCCGTGAGCGACGTCAGGAAAATGTTGGCGTCGCCCTGCCCGGACCCTATCGAGCTTCGAGGGGCCGGCGCGGCTGTCCAGTCCGCAATTGATCGCGCTGACCACTTCCTTGTCTTTCACCAGCGTCTGATACAGGCGCCCGCTTTCGCCGCCTCCCAGAATCATGGCCGCCGCCGAAAGGGCCCGTGCATCGGAGTTATCGCCGCCCGGGATGCGATAGGCGATCTGGACACGCGTCAGGCGCGCCAGCTTGTCGTCCATCCGCGCGCGCCGCTCGGCGGTTTTCTCAGGCTCGGTGAGGTCGGCCGGCTTGGGCGCCTCTTGCCGCGGGATCGCCGCGAACTGGCGCCCCTGGACGCGGGAGTGGCCGCTGCCGTTGAACTGATCGACCGCAATCTCGTTCCGGATATGCCGGACCGCATCATTGCCGCGACTGCGCTTTCCTTGGGAGCCGCCCTCGTAAGCCGGGACCGCAAGATCCGCAGCTCACAGATTCACACAATTTGGTAGCACCGCAGCGTCCCTTGCCGGCTAATTCCGCATCCGGATGCCGCCCGAAACCGTGGTGGCGTGGTTGGGGCGGTAATCTTTCGGCCCTATCTTTCGGACTATCTTTCGGATATTCAATACCATCAAACGGTTCACAATCGTTGCGCCAAGGAGTATACTCCCAACTAGAAGGAGTACATATGGGACACCTCGACGTGCCCGAAGTGCTCATTATTTTGGGTATAGCAGCGTGGCTGGGGTTGGCGATGTACAATTTCGTGCATCATCATCATCATCATTCGTCCCGTCTGCCGCACCGGTGAGTAACGGGAGTTAGAGTTTTCGCGTGGCGCTCAGCGAGGATTCAAGCGCAATCCTCACCAGTTGGCTGCGCGTCCGCACGCGCGTTTTTTGAAAGAGCTGCTGTAGCGTTGCCTTCACCGCGCTCTCGGATACGCCTAATTGCGCCGCAATTTCCTTGTTCGTCAAACCCTCAAACAGGCTTTGCAGTACCTGCTGTTCGCGCGCCGTCAGAAGATTGCGAAGGGAGCTGTCTTCGCGTTGCGGCACGCCCTCGGCGAGCATCTGCACCACTTTCTGATCCACCCACATCTGCCCCGCGGCCACCAGGCGGATAGCCTGCGCCAGATTGCCCGGCGAACTATGCTTTAGAAAGATGCCCGATGCGCCATGCGTCAGCGCCATGGAAGAATCCGCGGCGTTCATGCCCGCGGTGACCATGAGTATTTTGCCTTCAAAGCCGCCGGCGCGCGCCGCCGCCACGAACTGGCTGACGTGCTCGCCGCCCAGGTCGAAATCGAGAAGCACCACGTCCACCGGCGCCTCTCGCAGAATGTCGAGCGCTTCGGCGGCCGTGCCGCAGTGCCCGGCCATTGCGAAATCCGGCTCCGAGGCCAGCAGCCGGCTCAGGCTTTCGCGGAACAGCACGTGATCGTCAAGCAACAAAAGTCGTATAGGTTCCATGTTTGGCGCGTCCGGAATCGGCCGTGTTTCCGTCTCCGTGGGGACCGGCTGCCGTCAGGTCGATCGCGAAAACGCAACCCGTAGGCGTGGGCTCGTGGCGCAGATCTCCGTGAAACGATCGGACGAAAGCGCGCGAAAGGTACAAGCCCAGGCCGGTGGATTCGGCGCCCTTTTGAAAAGGCTGGAACAGCTTGTCGGCCGACGCGATCCCAGGGCCCGTATCGGCAACGCGGATGGAGACAATGCCGTTGCTCGCCGTGACGCCGATCGAGATGCGCTTGACGGCGGCGTTTTCCACGGCGCGCTCGCTGTTCTTGGTGAGGTTCAGCAGCACTTGCAGAACGCTATGGCGGTCGGCCCAGACCGGCGGAAGGTTGGCGGGAACGTCCCAGGTCACCTCGATGCCGGCGTCCTGGCAGTAGGGTTCGAGCACGATGCGGAGATCGTCGAGCGTTTCCGCGAGCTCGATTCCGCCCACTTGCGAGCTGCTCTTGCTCGCCTTCAGCTCAAGCGAAGCGATCTTGTGGAGGGTCTCCACCAGCGAGCCCAACGCCTCGAAATCCTTGCTCGCGCTCAGGCCGCCGCCGCGCGCCAGGTTCTCGTAAATGATGCTGATGGCGCCGCAAACGTTCCGCACCTCGTGCGATACCGCGCCCATCAGGATGCGCGAACCGGCCATGAGCTGTTCCAGGCTGGCCTCTTCGCGGTCGCGCAATTCTTCGGAAGCGTCGACCACCAGCGCGGCCAGGCGCGGTCCGGCGGCGGTGTTATAGGTGGAGAAGAAAACGTTGGCCAGAAACACTTCGCCATTTTCGCGCTCGCCGCGGCACTGCATTTCGGTGCGAAACGCGCCCGGTTGGCCGCCGTTGGCGTAGACGCGGCTGAGCGCGGGAATGAAGGGCCGGACGTTCTTGCCATGCAACTGGCCGGGGGGCAGCTGCAGAAGCCGGTGAGCGGCGGAATTGGCGAGCACGATGGTGCCGCCCACAGTCATGGTGAAAATGGCCACGGGGCTGCTATCGATCAGAAATGAGAGCTGCTCTTCGGCCTCGCGCCGCGCGGCAGACTCCCGTTCCACCCGCCGCAGGTTCTCGCGCTCGCGCTGACGGCTCCGCGTAATCTCGTACGCGAACATGCCGGTACCGGCGAGCGAGGTGAAGACCAGAACATCCTGCGGCAGCGCCATGGCCAGAGTGAAGGGATACGGATCGAACCAATCGGCAAGCGTGGTGCAGAGCAGGGCAGTGCCTACGATCGCCCAGCGCGGGCACACGCCGCCGACTATGAGAATGGGAAACAGATAGAGGAAGCCGAATGCTAGAGGAGCATCCACGCGCCAATCGACAATGGCGATGGCGGCGATCAGCAGTCCCGCCAGCGCCACGCGATCGGATCCGGCTTGGCGGAAAGACATTCTATGGCGCTCCCGCTTTCATTTTAAGTACAGCGAAACCTTGCGCCAAGGGGCATACCTAAAAGATAGGTTGACATCGCCTGAAAGATAGGCGCGACCGTTTTTCATACGTCGCGCCAATTCGTCGATAATAGAGGTTTCAGCAGTCCACCTTAGCAACCTTGAAACTCAAACCGCCAACAGCTTTTCAATCCAGAGGACGGGCTTGCGCTCTCGCGTTGGTGGCGGCGGGTGTTGCACACTCAGTTGCACACTCACAGGTCCAGTCGCAGGCCCAGTCGCAGGCCCCGCGGACGGCCCTCACCTGGGAGCAGGTGAAGCAGAAGTTCATCTCCGCCAATCCCACGCTGATGGCCGGGCAGATCAATATCGACGAATCGAAGGCCGAAGAGATCACCGCATACTTGCGCCCGAATCCGAACTTCACCATCAGCACCGATCAAATTCAGCCGATACCGGCCGGCTCGCCCTACCGGCCATTCACCTACGCGTTTCCCTCGGTGGTCTTCGATTATCTCCACGAGCGCCAGCATAAGCGCGAATTGCGTCTGCAAAGCCAGAAGGACGCCACCGCCATCGCGGTCTCGCAGCAAGCCGATCAGGAGCGAAACCTGCTCTTCAATCTGCGCGCGGCTTTCGTGCAGACGCTGCAGGGCAAGGCGCAACTGGCGCTCTCCATTTTGAACCGCGATTACTTCGACAAGGAATACGTCATCAGCCAGGAACGTTATCAAGCCGGCGATATGGCGCAAATGGACCTGCAGCGCATTCACCTGCAGCGCGTGCAATACGAGGCGGACTACGAAACCTCGCTGGTGAATCTGCGGACGGCGAAGATCACCATGCTGATGCTGCTCAACGCGCGCACGCCCATCGATCAATTCGACGTTACCGGCCGCTTCGATTTCGACGACAACCTCTCGCCGCTGGAGCAGTTCCACGACATCGCGTTAGCCGACCGGCCCGATCTGCGCGCGGCCATGCAGGCGGTGGACAAAGCCGAGACCGATCACAAGCTGGCGGTAGCGAATGGCTCGACCGATCCGACGTTCAGCATAGACTTTGGCCGGAACCCGCCCATCACGATTTACTTCGGCGTGGGGATTAACATTCCGTTGCGGATCTTCGACCGCAACCAGGGAGAGAAGCTGCGCACCGAAATCGATATCCGTCACGCCGAGC
>PLDF01000340.1 GCA_003135055.1 Bryobacterales bacterium | reverse complement strand
CCATGATCCGCACCAAAGGCGAGGCCGGCTCGGGCAATATCGTCGAGGCCGTGCGCCACATTCGCACCATCGTGAAAGAGATGCGGCAGCTCACCGTGCTGGGCAAGGAGGAGCTGGTGCACGAATCGAAGAAACTGCAGGCGCCGCTGGAACTGGTGGAATGGGTGGCGGAACACGGCAGGCTGCCGGTGCCGAATTTCTCGGCCGGAGGAATCGCCACGCCCGCCGATGCGGCGCTGGTGATGCAACTGGGCGCCGAGGCCGTGTTCGTGGGCTCGGGAATCTTCAAATCGAGCGACCCGACGGCGCGCGCCAACGCCATCGTGCTGGCGGCCAAGAATTACAACAATCCCGAGAAGCTGCTCGAAGCCAGCCGCGCGCTGGGCGATGCCATGCCCGGTTTGGAAATCTCGAAGGTGCCTGAAGGGGAGCTGATGCAGACGCGAGGCTGGTAGATGAAGAAAGTGGCGGGGGTCGCGGTGCAGGGCGATTTCGCGGCGCATGGCGCGGCATTGGAAGGCGGCGGCGCCGAAACGGTCGCAGGCCATGGGCCCGCGCCACAGATGCAATGCGAGGGCGGTAGATGAAAAAAGTGGGCGTGCTCGCGCTTCAGGGCGATTTCGCGGCGCATGGCGCGGCATTGGAGCGCGGCGGCGCCGAAACGGTCGCAGGCCATGGGGCCCGCGCCACAGGGTGGTGAGTGAAGAAGGTAGCGGAGGTTGCGGCGCCGGTGATTTCGCGGCACATGGCGCGGCATCGGAACGCGCCGGCGACGAAACGGTCGCAGGCCATGGGCCCGCGCCACAGATGCGGACACGAGGGTGGCAGATGAAAAAAGTGGGAGTGCTCGCGCTTCAGGGCGATTTCGCGGCGCATGGCGCGGCATTGGAACGCGCTGGCGCCGAAACGGTCTTCGTCCGCGAGCGCAGTCAATTTGCGGACCTGGACGGCTTGGTGATCCCCGGCGGCGAGAGCACCACCATGCTCAAGCTTCTGCATCATGACGAATTGTTCGAGGCGCTGATGGAATTCGGCCGGAGGAAGCCGGTTTTCGGCACCTGCGCCGGGGCAATTTTGCTGGCGAGCGACGTCTCGCATCCGGCGCAGGAGAGTCTCGGGCTGATGGATCTATCGGTGGAGCGCAATGGCTATGGCCGGCAGATCGATAGCCGCGTGGCCGAGATCGACCCCGATCCCGATTTTGCGAAGCGAACCGCGCCGGGTAAGCTGGAAGCGGTGTTCATCCGCGCGCCCATTATCCGCCGCACCGGCAGCGGGGCCAAGGTGCTGGCGCGTTACGCGGGCGATCCGGTGTTGGTGGAACAAGGCCCGCACCTGGTGGCGACTTTCCATCCCGAGCTGACGGCGGACCTGCGGGTTCACGAGCTATTCCTGCAGAAGCTATGACGGATAACCGCAAGCGGGTTCTCTTCGTGTGCATTGGCAACTCATGCCGGAGCCAGATGGCGGAAGGCTTCGCGCGCTCTTATGGCGCGGATGTGATGATTCCGGCGAGCGCCGGGCTGGCGCCGGCAATGGGCATCGCTTCCGATACCAAGCGCGCCATGCTGGAACGGAACATCGACGTCCGCGATCACTTTCCGAAGACCATCCGGCAGCTCGGCCGCGCGCGTTTCGACCTGGCGATCAATATGAGCGGCGAGAAACTTCCCGCCGACGCGGCCGAAAGCATATTGGAGTGGGAGATTCCCGACCCAATCCGCTTCTCCTACGAGCGTCACTGCGAAATTCGCGATGAGATCGAGCGGAACGTCATGTCGCTGATTCTGGAGCTTCGCCGCCAACAGCGCGCGCCGCTGTGAGAGACCGCTTGCTAACGCGCGCGGCTCCGATCCGCGCCATCAGTGGCAGTGGCAGTGAGAGAGTGACCTTTAGAATCTCGCGTAATTGGGTGACTGCGTGCAACTGCCGCCGCGAATCTCCCCGAATCTCGGGCCAACTGCAAGGATAATAGGGCGCGTGCGGCGGCGTACAACGGTGGTGCGTTTGCTCCTTTCACAAGCGGAGGATTAAAACGTGCTTTTGTTACTCATCATCTTGATCGTTCTGTTTTTCGGCAGCGTTCCCGCCTGGCCTCATAGCCGCGGTTGGGGATACTATCCGAGTGGCGGGCTGGGCCTGGTGGTGCTGATTCTCGTGATTCTGCTGCTCATGGGTCGAATCTAGAATCCGGATTCCGCCGCTTCCTGCTGCACGCTTTGCCGCCCGGCTTCCGTTACGTTGCCAATCGATTGACAATCGGCCACCGCTTGCGCTACAAAATCCGCCAAGCTGCGAAAAGACCAGGCGGGCATGGCGCGGCGTGGAGTGACAATACAAGGATGGACATCAATCGGTTCACCGAAAAGCTCCAGGAGGCGGTCCGGTCGGCGCAGACCAAGGCCGTTCGCTATGGCAATCAGCAAATCGACGTCGAACACCTCCTCTCGACGCTGCTCGAGCAGGAGGGCGGGCTGGCGGCTTCCATCCTGGCGAAAGCGGGCGTCAACGTGGAAATGCTGGCGCGGCGCGTGGATGCGGAGCTCGACAAGCTGCCGAAGGTTTCGGGGCCATCCGGCGCGCCGGACCAGATCTTCGTCACCAGCCGGCTGAATCAACTGCTGGCGAAGGCGGACGACGAAGCGCGGCAGCTCAAGGACGAGTACATCTCGGTGGAGCACGTGCTGCTGGCGGCGACGGACGACCGCGGCGCGGCGGGCAAGCTGCTCAAGGAACTCGGCCTGACGCGCGAGCGGCTGATGCAGGCGCTGCGCGATGTCCGCGGCAGCCAGCGAGTGACTTCGCAGAATCCCGAAGCGACGTATGAGGCGCTGGAAAAATATGGGCGCGACCTGACCAAGCTGGCGGCGCAGGGCAAGCTCGACCCGGTGATTGGGCGGGATGAAGAGATACGGCGCGTGATCCAGGTGCTGTCGCGGCGCACCAAGAACAACCCGGTGCTNNGCGAGCCGGGCGTGGGCAAGACGGCGATCGTGGAAGGGCTGGCGTTGCGCATCATGCGCGGGGACGTGCCGGAGGGCCTGAAGGGCAAGCGGATCGTGTCGCTGGATATGGGCGCGCTGATCGCGGGCGCGAAGTATCGCGGCGAGTTCGAGGAGCGGCTCAAGGCGGTGCTGAAAGAAGTGCTGGATGCGGCGGGCGAAGTGGTGTTGTTCATCGACGAGCTGCATACGGTGGTGGGCGCGGGCAAGGCCGAGGGCTCGATGGACGCGGGCAACTTGCTGAAGCCGATGCTGGCGCGCGGCGAGCTGCACTGCATCGGGGCGACGACGCTGGACGAATACCGCAAGCACATCGAAAAAGACGCGGCGCTGGAACGGCGCTTTCAACCGGTGCTGGTGGACCAGCCGTCGGTGGAAGATACCATTTCGATTTTGCGCGGGCTGAAGGAGCGGTACGAAGTACACCACGGCGTGCGCATCAAGGACGCGGCGCTGGTGGCGGCCGCGGTGTTTTCAAGCCGCTACATCACGGACCGGTTTCTGCCGGACAAGGCGATCGACCTGATGGACGAAGCGGCGGCGCGATTGCGGACGGAGATCGATTCCATGCCCGCCGAGATGGACGAAGCGCGGCGGCGCATCATGCAGCTTGAGATCGAGCGCGAGGCGTTGCGGAAGGAGACGGACGCGGCGTCGAAGAATCGGCTGGCGAAGCTGGAGAAAGAGTTGGCGGATCTGCGTGCGGAATCGGACGCGTTGACGGCGCGGTGGCAAAGCGAGAAGCAGGCCGTGGTGCGGCTACAGCAGCTCAAGCGGCAGGTGGAGGAGACGAAGACCGAAATCGAGCTGGCGGAGCGGCAGTACGATTTGAACCGCGCGGCCGAATTGAAATACGGCAAGCTGGCGGGGCTGGAACGGCAGTTACAGGAAGAGTCGGACAACTTTGCGAAGCAGCAGGCGCAAGCCAAGCTGATCAAGGAAGAGGTGGACGAGGAAGATATCGCCGAGGTGGTGAGCCGCTGGACGGGCGTCCCGGTGACGAAGCTGATGGAAGGCGAGATGCAGAAGCTGCTCAATCTGGAAAGCGAGCTGCATGAGCGGGTGATTGGGCAGGACGAAGCGGTGACGGCGGTGGCGGAGGCGGTGATTCGCGCGCGGTCGGGGTTGAAGGACCCGAACCGGCCGATCGGCAGCTTCATCTTTTTGGGTCCGACGGGCGTGGGGAAGACCGAGCTGGCGCGCGCGCTGGCGGAGTTTCTGTTCGACGACGAGAAGGCGATGATCCGGATCGACATGTCCGAATATCAGGAGAAGCACACCGTGGCGCGGCTGATTGGCGCTCCTCCGGGATATGTGGGCTACGAAGAGGGTGGGCAGTTGACGGAACTGGTAAGACGGCGGCCGTATGCGGTGGTGCTCTTCGACGAGATCGAGAAGGCGCATCACGATGTGTTCAACGTGATGCTGCAGGTTTTGGACGATGGGCGGCTTACGGACGGGCAGGGACGCACGGTGGATTTCAAGAACACCATCGCGATCATGACTTCCAACGTGGGCAGCCAGCGGATTCTGGAATATCACGGCGGGTTTGAGGGCGAAGGTTACGAGCGCATGAAGGACGCGGTGATCGAGGAGATGCGGCATCACTTCCGGCCGGAATTTTTGAACCGCGTGGACGAAATTATCGTGTTCCATGCGCTGTCGGAAGACCACTTGAAGCAGATCGTGGAGATTCAGATCGGCCGGCTGCGAGCGCGGTTGGCGGAGCGGCACATCGCCTTGCAGCTTACCGATACGGCGCGGGCGAATCTGGTGCGGACGGGGTACGATCCGCACTACGGCGCGCGGCCGTTGAAGCGGGCGATTCAGAAGAAGATCGAGACTCCGCTGGGAAGGCTGCTGCTGAAGGGGGAGATTCGCGACGGGCAGACGGTGCTGGTGGACGCAGAGGATATTACGGGCGAGCTGAGCTTCAAGCCGGCGGCAGCGGCTGCGCGGCCTTAAGATCGGCGCGATTACTGTAGAAGAGGGAAAAATGAGCATTACGCGGCAAGTTCCGCCGCGGATCGAGGCCGGGCCAATGGCGGAAGCCGATGCCCATGGCGTGGCGCATGGCGTGCAAACTGGCCTATCCGCGGGCGCGGCATTCGGCAGCGTCGCAGCCTACTTCCCTGCGGCCGCCGGCGGAGCGGCTTTCCGCCGTCCACAAACCCGTGTCCACCCGTCCGTCGCAGTCTACTTCCCGGTGGCCGGCCGCAGAGCTTTTGAGTGGCGCCACGTTGCCAGCGCCGCCCGGCGTAACGAGAAGAGTCTCCGCCGGTGAGTTGCCCCTATCTGTACGGCTCCGCACATTCAATGGGAATTTTATGACTGTTAAGCGGTCAAATCGTATAGCCTAGTCACCGAGAGGGCTAGAGGGGGCCCATGATGATGCGAACAAACGTAACACACCGGCAGATCCGGTTCCTGGCTGGTTTGGCTGCGCTGGTCCTGGCGCCGCGGGCGCTCCCGGCCGCGACCCCGCCGGGAAATGCTTACCTGCAACACAACCTGGTTGCCGATCAGCCTGGGATCGCCGATTTCACCGATCCGAACCTGGTCAATCCTTGGGGAATTTACACCTCATCGGGCAGCCCGTTCTGGGTGAACGACGCCGGCACTGGCCTAGCCACGGTTTATAGCAGCAATGGCGCGCCCAGTGCGACCAAGCCGACCATTCCGCCTTCGGCCAAAGGCGTTGCGCCCGCCACCGCGACCGGCGGCATCTTCAATGGCACCGGCGGCTTTCTGATCCAGGGAAAAGCGCCCAATTTCATCTTCGTCACCGCCGATGGCGCCATCTCCGGATATGTCTCGTCCATCAGCACCACACTGGCGCAGCTCGCGGTGGATAACTCAAGCACCGGCGCCGCATACTACGGATTGGCAGTCAGCGCCACAACCACTTCGGCCACGCCGATGATCTATGCCGCCAACTTCCACAGCGGCGGCATCGACGTGTTCGACACCAATTTCAAGCCGGTTACGCTGCCCGGCACGCCGTTCGTGGATGCGGCCGTCCCCGCCGGCTATGCGCCTTTCAACATCTGGAACCTCGGCGGCCAGTTGTATGTGATGTGGGCCAAGCAGAACGCGGCCAAGACTTTTGCCGTCTCCGGCGCGGGCTTGGGCGCGGTTTCCATCTTCAACTTGAACGGCGGCCTGGTGCAGCACGTGGCGACCGGCGGCCCGCTTAACGCTCCGTGGGGCGTCGCGATCGCGCCGGCCACCTTCGGCGCCTTCGCCAACGATCTGCTGGTCGGCAATTTCGGCGATGGAACCATCAATGCCTTCAATCCCACGACCGGCGCCGCATTGGGCGCGCTGGAGGACGAGAACGGCAACACCATCTCGATATCCGGACTTTGGGGCCTGATTCTCGGCAATGGCGGCAGCGGTGGAGATGCCAACGCGATTTACTTTACCGCCGGCACGGGCAACGAGCTGCACGGCCTGTTAGGCAGCCTGCAGGCGACTCCTTCCGCCACCAGCGTGGCCAACGCCGCGGGCGGAGTAACGGGGATTGCGTCCAACGCCTACATCAGTATCTTCGGCGCCAACCTTGCCCCGATCACCCGCAACTGGACCAACAGCGATTTTTCGGGGACCAGTCTGCCTACTTCTCTCGACGGCGTCTCGGTCACGATAAATGGCAAGCCGGGGTTCGTTTATTACATCAGTCCCAAACAGATCGACGTGCTGACGCCTGTGGATACCGCTACCGGCACGGTCCCGATCGTGGTGACCGACAACGGCTTGGTAAGCGCCTCGACTACCGCAACTATGAACGCGTTCTCGCCGGCGTTCTTCCTGTTAAAGGACAATTTGTCGGTGGCGGCAGTACATAGCAGCGGCGCCATAGTGGGGGCAACCACGCTGTATGCGGGCGCGAGCACTCCCGCCGCGCCGGGTGAAACCATCACCATTTTCGGTACCGGCTTTGGACCAACCAGTCCGGCCATTACCAATGGCGCCATTGTGGCGGCCCCACTGGCCGTTGTGACCGCGCCAACCGTCACCATCGGCGGCGCCGCCGCGACGGTGGTCTACGCCGGCTTGGTAAGCGCCGGAGTCTACCAGCTCGATGTAATCGTGCCTCCCGCAACGGCCGCCGGCAACGCGGCGATAGTCGCGCAGGTAGGCGGCTTGTCGTCGTCGGCGACCGCGATCGTGACCGTGAATTAGCAGCTTCTCTCCGGTTGGCAGGCGAAAGTATCTACCCCACAAAGGTGGGACAGGCGCTTTCGCCTGTCAATCCGGC
Source organism: Bryobacterales bacterium (assembly GCA_003135055.1). GTDB lineage: Bacteria > Acidobacteriota > Terriglobia > Bryobacterales > Bryobacteraceae > PALSA-243. The sequence continues at coordinate 57,558 of PLDF01000340.1, read as the reverse complement.
GCATTTTCACTCGATTGCTCACGCTAAAAGTATTTGCAATACCGATACTACGCCTGGCGTCGTAAGCATCGTCATATTTCAAGAGCTCAGAAAAAACGCCCTCCGGATTATGCAGTTCGCTTGCGTCCTAGCTGTAGTTTCCGTCGTGGCCGGCTTCGCCATCGCATCTCGCCTTGAGGCCACGCCGACAGTCACCATCCCCGCAATGCGTTCCTCCTCCATGCGTTGTAACGACGCGGCGGAGATTTTCAAGCAACTCTCTGTTGACGACCCGAATCGGATACGCCTCTCTGCTAAGGCAAATTTGCGCTCAGTAGAGGGCCGCGAGCGATGACGCCGTCGGTCGCCATGGCCGTCATCCGCGGTCGATCTGTTCCCTTAGCTCGTCAGGGTAAAGAGATTTCAACTCAGGATAGGCTTCGGCGAGCCGGATCAAATCCAACTCATCCTTCTTGCGCTTACTCAAGCGCCGCTGTGGATCGCTGTAAGCCCACAGTTTGCCCTGCGTAACATCCTCCAAACTGGCAGCTCTGACCTGGATTCCAAGTACCTTCGCCTCCACGGCCCCGGCCAGGAACGCCTGATATCTCCGGTCCGTAGTGAACTGAATCCGGAGGTCGCTACCCGGAGCCGTCGCATTCACCGAATGCGCATGCTCCTCGATCTTGAAACCTTGCTCGCGGAGATGCGCCGAGAGGTTGGGAAGACTTGCGGCAATTGTGACGAGATCGGCGTCAAGCGTATAAACCGGCTCGACGTAGCAATTGACGGCCAGACCGCCGATCAGGCAATAAGGTCCGAACGACTCGCAGGCCGCGATCAGCCTGGCGAAATCGGTCGCGCCTCCTTGGGTGGTCAACTCGAACGCTTCCACTGCGGTCACAACTTCACTCTATATGACGGTACGCGGGACGGCAAACACGACAAAACCCGCGCCTCTCAATTCACCGCCACATAAGGCACGGCCGGCCCCGTAGTAGGGCTGCTCACACCGCCGATAGTCAGCGTCACCGGCAGCGCATTGCCATCGAGATGCGTCCCCGGAATTTGTAAATTAAGCTGATAGACGCCGATGAATCCCGGCGCCAGTCCACTCCAATCCACAATCACTCCGGCCTGCGAATAGCCAGGATCGCCGAAGTAGACTAGCACCGGGGCGCTAACCGCCAGCGGACTCGTTGGCGATACATTGCCCGCCGTCACCGCTCCACCCGTGGTCGCGCCCAGGCCCGTCGCATACATCGTCAACGGCTCGTCGCGCGTGGCCGGATTGTTCTGGTTCACGTATTGCCCGTTCGCATGGAACAGCGCTAACTGGCCGGTGCTATCGACGAAAACCGCCGGCGCATATTTCGCGACGGTCACGTTTTCCGGCGAGGCCGCCGCCAGGTTCGCGATCGAGCGCACCACCAGCGGATATGTGCCGGCCGCCGTACCGGGCGGGATCTGCGCGTTGATCTGCTCCGGGCTGGTCAGAAGCAGCGGCAGCGCCACGTTGTTCAGCGTAACGCACGTTCCCCCCATAATCAGCGGCAGGGGCGTCGAGGCCGGCGTGGCCAGGGTTCCGAAATTCTGCCCGAAGATGGAGAGTAGTCCGTCCGGCGCCACGCCCGCCGTGTAGCTCGCCAGATTAACCGCGCCGCCCTTCGAAGGCACGGGCATTTGCGCCTGCGTGGGACCGGCCAGCGGGATGATGCTCAGGCCGCTGGCAGTGATGACGTAAGCGTTGGTTCCGGCGGCGTCCATCGCCATGGTGCGCCCGCCGACAAACCCGCGGGTGGTGGCGCCGAAGCCGCCGCCGGGGCCGCCGGGACCAGTGATGGTGGTGGCCAACTGCGTAATCGGGCCTTCCAGAGCATTCACCGTGTTAGTGGTGTTGCCGGCCTTTGCGTTCAGCATCGTTACCACTGGCGGAGTCGTGCTGGTTGCCGACACTGGAGTGAATACCGCATAAGTGGATGCGCCCGCCGCAGCCACTGCCGAGTAAGTCCCCGCCACGGCAGCCGTGCCCGCAATTGTCAGGTCGGCATTCAGCAGCACGCCACCCATCACGTAGTACTGGCCTCCAGGGCCCGCGGCCACCGGTCCAATGTAACCCGACTGCGTCGTCGTCGGAAATATCGTCTTCTCCGCCACAAAATCGTCCGCCGTCGCGTCGTATAGATACGAAATTCCGGTACTGGTGGCGAACAATATATATTCGCCTGCGGGCGTCGCAGCCATGGTTACGCTCGCGGTTGCACCCGGCGTGAGCAGCTTGACTGGAAGGGTCGATCCGAGCAGCACGCTGGCGGGCCGCGGAACCGCCGAATTCCCCACCACCTTCCAAAGCGAGCCATCGGTATTCATGATCTGCAGGCCGCTCAGGCCGAAAGCGATCACGCTGGGCAGTGACAGCGCGGTGGTGGCATTGAACGCAACCGGCGGATAGCTCACGATCCCAGTGACCTGCATTGTGTCCGGGTTGACGATGCTGATGGTCTCGCCACCCGAGTTAGCCACATACAGAGTGAAACCGTCGGGAGTGAGCGCCAGCGAATTCGGCAGTTGACCCACTTTGATCGGCGTCAGAAACGCCTGACTCTGGATGTCGTATACCTCAACGCGGTTCAATCCATAATTGGCGATGTACAAGCGCTGCCGGGTTTGGTCGTAGACCAGGTCGGTAAGCGGAGTGGCCGCGGAAGGGCCGATCGCCAGCGGAACAATGGTTCCACGCGCATTGGAATCGCGAGCGTTCTCATAGGCGCGCACGCTATTCGGGATATTGACCGCCTGCGCAGATGTGACCAAAAAATCGTGCGGCGGCGTGACGGTGCCGCGTTGCTTGGCCGCCGCGGAATTGAAGCTGAAGACCAGTTGCGAACCGGACGTACGAACCGAGGGCGCGGTGGTGGCGCTCGATTCCGTAGCGGTATTCGCATTGCTGTATCGCAGCAGTTGAGCTGTCGCCGTGAGCGAACCTTTTCCCGCGTTGTTGACAGTCACCGCCGCGGAAGAGGTCGCCGACGTTACGCCGCACGGGTCGCTGGTGAGTAGCACGGATTGCGCCGCGGGTACGGCAATCGGGCTTTGGGCAAGAGTCCCCAACGGCACTGTCGTGAAGCCCGAATCCGATAAGGCGTAGGCGTTGGTTCCGTCCGCGCTCATTACCATTTTGCCGGACAGGTTCTCGGGTAACTGAATCCCCATCTTGATCAGCAGATTGTCCGGATCGCTGACCGTCAACTGGCTGATGGTGGACGTGGCCGTTGAATTGGTAACCGGCGCAATGTTCAGTACCGAATAGAGACTCGTCCCGTCGGGTGAAAAGACCGCGCCGCCCTGGTTCGCCTGCGTAGTGAAGCTAGTCCCGGGAGTGATGGGGTAAGGCGAGTTAGCCAGGTTTTGCTGCGCCAGCACCTGCAGTGTCGACGCATTAAACAGAATTGCGCCGCACATGATGCGAGTACCATCGTCGGAGATGGCCAGAGTGGTAGAAGTACCCGTGACGATCCGCGCCAGCGGCACAGTGCCCGATGCCGTTTGATAAACGAACAGGGAGGCCGCTCCCGTCGTAGGCACGCTCACGCCGGCGATCAGGGAACCATCGCGCGTCGCCCGCAACTGGCTGTGTAAGGAAAGGAACGGGCGCCCGGAAGGTGGAGGAAACGTCGGCGCAGTGGGCGTGGTGGAAGGCGCGATCGAGATGCTGGTAAGCGCCGTGGCCGCCGCCGGCGAAGGATTGTAGATCAGCAGCAGATCGGCGCCGCCATTGCCGGTAGTCGAGATTAGCACGCGCTCGTCGCTCCCTACTGCCACGCTTTCGGGCTTGGCCGGCAGGTTGATCTGCGCGGTCACCGTGAGCGTATTGAGGTTGATCACGTCAAGCACTTGGCTGTTGTAACAGGTTACGTACAGATTGGTTCCGCTGCGTGAGATAGCCGCCGAGAGAGGCGTTTGGTCGGTCGGAATGGGAGTGAGAAAGGTTTGCTTCGCGATCGAGTAGATCTGCACGTAATTTTCCGTGCTCGAAGTGAGATAGAGCTGGTTGCGCGTTTCATCCAGCACAATATCGGAGGATCCGCCCAGCAACGGAACCACCTTGCCGAAAGTAGCTGCCTGCGCCGAAAGTGCGCACAAGAGAAACAGCACCGCGCATGCATTGTGAGGCAGCCAAACCTGGCACGCAGTCGTGGCGCACGCACTCCTGCGTGCAGCGGTTACACTCGTGTGAACGCGCCCGAGTCGAGGCCGCGCGAGTAATACTACAACGCTATAAGCAAGCAAATCGAACGACGTTGAGCCGGCCCCTTTATGTCCGAGTGCGGATCTTCGCTCGCGGCCATCGCCGGCTGAAAGCCGGCGGCAGCCAGGATTGGCCGCCCCACTTTGCTGCCGGCCGGTGCGGGGGCCTGGAATCCTCATCGCGCCCACCTAATTCCCCGCCGAATTCTGAATCGACACCACCACCGGCGTACTCCGCTGCGCGTTAGTCAGCGACCGCACCTGCAGCACGTTGGAGCCTCCCCGAATGGCCGCCGGAAGCTGCGCCATAATCTGAGTCGGCGAAGTGGAAAGCAGCGGAATCGCTACGTCGTCCACCAGCACGCAGGACCCACCCAGCACCGTCGGCGCCGGCAGCGTGCTCGCGGTGGCCGTGGATGCCAGGTTGGTCCCATTGATCTCTATGAACGCTCCCGGCGCGAAACTCGCCGATCCATTGGTGGCGTTGACCACGGCCTTCGAGCCGGCGGTCGCAGGCGTGGTTGCCGATGTGGTAGCCGCCGTCGGCATCACACTCAGCCCGGAAAGCGTTATAACATAGGCGACGTCGTTTGCATCGACCACCATCTGACGCGCCGGCATGGCTGTGCGCGTCGATCCGAATAAAGAATAAACCGGATTGTCCGGCATCTCAGCCACTGTGGAAGTTGCGCCCGTGGTGGTGCTCACCAACTGGAGCGTGGTGTGGATATCGTCGGTAATCGCGGCGGTGATGGACGCGCGAACCGGCGTAGTCATGCGCAGAAAATCGCTCGGGTCCACCGGGGCCACCGCGGCCACGTTGCGCAACGGACTCTGGGCCACGCCGTTGGTCTGGCCGGGATTCGAAGGCGGCGTCACTGGGACCAAGCCCGGAGCGGTCGCTCCCCCGATCGCCGTAAGCGACTGGTTCATCACCAGACCGTTGGCTAGTAGAAAAGCGCCATTGGCCGCCGCGCCCGCCGGACCGTAATAACCGGTGATTGGGGCGGTGAAGACCTGGTTCGACGCGGTGTAAGTGTCGGTCAGTCCGTTATAGAGATATGTCTCGCCAGTTCCTCCCATCAGGAGGATGGTCGAGCCGTCGGCGGAACCAACCATCGATTGGTAATACGCCGGTCCCGCGATCGCAGTCTGCGCGCCAGTCGTCGCGGTGACGCCGGTGACAAAAGTCCCCGTGCGCGGCACTGCCTGCCCGCCGATCACTTCCCACAGATTGCCGTTGCTCGTCATAAACTGAAGCGCGGTTAATCCCACAGCCATATTGTTGACGGTTGTCACCGCGGCATTGGCGATCCGCGGAATGGTTGGAAGAGTGATCCGGCCCGTTACCGATTCGGCGTTGAGATCCACTATGTCGATGGTCTCGCCGCCGGTCTCGGCGACGTACAGCGTATTGCCGTCGAGCCCCAGGGCCATCTGGTGAGGAAATTGGCCCACTGGGATCGGCGTCTGTAACTGCATGGTCTGCGTATTAAAAACTTCGATGCGGTTGTATCCGGCATTGGTGATATAGACTAAGTTGCGCGCCGGGTCGAGTACGATATCCTGCAAGCCTTGGTTGGCGGTAATGCTGGTGTTGGGAACAGTGGAAATCGGGTAGACTAGTCCCCGCATCGTGGAATCCCGATAGTTCATGAACACTTTGATGGCGGGCGGAACATTGATAGCGTTCGGGGATTGGAGCAGTATGTCGACCACCGAACCGCTGTTCGATGCGCCGGCGCCGGTATATAGATTGGTTCCCACGATACGGGACACGAGCGAGCGTCCCGGATCCATTGTAAACGTGAGGTTGGCCGGCGCCAGACCGCTCGATGCCTCAACCTCCAGGGCGGGGGCGAGAGTCGCAACCGGACTCGGCGCCGCGAAAGTGAGCGTGCCGCCGCCAATATTAGTAACCTGCACCTGCGCCTGCGCCTCGCCGAGCTGGCAATCGTTCTCCGACAGAAACACCGTTGTCGTGGACGGCATCAGGATCGGGTAAGTGTAGAGAGTCGATAGCGGCAGGTGAGTCACTCCGGATAGTGACGTGCCCCATGCGTCGTTGCCGCTGGCGGTAATCGCCATCTTGCCGATAATGCTTTCCGGAAGATTGATGCCCAGTTGAATCCCGAGGTTACCGGCGTTTGAGATCAACAGAGTGCTAGCTTGCGGCGTGGGCGTAGGCGTGGTTGCCGCAGCCGTATTGAAGGCGCTGTAGAGCGTCTTGCCGTCGGGAGAGAATACGCTGCCGCCAACGTTTGAGGTAGCAGTGAAGGTGGCGGTGGTTGCAAACGGCGCATTGGCCAGGCTCTGCTGCCCCAGCACGTTGAGCGTCGCCAGATCGTAGAGCGAGTAGCCGGCCATGAAGCTGAGTCCGTCGGCGGACATGGAAAGCGTGCTCGATTGGCCCACTACGATGCGGCTCCCGAGCACGGTAGTGGAAGCCGGTTCGTAGACATACACGACGGTGGAAGCGTTGCTGTTAATGTTACTCAAGCCCACGATGTAGTTTCCGGAAGGCGTGCGCTTCAGCCTTCCATTCACGGCCGTCGTCGGCTTCCCCACTACCGGCGCCAGCGTCGGGGGCGTCGCCGCGGTAGGCGGGAACGCGATCGCCTGAACCTGAGACGAGCTAGGCTGCGTGGCGTCGTAGATCAGAAGAGTATTCGCCGCGTTGCCCGTTCCCGAGCCGTCGGTGCAAATTAGCACGCGGCCGGAAAGTTCGGTTTCCACACCCTGCGGATCGGCGGGCAGCGAAATAGTCGCGCTAACGGCGCCGAAGCTTGAGCTATTCAACGTAATTACGCTCAAAGTGGAATCGTCGTGGTTCGCGACGTAAAGGAACGCATTATCGGCGGACATCGCCGCGCCCAACGGGCGGTTCCCAACGGCGACCGAGCCGATGACGGATTGGCCGGCGTAATCGTAGACGTCAATCCGGTTTCCCGTGGTGTTCACCAGGTACAACCGCTGACGGCTCTCGTCCAGCACTATGTCGCTCGGTATCTCACCCAGAGCGATGACTTGACCGAAAGTCGCACTTGTTTGCGCACGCAGTCCCGGGGTCAAAACTAAAAAAGTTCCAAAAAAAACCAATAAAAACCTAACTTGCATTCGTGAGCCTAACTTGCATTCGTGCCACAACCAATGATACTGTATGGCGATCTACTGTCAAGATCGTTATCAGCGGGCCGGGAGGCTCGATGATTCTCTTAACCGTATTTGCTGTGAAGGTTAAGGCCTGATGGCAACTGAGGGGGCTTTGAGAGATTTCGTGCGAGCGGCATGCGCCGTTGTGTCCATCGCCGCCTGCGTCGCCGCGTGCACGTCTTGTACGCATCAGGTGCAAACTGCGCAGTTCCCGATACCAGTTCCCGCTGTGAACGTAGCGATGGCGCGGGAGGTGAAAGGCGCCGCGGACGCCGGCGAGGGCGACCTCGATCTCCGCAGGCTGCGGCAGCGCCTCGCCGCCAACGCCAAGGACCTGGACGCGCGCCTTGCGCTTGCGCGCTACTACGCGGAGCGCAACCTGCCGGACCTCGCATTGGAACACTACCGCCTGGCGGCCGTGCAATTTCCCGATTCGGTTCCGGTCACTCTGGCGCTGGCAAAATCGCTGCGCGAGATGGGAGAGCCTTCCGAAGCGCTAAAGACGCTCCGTGAGTTCGCGGACCGGCAGCCGCGCGGAAGCTGGGAGGTGCTTTCGCTCGAAGGCATTCTGGATGACGAGCAGGGCCGGTTAGCGGAAGCCGAGAAATCGCACCGCGCCGCGCTGGCGCTGGCGCCGGACCAGAGCGCGCTGCACAATAATCTTGGCTACAACCTGCTCTCGCAGAAAAAGACCGATGCCGCCGTCGCCGAGCTTCGACGTGCGACTGAGCTTGAGCCAAAATCTGAGATCGCGCACAACAATCTGGCCACCGCCCTCGCAAGGTCGGGTTCCGGTTCCCAGGAAGCTCTGGCGGAATGGACCCGCTCGGCCAATCCGGCGCAGGCGCATAACAATCTGGCGGCAGTGTGGATCGAGCAGGGCCGCTACCGCGAAGCGCGCGCGGAGTTGGCCACAGCCCTCGGGTTGCAACCCAACCTTTCGTCCGCACTCGCCAATCTGAGGCTGGTGTCGGAGTTGGATGGGAAACCCGCGACGGTCGCTATCAAGCGGCGCGCGTCGTTATGGGCAAGAATTTTCGGGCGCAAGTCCGCGCCACAGAGCGATGCGGGGTCTATAGATAAATCGGCGGATAAACCAGTAGATAAGCCGGCGGATCCGGAAGTGATAAAGTGAGGTCAATCGTTATGAAGAAATTCTTGATCCGATTCATTCGGGACGAACAAGGGCAGGATTTGGTGGAATACGCCCTCATCGTAGCCGCGATCGGCCTGGCTCTGATTGCCACTGTGAATCAGGTCTCCGCCGCCATTGTCAGCTTGTACTCGAGCATCGCTCAAGGCCTGACCACCATTGGCACCAGCGGCCAATAGAATCGGACAGCCGGGAATCATGCGCCGGCCGGCCATGGGAATGGCGCCCCGATTTCTGTTGCCCAACCTTGCGGCCATGCTGGCGGCCGCCACGCTTTTCTACTGCCTGTTCCTCTACGGCGCCGGTGAGAAGCTTTTCCGCGACTCCGATTCCGGCTGGCACATCCGCAATGGCGAAAGTATTCTGGCGAATCGCGCGCTGCCCCGAACCGATCCTTATTCTTTCTCAAAGGCCGGCCAGCCGTGGGTTTCCTGGGAGTGGGGCTCGGATGTCCTGATGGGCATGGCGCATCGCGCCGGCGGCCTGCGCGCCCTCACGGCGCTGTTCAGCCTGACCATCTCAGCGGCATCGTGGCTCTGGTGCCGGTTGAGCTTTGCGGCGGGTGGAGACTTCCTGCTCGCCGGCGTATTTGCGCCTCTGATGATCACCACCACCAGCGCTCATTGGCTGGCGCGTCCGCACATCTTTAGCTGGATCTTCCTGCTGGGCGTGTTGCTCTGCATGGAGAAGTGGACCGTGGGGCGGACCTCACTGTCTGCGCGGGTCCCCCTGGATCCGCTGCCGCAAGAGACAGACGACATAAATCGATCGTCTGTCCTACCACGGCTCCCCGAGAGGCCGACGAGGGCNNCAGGGGGTCCGCCCCACAATTGGCCGGCTCTTACTGGTCGCCAGCGCATCCGCGCTATGGGCCAACCTGCACGCCAGCTTCTTCCTCTTTCCGGCGATCGCGCTGATCTATGCCGCATCGCACCTGTTACGCCCGTTACTTTGGCAGCTCGATACACAAACCGAACGCGCCAAGGCGGCCTGGTTCCTCTACGTAGCGCTGGCCGCTCTAGGCGGCAGCTTCCTAAATCCCTACGGCTGGCAGTTGCACGCGCACGTGTTCCAGTATCTATGGAATGACCGCTTGACCTCGCAGATCGCCGAGTTTCAGTCCTTCAATTTCCATGAACCGGATGCTGCGCAGATGGCCTTGACCATGGGCCTCGCGGCGGCAGGCGGCATCCTGGCGCTGAGCCAGAAAAAGTTGGCGCACTTCCTGCTGGCCGCGATGTTCCTGTGGGCGGGGCTGCGCTCGGCGCGCGTGCTCCCCTTGGTGGCGTTGCTGATTCTTCCGCTCGCGAATGCGGCTTTCGCGGAAGCTTTGCGCAACGCGCGCGGCCTGAGAGAGCCCCTCCGACGCGCCCTGGATGCAGCGCTCGCCTATTCCGCGCGCTTGCGCCGGATCGATTTGCGGTTGGGCGGTTGGGCATTTTCGGCGCTGGCGATTGCGGCCTCGTTGCTGTTGCTGCAGACTCCAGCCTATTCGAGACGCATCGGATTTCCGCCCGCGACATTTCCAGTCGCCGCGAGCCAGGCTGTGGAACAACTCCCTGCCGGCGCGCGCATCCTCACATCCGACAGTTACGGCGGCTATCTGATTTACCGTTTCGCCGGCGCGCGCAAAGTATACTTCGACGGGCGCAGCGATTTCTACGGAGCCGATTTCTTGAAACAATACGTGGTGCTGATGGAAGCCCGTCCCGGCTGGCGCGGCATCGTATCCTCATCCGGCTTCACGCACGCGCTGTTGCCCAGTGCATCCGTCCTGAACGCCGCCCTGCAGCAGGCCGGGTGGACCACCTTGTACCGCGACGGCGTGGCAACGCTGCTGGGGCGCACTAATATGGTGCACTAAGATGGAGGCGCGCTAAATGGACCGTCAAAAACTTGTGCTGATCTTCGCCGCCGCCTGGGTGTCGGCCGCGCTGCTCACCTGGTTTCTCTATGCTTCCACCAAGGGGCCGCACATCGAGAGTACGGTCACCGTGGAAGCGGCTGCGCACGATATGCCCGCCGGAACGCTTTTGCGAAAAACCGATTTGAAAACCGTCACGCTGCGTGAAAACGAAGTTCCCAAGACGGCCATCCGCGACCAGAACCTAGCGCTCAACCGCCCGCTGCTGTTCCCGGTGACTGCGAATGAGCCGCTCACCGCGACCAAGATCGCCACCGCCACCGGCATCGAGGGCTTGGCCGCCACCATTGAAGTAGGCATGCGCGCCATCACCGTGCCCATCACGGATGGCACTGGAGTCGCCGGCCTCATCCCGCCGCGCGCTCACGTCGACGTGTTGTTCACCAGGCCCGGCTCCACGTCGGAAGCCGTTACCAGCACCATTCTGGAAGACGTGGTGGTGCTGGCGATCGGGCGCGCCACCGAATCGCCGAATTCATCCGCGGCCACCTCCAAGGATGCGGCCGCGCTGGCGGCTTCGCGACCCGCGTCCCAAACCGCCACGCTGCTGGCTACGCCGGAGCAGGCGCGCATGATCGAGCTCGCCAAGAATCTGGGCAAGATCAGCCTCGCGCTGCGTAACCCGCTCGATAAGACCCAGCTTGCCGACGACACGGCGACCACGCCGGAAGATCTCGGCCTGTTCCCGCGAACACCACCGGTCCGCACCATTGTCACGAAGGCGCCCGCGGAGGGGAAACCAAAAGCGCCGCCCAGAGAGAAGCTGGTGGAAGTCTTCCGCGGCGCCACACACGTTCAGGAAGCCTTTAAATGAGGATGCGCGCCGCGCTGTTGACAATCGCCGCGCTGGTCTGCGCCCGCGCCGCCGACCCGCCAGTCGACCGCGCCATCTCGCTCACCGAGGGTACCGGGGAGCTGCTGCAGTTCGGCCGCGACATCGAACGGCTGGCGATCTCCGAGCCGAAGATCGCCGATGCGGTGGTGGTCTCGACGCACGATGTGATGGTCAACGCCAAGGGTCCCGGCCAAACCACGCTGGTGGTCTGGGAGACGGGCGCCGATCCGGTGCGCTACAACATCCGGGTGGTGAAAGACAATACGGATCTCGATGTGCTGAAGACCTCGCTTGGCGCCTCGCTCAGAGCCGCCGTGCCCGATGCCAGCATTGAGTTCGCCGGCAATGCGGAACAGATCGTGCTCACTGGCAAAGTGGCCAACGCCGAACAATCGAAGCGCGCCGAAGCCTTGGCTGCCTTGCATGCGAAGAAGGTAGTGAACATGCTGCAGGTGGCCGACCCGCGCCAGATCCTGCTGCAGGTGAAGTTCGCGGATGTCGATCGCACGGCGCTGTCGCAATTCGGTTTCAATCTGGTGAGCCGCAACGGAACCACGCTGGGCGAAACTTCCACGCAGCAGTTTCCAGGGCCGCTGTTTCCGCAACTCCCGGCCAATACGTCGGGCACCAGTCTCAATCTCACCAACCTGCTCAACCTGTTTATTTTCCGCCCGGACATCAACCTGGGCGCCACCATCCAGGCGCTGCAGCAACAGAATTTGGCGCAGATTCTCGCCGAGCCGAACCTGATCGTGGTGGAAGGCGGCGAAGCGAGCTTCCTGGCCGGCGGAGAATTTCCGTTCCCCACCATTACGGCGACGCCCACGGGCGGCGGCATCGCGCCGGTGGTCACCGTGCAATTCAAGAAGTTCGGCGTGCAGTTGAATTTCACGCCGACGCTGACCGCCTCGGGCGCGATCCACTTGAAGGTGAAGCCGGAGGTGAGCGCGCTCGATTTCACCAACGCCGTGACGCTGGATGGATTTCTGATTCCCGCGCTCTCTTCACGGGTGGCCGAAACCGAAATCGTGCTCAGAGACGGCGAGAGCTTCGCCATCGCCGGACTCATCGACAATCGCGTAACGCAGGTATTGAACAAAGTCAGTATTCTCGGCGACATTCCGATTCTGGGACAGTTGTTCCGCAGCCACTCCACGCAGAAATCGGTGGACGAGCTGCTGGTGGTAGTGACGCCGCACTTCGTGAAGCCGGTTCCGCCGGGAGAGGAGCTGCGCCTGCCCACAACCGTTGTGCCGTACCTGCTGCCCATCGACCCGGCCAAAAAGGGCAAGGGTAAGAACGCGACAACCCAGAACTTAAACCAGACCTCAACCCAAGACAGCACGAAACCGGCGTTCGCAGGACCACAAGGATATGTACTGCCGAAACAGCAGTAGTGGGGCAGCCAATCCTGGCTGCAGCCGCCTTTCAGCCGGCTCCTGGCGTCCCTACATTTGCGCGAGTTGGCGGACGGTGCGCGCCTATGTAGGGGCCATGCATGCCAGGCCTTCGGCGGCGAACAACCGGCCCTCAGCCGGCTCGCGCGGAAACCAGCGCGGCGCGGTAGCAATATGGCTCGCAGTCATCCTTGTACCTGTGATACTCGGGCTGCTTGGATTCGCGCTCGATCTAGGCATGTTGTATTCCGCGAAGGGCGAGCTCAAGACAGCGGCCAACGCCATGGCTCTCGCCAATGCGCCGAACTTGATCGGCACCGATGCCTCCGCCGCGGCGGCCCAGGCGGCTGGTTTGCTGACCATCCAAAACTCAGCCGTCCCCGGCAATAAGTATAACTTCCACGGATTGCAAATCGGAGTGACCACAGGCTCGCTTGTCAGTACGGTCTCCGATCCGGCCTACTATGCCACGGCCGCCGACGCCATCGCCAGCGGCGCGCCCGAGGGGGGCGCCGCGGTGAGTCAGGCCGCCAGCGCGCAGTCCAAGTACGTGCGCATCTCGATCTCTGGTGAAACGCCGTTGGTATTTTGGGGCCTTCTTCCACTTGCCAGCAGCCGTAAGCTGGCGGTACAAGCTACGGCGGTTGCCGGAGTCAGCGCGCCGCTGTGCCTGGCGTGCGGAATCGAACCGTTCGGCGTGGCGGCGATCGATCAAAGCGATACCACCGACTTCGGCTTCACCGCTGGCACTAATTACTCGTTCACCTATTCGTGCGTCGTCTCGGCCGGCGGCGGCGGAATGCCGCCCGCGCCTGCGCCGCCTATCCTTGGTGGAGCTTCGGTGGAGCTCTTCTACGTCTTGCTCAATCGCCTGAACCCGAATAACGCCGTATTCCCGGATGAAACCTCGCAGGCGTTCCAAGATGCCGCCGGCGGCCTTCCCGGCAACACCAACACCGCCCAGGCCTGCTTTATGGTCAACAACACGGAGACAATCTGGGTGGATGCGACTGTCAATCGCTGCGGTGTGACGGTGGCGCCGGTAATTACCGCCGCGCTGTGCGGCTTGGACGCGCGCTTCGAATCGGCGCAGCCCAGCTCTTGTAACACCATCACTAACATCGATACACTGAGCACCGTATATCCGCCCGATAACGACGTTAATACTTATACCGTCTACACCGATTACGCCGGCAACGGGCGCCGCATCATCACGATCCCGATCGTCGATTCCATCGCCAACACTACGTCCATGACCGTACTCGGCTACCGCCAGTTTCTGCTCCTTCCAAATTCGGGCGATACGGATCTTGTTCCAGGCGATACTGCCGGCCGATTCGTGGCTATGTACATCGGGAGCGTAGCGCCGATTTCGGCGGGCCGCTTCGATGGCTGCACGCAGACCGCGGGCCCGGGAAAGGTGGTTCTGCACCAATGAAAAACCCCTCTTCACAACCACGACCACGACCTCAATCACCATCATCATCATCATCACCACTGCCACTTCTGCAGGCTTTTGTGGGGCAGCCAATCCTGGCTGCAGCCGCCTTTCAGGCGGNNCTTGACATTATTCTGAGAACTTCGCCCCTATCCCATCACAATTCTTTTAGTGCCACACACAGAGCGCCGCCTTCCCCATTGGGACGTAATCGGAAGCCCTATCTTTGTAACATTCCGTCTCCACGGCAGCCTGCCGGCAAATCGTATCTTCCTGCCGGAGCGCCTCACCACTGGCAAGGCCTTCGTCGCGATGGATCGCATCCTGGACAATGCGAGAACCGGCCCGCTATTTCTTCGGGAGCCGGAAATTGCCGATTTAGTTATGCGAGCCCTGATCGACGGCGACAGCAGATTCGGCCGCTACCAGTTACACGCGTTTGTAGTGATGGCGAATCACGTCCATATGCTAGTGACTCCCCACGGCGTAGCTACGAAATGGCTGGGGCCGCTGAAAGGGTTCACCGCCCATGAAGCCAACCGCATACTCGGTCGCCACGGAACACCATTCTGGCAGGATGAGAGCTACGATCACCTTGTCAGATCCGATGCGGAATTCGGGCGTATCCACGAATATATTGAACGCAATCCCGTCACCGCTGGAGTGGTGGCTGCGGCTGAGGAGTTTCGCTGGTCCAGCGCGAAGAAGCCGCCTGAAAGGCGGCTGCAGCCATGATTGGCTGCCCCACAAGGCGCAGCTGATAGGTAGAGGCAAAGGCAAGTGTAGAGGCAAAGGCAAAGGCAAAGGCAAAGGCAGAGGCTCCGCTCTGGTTGAATCCGCTCTCCTTGTGCCCATACTGCTCGCTCTTCTGATTGGTACAACCGAACTCGGGCGCGTCACCTACACTTACTACATGATCCAGAAGGTGCTGGCCGATCTTGCCCGCTCACTCGGCACTCAGCAGGGAGTCAATTTCTGCGACAGCGCCGACCCCATCATGCAGGCGGCGATCAACAACGCATTGACCGGCACGTCCGATGCCTCGGGCACGCCGATAGTCACTGGCCTGACGCCTGGCATGATCCAGGTGACCGTCGCGCGTTACGATCCGAACAGCCAGCAGCTCGCGGCATGCGATTGCTCGGCTAGCGGCTGCGATTCCAGCCAGGGAGGCGGGCCCCCGGGTTATGTCGTTGTCTCGCTGACCAACGGCTATACCGTGCGCCCCCTGTTCTGGGGATTCAGCGTCCTCCCTTTTCCACTCCAACCAAGCGTGACAGTGCCTTATGCGGGATCGTAAAAATCAACGCGGTCAATTGACTGTAGAGTTTGCGCTGCTCTTCGCGGGCGTGCTGGTTCCCACGACGTTCGGAACCATCTTTGCCGCGGAGATTCTCTGGACCTGGCACAGCGTCAACGATTTCACGCGCCAGGGCGCGGGCTATGCCGCCACCCACTGCTGGCAGTCTGCATCTGGTAATGTCACTGCCTTCATGCTCGCGAACTTGCCGCTGATGCCTGGCAACGATCAGTTTCAGAACGGTCCAGTGCAGATCCAAGTAAGTTACTTTGCGGAAGACCCTACGACGGGCATACTCACTCCCTTCACGTGCGACGGCGATTGCACCACCGGCTGCATTCCCGATGTAGTCACTGTGACTGTGAGCAATTACCAGGTCAGCACATTCGTGAGCATACCGCCGATTGTGCTCCCCAATTTTCAGGCCACTCTGCCAATGGAAAGCTGCGGCTGCGACCCTGAGACCGGAGTCTGCCTGCCGTAGAATGGAGGGTTACCCGTGCCGATCTCACTCCTAGTCGCGTCCCCCGACGAGCGTTTTCGCGAGACCATTCGCGAGAGTCTGGTCAACATCGATGGCGCCAAGGTGGTCTCCGAGTATCCGGAGGTTTCGTCGAGCCTGTACATCCGGGTTCTCCAGGATCTGGAGCGCCACCCGGATGCCGCGCTGATCGTCGACCTGGCGGGCGAGACCGAAGCCGCCCTGAAGGCGCTCGAAAAAGTGAGCCAGGCCGCGCCCGACCTCTACGTGATCGCCTCCAATTATCACGCCGACGGGGAGACGGTGATCGCCAGCGTTCGTGGAGGCTGCCGCGATTTCCTGGTGCAGCCGGTGAAGCGTCTCGAATTCCGGGAAGCCATGACGCGCCTCGAGCGCACGCCGCGGCGCGCGGCCGCGGGCGTGAGCCGCCTCGCCCGGGTCTACACTTTTCTGGGGGCCAACGGCGGCGCCGGCGCCACCACGCTGGCGGTGAACTTCGCCGGCGTGCTGGCCCAACGCAAGAAACAGACGGTTCTGGTGGACCTCGATTTCACCGCCAACGATTGCGCCATGCAAACCGGCGGCACGCCGCAGCACAACTTGCAGGATATCGGCGACAATCTGCCGCGCATGGACCCGGCGCTGTTCGAGGGTCTGGCGATCCGCGATCCGCTTGGGTTTTTTCTGATTGGCCCGCCCGAAGAGATCGAGCATCGCGTCCATTTCACGGAGCCGATGTTCCGCGAGTTCGCCAGCTTCCTGGTGGAAAAGTACGAAGCCGTGGTGATCGACGCGGGCCGCTGGATCGGCGACGAGATCGTGCTCGCCGCGTTGCAGAGCTCGAGCGCGATCTTCCTGGTGACCACCCAGCAGTTTGCGGCAATTCGCAACGCCCAGCGCTATATTGGCGCGCTGATGCGGCTCGGGTTCACGCAAGATCAGATCAAGATCGTGGTTAATGGATACCAGAAGAAGGCGTCCACCAGCCTGGCCACGCTCGAGCAGATCCGGCAGACGCTCAACCAGCCCGTGTTCTACGGCATTCCGGCGTCGCCGGCCGCGCTGGCGGCGGTGAACCGCGGACGGCCCTTCGTCGCCGACCGAGCAGCCGCGGGCGATCTGGACCGCGCCTTTCGCGCCTTCGTCGACAAGGCCACGGGAGCGAAGCAGGCGGTAGCGGCGAAATCGGCGTAGGTTTATGCGAATACGGGAGAACGGACGCACAATTTTGTGGAGCAGGTTCTGCATCCGTTGTGGGGCAGGCAATCTTGCCTGCAGCCGCCTTTCAGGCGGCTTTTTCGACCCGTGCTCAAGTCTTCGCACAGCTCCAGCGCCGGCTGAAAGCCGGCGGCAGCCAGAATTGGCTGCCCCACTAGAGTAAACATGGGAGCCCGAACAATTCCCGGAGCCGGCAGCGGAGCCGACCGTTGGTTCGAGATCAAATCGCGAATCCATGGCAGGCTGATCAATTCGCTCACCCCCGACCAGCTCAAGTCGCTGAGCAAAGAAGGTGTCCGCGAACAGGTCGGCAACACGGTAGAGCGGCTCATCGCCGACGATCAAATCCCCATGACGCTCACCGAGCGCGAGCGCCTGATCGAAGAAGTGCTCGACGAAGTCTTCGGCCTGGGCCCGCTTGAGCCGCTGCTCAAAGACCCCGCCATCGGCGACATTCTGGTGAACGGCTTCGACAGCGTCTACATCGAGCGCGCTGGAAAACTGGTCGAGACCAATATCCGTTTTCGCGACCAGGTGCACTTGCGAATGATCATCGACCGCATCGTTTCCAACGTCGGCCGCCGCATCGACGATTCCTCGCCCATCGTCGATGCGCGCTTGAACGACGGCTCGCGCATCTGCGCCGTGATCCCGCCCTTATCGTTGATCGGTCCGGTGCTTTCCATCCGGCGCTTCGGCAGCAAGCTGCTTTCCACCGAAGACCTGCTGAGGAACGAGACTCTGACGCGCGGCATGCTCGATTTCATGCGCGGATGCGTGCAGGCGCGGCTCAACATGCTCATCGCCGGCGGGTCCGGTTCGGGCAAGACCACGCTGCTCAACACGCTCTCGCGCTTCATCCCCGAGGACGAGCGCGTAGTAACTATCGAAGATACTGCCGAGCTGCAACTGCAACAGTCGCACGTGGTGCGTCTGGAGACGCGGCCGATGAATATTGAAGGCGCGGGCGCCATTACGCAGCGCGACCTGGTAATCAACGCGCTCCGTATGCGGCCCGACCGCATCATAGTGGGCGAGTGCCGCGGCGCCGAAGCGTTCGATATGATGCAGGCGATGAATACGGGCCACGACGGCTCCATGACCACCACGCACGCCAACAACGCTCGCGACGCATTCGCGCGCGTCGAGACCATGGTCATGATGGTGAGCCAGAATGTGCCCGATGTGGTGATTCGCTACATGCTCGCCTCGGCCATTCAGATTGTGATCCATTGCGCGCGGCTGAGCGACGGCTCCCGCAAGATCACCGCCATCAGTGAAGTCACCGGCGTGGAGGACGGCCAGGTGCAGATGCGGGATATCTTCGTGCTGGAGCGGACCGGCATGGACCGGCACGTCCGGATTCAGGGAAAATTCGCCGCTACGGGGGTGCAGCCATATTTCCTGGAACGGCTGAAGGCGCACGGGGTCCGGCTTGCCGCGTCCACCTTTACGGAAGTGCAGGAACTCAAGGAAAGTTGACGCCATGTTTTTCGTGCTGGCTTTTCTCATCTTCTCCGGCGCTCTGACCGCGGCCGGTTACTTTGTGTGGAGCGTTCCCAAGCAGGAGGAGAACCAGATTCTGACCACCCGCCTGCGCGAATTGCGCGTGCCCGGCGCCTCTCGGACCCGCGTATCGAGCGATCTGCTGCGGCGCGAAAAGCGCGGCCGTTTTGCCCCATTGACCGATTTCGTCGACTGGATCGGCCCGGTCCGGCGCCTGCAGCAATACATCGAGCAAGCCAATCTCAAGTACCGCGCGCCGGAAGCTTTGGCGCTGTGCGTGACCATCGCCGTGCTGTCCTATTTTGCGTTCGGCCTGGCGGGACTTACGCTGCTGATTTTGCGGCTCGGCCTGGCGCTGGCGCTCGGGTCCGTTCCGTTGGTTTATATCTTGAAGGCGCGCACGCGCCGCATGAACAAATTTGAGGCAGCCTTGCCCGACGCGATCGACTTGTTCAACCGCTCGATGAAGGCCGGCCATAACATGCATGCGGGTCTCGAAACCATCGCGCAGGAGACTTTCGACCCGGTCCGCATGGAATTCAAGAAGGTGATCGAGGAACTGGCGCTCGGCGCGCCGCTTGAAGACACGCTGCATGGCTTGGGGCGGCGCATCCCCCTGATCGATTTGAAGTTCTTCATCACCGGCCTGATTCTGCAGCGGCAAACCGGCGCCGACCTGGTGCAGGTGCTTGAGAACCTGGCGCTGCTGGTGCGCGAACGCCTGAGTCTCGCCGCCAAAATGAAAGCCGCCACGGCGCAGCAACGCTTCTCCGCGGTTTTTCTGTGCGTGCTGCCACTGGTAGTGGGCTTGGGATTCTGGATTCTGAAGCCGGATTACATCCGGTTACTCTACACCGATGAGTTTGGGCAAAAGGCCCTCACGGCCGCCGTGGTCCTGGAGCTCATCGGCATTCTGATTATTCGCAAGATTGCGAATCCGAGGTTCTGATGTTGATGCCGCTCTTCTTTATTACCCTGGCGGCTGCCACGCTGGCGGCGCTGGTCTGGGCCGGCGTGGAGCTGCTCCGCGGCCGCGAAGATCCGTTGGCCGCGCGGCTGGAGGAATTGCAGGCGCACGCGATGTCGACGTCCGCGCGCCGCACGGTGCGCCACCGCGGCGGATTCATCAACAGTTTCCTTTACCTGATCAGCCTGGTTCCGGGCGGCGAGGGATATCTGCGCGACACGGAAGAGCAGCTTGTCCAGGGGGGAATGCGCCAAAGATGGGCGGTTGGCGTTTACGCGCTCTTCCAGCTTGCCTTCCTGCTGGCCTTTCTCGGCGCGATGGCGTATTTCCAGCGCGCCAACGACGGACTCTCCGTGCTAGTGGGTATGGGCGCCGCAGTGTTGTTGGGCTGGTTGCTGCCGCGGCAAGTGCTGTACTTTGCGGTGCGGCGTTACCGTCGAAAGCTGGCTGATGCCTTGCCGGACACGGTGGACCTGCTGGGCGTCGTGTTGGGAACGGGGCTCGCTCTCGATCAGGCCATGTTACGAGTGAGCGAGGAAATGGAATTCATCTATCCGGAGCTCGCGGCCGAGTTCGCGACCGTTGTGATGCAGGTGAAAGCCGGCCAGGAGCGCGCCAAAGCCTTCAGGCAACTGGTGCGGAGGACCGGTATCGAGGATATCAAAGCCCTGGCGGCGATGATCGTGCAAAGCGAGCGTTTCGGCACCAGCCTGTCGCAAGCTTTGAAAGTCTATGCCGATTCCTTGCGCGGCCGCCGCCGCTTGCGCGCGGAAACCGCCGTCGCCAAAGCGGGAATCAAGATGCTGATCCCCATTGTATTATTCATCCTGCCGGCGCTCTTCGTAGTTACGCTGGTGCCGGGCGTGATTACCATCTTGCATAACTTGAGTGGGGGCTTCGGGCCGCCGCGGTAGTGCTTCAGAGCAAGTCCGGAAGAGTGGACGAAGATTTGTCCACACTGCGCCGCCAAGACTCCGCTCAACGTGAATTCGACTCAAGCTGCCGCTGTCGCCCGTCCGACACCTTGCCATTGATGTAAATGATTTGTGTATGGCTACTTTTCGACGGCGCTGAAGCAACGGTGAATCAGCAAGTTAGGGAATAGTCGCGCTAGATGGTGGTGGCAAATTGGCGCGCTATGAAAATATCCCCGGATTTTGGTTCAGCGGCGGCCCGCGAGTTTTTGCTGCGCCAGATGCGCAAGCGCCGTTCGCGATAGTCGCTCCAGTCGTGGGAGAAGCGCTTTCCACTTGCGCTATTGCTGGATTGCGGCTCGATACAGTGGCGTCACGTCGGGGGTCGGCTTTTGACGCCGAGGTCCGGCTCAATCGGTCACCGGGTGAATACGTGCCGGGCCAATGAGGGCAGATGGTGAATCTGGTTGCGCCACTCCTCATCCTGTGAGGCTGACCAGATCAAGATGATGGCGTCAACGGCGTCGCCAATCGCTACGCCCTGGGCAACGACCAACACGCCAGGGCTTGATTTGCCTGCCGCAAGGCGTAAGCGGAAGTGCTCTGGCATGGTCCGGCGGTCGTGGGACACCAGAACACGGTTCTCGAGGGCTGCTCGCTCCAGGATATCGGGATCGCCGACGCCCTGAAGCCCGGCATCGGAAGCTGAGGCGAGATCGATAGCGGGCTCTTGCTTCCGAACGGCCTTAACGATGTCGAAGTTGAGGTCGGCGTCCGCCTGAAAACAAATGCTCAAGCGCGGGAATCGCCCATCTTGGACCTGGCGCGCTGGATTTTCTTCCACAACACCGGATTGGCCTCTTCCAGGGGAATCGCGCTGTCCACGAACTCGCGTTCGGTGTCTTCGAGATACTTGTCGATCTCTGCCTTGTGATCGAGGTAAAACGCGATCACGCCGTACACTCTGGACACTCTGTCCAAGAGCGGGAACTCCTCCAGGATGCGTTCTGGGGAATCTCCGCGGTTGAAAGCATACACGACCGAGTCCAGCGAAATACGGGTCCCAGCGACGTAGTAGCCGCCGTTGCGCTGTTCGATGTACCCGCTATGCATTCGCTGACTCCTGGTTCCATGATACGGTATCACGGCCTGCAAGGAGGGCAGTGGTCAGCGCGAAGCGTGCGCCGCGTTATATCAGCGCGACCAATGCGGATAACCAAGCGAATGGCGCCCACCCTCGGGTCTTCTTGTCTCTTCCCGATTCACGCTGCGCGCACCGATCAATTGCGCGTACCAGGAGCCTCCGCGAGTCACTTTAATTCTGTGGCGCTCCGCCGCCCTGTTGCAGATTTCGGCCCGATCTTCCGTAGGCCTTTGTGGATTACGGTTGGCTGACATGACACTTCCACGCATTCCCGGCCAGGTCGTGACGGCTTTAAGTGGACTTACCCTGAGGATACGCGCCTACGAGAGTCTCCCCGAATGTTACCGGTCTTACACTCAACGCGCGAAGTGAGCGCCGATCGCGAGAAACGCCGCGGTTCCGGCTGCGATCACGGCGCCATGAGGCAGGCCGAGCCCCTTGGAGCTGCGCACGTCCAGTTCTTCGTTCTTTGCGTAGGCGGCCCGTCCGCTCTTCATCTCACTGAGGACGAAGCCCACGTTCGACAGCGTCTTTTTGGCGCGCCGGCGAAGCGTCACCAATATCAGGGCCGCGACGCCGCCAACGATGGCGGTGATCAGGAAGATGCCAATCCAATTCTGCCATCCGGCCAGCGATCCGACGGCGGCCATCAGTTTCACGTCGCCGCCGCCGATGGCGCGAAGGGAGTGAAGCCCGAAGTAAACGGCGAATGCCGCGAGCAGTCCGCCGAGCGAAAACCGCAGACCGGGCCATCCCCGGTAGAGTAGTGTGTTAGCGGCCAGGCCCAGCAGTGCGCCGGCCGCGGTGAGCCAGTTCGGTATGCGGCGAAAGGCGACGTCGTAGGCCGCGGCGGCAAACACCAAGACCAGCAGCAACGCGGCAATTACCGGGGGCGGAAACGTGAAACTCAACATAGCTGGCGATTGCGAGGCACTGTTCAGGATACAACGCCGATGGACGTGTTGGATCCAAGTGGCGGGGAGTGACTGTTCAACGCGAAGGCGCGGAGATTTGTAGATCGCACTCAGTTCGATCGGAGTCCTTGACCAGTGTGAGGGATCGCATTCCAAGTCACTTATTTTGCGGAGGTGAGGTCTTGTAAGTGGGACAGACGATCGTTTTTTGTCGTCTGTCGGGCGGCCGTACTTTAGCGAGACATAACAGACCACGAAAGGCGATGCTCTGTCCTACCCGTCCTACTGCGCCGCCGGCGCCCGCTTCATTGTCTGTAGCTTCCAATACCCCACCGCGCCGGTCGCCACCAGCCCCGCGGCGCTCCAATAGTAAAGATCCTGCACCCCTTCCGATTCCGCTATCGGCCCCGCAACCAATAGCGCCAGCACCTGCGCGATCGCCAGCAGCGACATCAGCGTGCTGCTCACCCGGCCCAGCAACTCCTGCGGCGTCTCCTGCTGGATCAGCGTCTGCGCGCAGACCATCACGAAGGCCGCAAAGAATCCCACAGCCAGCATTGAGGCCACGGCCGGCGCGACGGTCGCGAACATCGCCGTTATGAATACCGCCGCGCCCATGCCGGCCAAGCCGTAAGCCACCAGATGCTGCGGTGAATTCTTGCGCGTCAGCAGCGGCAGGAATTGCGCGCCGCCGATCATCCCCACGCCAATCAGCGCATTCAATGCGCCGAACAGCGGCGCGCCGCCATGCAGAATGTCGCGCACGTAAATCGAAATCAGCGACCCGAAACACCGCACTGCGAACATCCCGGCCGTCATCGACACGATTACGAACGAAAGCGCCGCATGGGAAACGATGAACTTCAGCCCTTGCGCCATCGACCGCAGCACCGATGCCGCCGCCGGTCCCGCCGCGGATTCGCGGTCGATCGCCACCGTCATCACCATGCCCGCCGAAAAGAAGAAGCTCGCGCAATCGAAAGCGAAGCAGGCATTCGCCCCCAGCCACGCGATCAGCGCCCCCATCACGGCCGGCGCCACGATCTGCGAAAGTTGCGCCGCCTGCGACATCAACCCGTTTGCGGCCACCAATCCGTTCAAAGGGGTCACCGTCCGCACTGCCACCGATTGCGCCGGAATAAAAAAGCTCGAAACGCAGCTCAATAGAACCAGCGTGCCGTAAATCGTAAACAGATCGTGTGCGAACAGCAGGGCCACCACCATCGCGCCGCGAATCAGATCGCTCGCGATCATGGTCCACTTCACGCTCCACCGGTCCACGAACACGCCCGCGAAGGGGCTGATCACCCCCATCGGCAGCAGGTATGCCACCAGAATCATGCTCACTTGAAACGGCGAGCCGCGCAGGTCGAACGTGACAATGCTGAACACCGCGACCACCGCCAGATAGTCGCCGAAGATGCTGACCAGTTGCGCAATCCATAGACGCCGCACCGGTTGAAGCCGCAACACTTCCCTGACAGACAGTTGTGGCGTGGAATCGGCCATAATGGAGATCTCCCGGCAGGGGGTTCTCTCAGGATAGCAGCGTCGCCTGCCTGGGAACTCCGGAATTCGGTTTCAGCCGCGGCGTCCCAGTGTACAATGTGACGGCGTTTGCCTTCAGTGCGCAGCGGTAGATCGGAAAATCGTAAAGATTACCGCCCACGATCCCCAATTGAGAAGCATCGGGGCCGCGGCGGCGGTCGAAAGAGTATCTGAATCTTGGCTCACCCGTCTTCCCGTTTGCGTCATTTTGTAACGATGCACAATCTCTGAAAGAGACGCGGCCCCGTGCCCCGTGTTTGCAGGCCTATTATCGATATGCTTCTCCGCAAACGCCCCTCGATACCATGGCGCCGCTGGAATTGTGGAGGAGTTATCGACAACGCGCAATGCGGGCGGGAGCATCTAATCTAGGATCACGCACGCTTTTCAACGTGTCCTTCGCCGTCAGCATCCCGACGTCCGCTTCAACCGGGGTGACGCCGCTTTACCGCTCGCCGGTTATTACTTTGGAATCGACGCGGAACTTCTTATAGTCGCTCCACGTGATTTCCTGGTCTTCCGCCACCCTCTTCACCAGTCCGATGCGTCCGCTCCCACTAAGATACTCGCGCTTGGGCAGCCAGACTTCATCGTTGATCCGCGTCTGCTCCACGACTAGCTTCGCGCCAGGGTTCAGCCAAGCGAGAAACCATCCGAACGAGATGGTTTCCGTGGTCTGGGCCTCCAGCCGGACCCACTGGTATCCCGCTTTTTCAATCCACATTTTGCCGTGGATCTTCAGCAGCGCCGCGCCGTCACGGCCCTTCGCGCGATATCCCGGCTTTGGCGCGCCCGAGACCACCCAAACATCCTGACCGTCAATCTTGTCGCTTCCTTCCAACCGCAAGTCGTAGGCATCGGGTATCTCAAGCAGGAATTCGCGCTCGCGGCGGCGCTCTTTTTCATAATCGGCGGCGCGGCGCTGTTTTTGCCCCGGAGTTTCGTTTTCCAGCCTGGCGGTGGACTTGTCCAGTTTCTGCTGCTGCTTCCGCTGTTCTTCAGGCGGCAGCGGTTGGCCATCCCGCTCCAGCATTCGCCGAAGGGGCAGACCATCCAGAACGATGGTTTCCCAAGCCTCCCGGCGGTCTGAAGTGACGTGGTTATGCGAATCGAAATGGCGCTCGCGCGAGCGGCCCACCCAGGTGTAATCGGCCATTCGGATCCAGTTGGCCTGATCGAGTTCGACGGACCGGCGCACGATCTCGCGTGCATCCTGGGAGAAGGCGGAAACCGTGAGGCAGGCGGCCAATGGCAAAACCAACCGCACATTAGAGTAAACGGGACGGACAGCCGATCGGTTCCAGGTGTAACTGCGCAGGGCATGGCCCCGCGCCACTATGCTTGGCCAAGGTCAACGTTTCGGCCAGCCCCGCCGTCCTAATCTTATGTGGAACTGCCGGTATGGGAAGGCTCCGTTCGCCGTAATCCCATGATCTGTCGCAAGATCCCGGTTGCAAGGTCGGGTAAGAGGCTGTGCTAAGAACGTTAAAAATGGCAGCTATTCCGAAACCCGCTGGAACGCGCCGCGTCCGTTTAATCGTGGCCTGATGTCACAATTGACCCTGGAGTCCTAATGTCTTCTCGTATTCTTCCTACCTTCGCAGTGGTTGTTTGCATCGTAACGTTTCCGTTCGCGCTGCTGTCCCAGACGGCCAGGCGCCCGCTGATCGCGCAACAAGTCGATAATACGCGCCTTCATACGCTTTTGGGCAACACGCGTCCCGAAGCCAATGCGCAGAACGATTTGGGGGCGGTTCCGGACGACCTTCCGATGGAACATATGCAGTTGCAATTGCAGCGGTCCGCCACGCAAGAGCAGGCCGTGCAGCAATTCATCGACCAACTGCACAATCCCAAATCGCCAAACTTCCATAAATGGATGACTGCCCAACAGTTTGGCCAAACGTACGGTACGTCGCAGCAGGACGTGAACACGATCACGTTGTGGCTGCAATCGCAGGGTTTCACGGTCGATTTCGTACACCCCGGCCGGATGACTATCGATTTTTCAGGCAACGCCGGCCAGGTGCGGCAGGCTCTCCACACGGAAATTCATTACCTTTCCGTCAACGGCGCGCGGCATATCGCGAATATGAGCGATCCGCAGATTCCCGCAGCCTTGGCGCCGGCTGTGGCTGGCGTCGTCTCACTGCACAATTTCACGCCGCACGCGATGAAGAAGAGCCGCCCGCAGTACACATACACCTATCAAGGCTCTCCCGTTCAAGCCGTGACTCCGGCCGATCTTGCAACCATCTACAACCTGACGCCGCTCTTCAGCGCCGGCACTACAGGCATGGGGCAGACGATCGCCGTGATCGAAGACAGTAATCTTTACAACTCCGCGGATTGGGATACGTTCCGTTCCACGTTCGGGCTTTCGCAATACGCCTCCGGCTCTCTGACTACGCTTCATCCGTCGGGCTCAGCCGGCAACTGCCAGAACCCCGGCGTCCCCAGCGGCGGGGACGACGCGGAAGCCACTCTTGACGCCGAATATGCCAGCGCGGCGGCGCCCGGCGCCTCTATCGTCCTGGCGTCGTGCGCCGATACCAGAACCAATTTCGGCGGTATGATTGCGTTGCAGAATTTGATCGGCAGCGCCAATCCGCCCAGCGTGATCAGCATCAGTTATGGCCAATGCGAAGCTGAAAACGGCGCCGCGTCGAATGCGGCTTTCAGCTCGGTGTTTCAGCAGGCGGTGGCGGAAGGCATTTCGGTTTTCGTCGCCGCGGGCGATGAGGGCGCGGCCAGTTGCGATGCCGGCGCCACCGGAGCCACGCATGGAATCGGCGTCAGCGCCTGGGCGTCCACGCCATATAATGTAGCGGTCGGCGGCACCGATTTCGGCGACACTTACGCAGGCACGAGCTCTACCTACTGGAGCTCGACGAATTCGGCCACGTACGGCTCGGCCCTGTCTTACATACCCGAGATACCCTGGGACGATTCCTGCGCGAACGGGCTGCTTGCGAGCGCATTGGGCTTTACGGCGGCCTACGGCGCGGACGGTCTCTGCGCCAGTTCCGCCGCGAAGCAAGATGGGCTGGTGGAAGTGGAAGCGGGCAGCGGCGGCCCAAGCGGCTGCGCTACCGGGAATCCCAGCGCCAACGGCATCGTCGGCGGAACGTGCCAGGGATATGCGAAGCCTTCATGGCAATCGAGCCTGGCCGGAGTTCCCAGCGATGGCGTGCGCGATATTCCGGATGTCTCTTTGTTCGCCGGGACGGGAGTGTGGGGACACTACTACGTGATGTGCTGGTCGGATACGCGGAATGGCGGTGCGCCGTGCAGCGGCGATCCCAGCAATTGGGCCGGCGCGGGCGGCACATCGTTCGCCTCACCGATTATGGCCGGGATTCAGGCGCTGGTGAACCAGAACACGGGCAGCGCGCAGGGCAATCCGAATTACGTTTACTATCAACTGGCGGCAACGGCGACTTGCGATTCGTCGAATGGCGACCCAGGCGTTAGCGCGTGCGTGTTCCACAACGTGACGCAGGGCGATATCGACGTGAACTGCGGCGGTACGCAGAATTGCTTCGGCGAGACGGCGGCGTCTACCGGAATCGGGCGTCGCGGCGGTAATGGACAGAGCTCCGCGAATGGCGCGCTCTCGAGTTCCGATAAATCCTACGCGCCGGCGTTCGGAACGGCTACGGGGTGGAACTTCGCTAGCGGAATTGGCAGCGTGAACGCGTTTAATCTAGTGAACGCCTGGACAGCGGTTACAGGGCAGTAACGCCGGCGGTCTTGCCGCCGGTTCTTCGTCCACGCACAGGCGCCTTACCGGCGGCAAAGACCGCCGGCGTTACGCCGAGAAGCGGTAGCCTACGCCGCGGACCGTGTGGATGTACTGCGGGTATTGCGGGTTGTCTTCCAGCTTCTGGCGCAGCCAGGCGACGTGGACGTCGATGGTTCTCGACGAGACGCCCGGCTGATATTCCCAAACTGCTTGCAATAGCTCTTCTCGCGGAACTACGGAGCCCCGGTGATCGATCAAATAGCGAAGCAGATCCAGTTCCTTGCCGGCCAATCCGATGGGCGCGCCCGCCTTCAGCGCCGTGCCCTTTTCGAAATCGATTTCCACGCTGCCGAACTCAAAGCGGATAACCGGCGTCAGCCGTTCTCTCTTCACGCGGCGCAAGAGGGCTTCGATTCTCGCCACCAGCTCGGGCGGCTCGAAGGGCTTCGCCATGTAGTCGTCGGCGCCCAGCTTGAGGCCCACTACGCGATCGGTCAATTGCGATTTGGCGGTGAGCATCAGGATCGCCACATCTCTGCCCTGCCGGCGAAGGTCGCGGCAGACTTCAAATCCGTTCCTGCCCGGCAGCATGATGTCGAGCACGATCAGGTCGAAGCGCTCGCCAAGCGCTCTGGCGAGTCCCGCCGGGCCGTCCGTGGCGCTCTCCACGGCGTATCCTTCCGCGGTAAGCAGATCGGTGAGAGTCAGGACGAGACCGGGCTCATCCTCCACCAGAAGTATGCGCGAGCTCATCCGGCGGCTCCGGATGGAGCGACTGGAGCGGCAGGAGCGGCGGGGAGCCGCACAATGAACTCGGCGCCCTGCATCGGCTCGCTCTTCACCCGGACGCTGCCGCCATGCGCTTCCACGATCTTCTTGACGAGACTGAGCCCCAGTCCCGTTCCATGAATCTGGTCCTCTATGGCGCGCGCCCCGCGGAAAAACGGGTCGAAAATGTGCTCCTGCTCGTCCGCCGGAATGCCGGGTCCCCGATCGGTAACGCGAATCTCAACGCCCGCCGGAGAATTGCCGGTTGTCTTCGAGGCGAAGATGCCAATCCAGTTGCCGCCCTGGTGTGACCCATGGGGTGATCCATATGCCCCATACTTGGCGGCGTTGCCGATCAGGTTCCCGATCGCCTGGCGGAGCGCCCTGGCATCGCCGAGCACCGGAGGCAGACCGGGATCGACCATCTTTTCCACCACGCAGTGAGCGTCTTCGATCGCCGCTTTACTCAGCTCGATGGTTTCGTCGATGACGGCTTCCACCGAGAGCGGCTCGCGCTCCCGAATCGCGCGGCCCGAGCTGGCGCTGGCGAATTGCAAGACCTGCTCCAGCAATTCCCCCAGCCTGCCGCTTTCCCGCTGAATCAGCGCGCCATACCTTTCCACCTGTGCGGGGTTGTTGGCCAGTTTGCCTTGCAGGTTGTAAGCCGCGGTGTGGATCACGGTGAGCGGCGTACGCAGCTCATGGGAAACGCCGGCGACGAAATCCATCTGCAAGTCCGCCAGCTTTTGGGCGCGCCGCGTGTAGCGAATCAGCGCGGCGCCGGTGGCGAGAATCAGCAAGAGGACGCCGCCGGTAACCGCGAGGTTGCGCAGACGCGACTGGGCGACGACGGCTTCGAGCGATCCGGCGCGATGGCGCACGAACATCCGCCAGCGCCCCGAATCGGACCCTGGACCAGCGCCTGGAACCGGACCTGGACCCGGACCGCGCCCGCCGCGCCCGGGGCCAAGCCCTTGCCTAGGCCCAGGCCCACGCATGCCCTGTGGTCCGGCGCGGCGGAATCCCAGATTGTTCTGCGGGTCGAAGAGACTGACGGAAGCGTCGGCGTTGGCTTCGACGTCTTGAGACTGGCCGGGATCGGATTGATAGATCACCGACGGCGGATCGCCCTTGGCGATCACCTCGACCTGATAATCGAGGCCGTTGGCCGTGCCCAAGTCGCGCTGCAAGACATCCGGCAGCATGACGTCGCGAAGGTAGGCAAGATTCAAATCGAAGATGAGCCAGCCGACCTCCCTCCGGTCGAAAGGACCGGGCCGAGGGCCGCCGTGGTTAGTGGAAGCCGGGTCAGGCGCGAACAGCGGCTCCTCGAACAGGAGTCCATCGCCGCCCCTGCGGTTGCCAGTGCCGCGGCCGCCCCTGCGGTCGCCACCGCCGCGGTCACCGCCGCCGCGGTAGCTGGAAGGGGGTGGAGGCCGTAGCTCCGGCCGACGGCCGGGTCGAGGCTCCGGGCCATGGTCCGGCCGCTGCCCAACCGAGAGGTTGGCTTCTAACCGGTCTCTCATTGCTTCCCACGCTGGAGGCCACTCCACCGTCTCCAATACGCCCCGGCTGGGATCGAGAGAGCGCAGCTCGACGGTAGTTCTCGTCGGGATGGCGATAGCAATGCGATCGAAGATGCGGCCGCGGCGAGCGCTCTTCTTCCACTGCGTGTAGCGCTCCGCGACCTCATTCTGCAATAACTGCGGACCGGCCTCGAGATCGGCGGGAGTGAGAGCGGCGCAACTGGATGCAATTTCGGAATCGAAGTCCTGGCTGAGGCGCGTGAGGCTGCGTTGCAGGCCTTCCTGCAAGCGGCCGCGGGCGGTCACGTTGATCTCCGTGATCCAGCGGTATTGCAGGATGCCGAGAACCACGCACAAAGCGAACAGCGCGCACACGAAGAGCCCGGATAGAATCTCGCGCCGTCGATTGGCCGCCGATTTCATGATTCGCCGTGGGGTGGGCCCATGGCCTGCCCTGTCCCGAGCCGCTCTTAGCGCTCGGCCTTCGGGTGTTATGCGAGTGAGATTGGCCTCACCGGGCCGGCTTGGAAGACGAGCGGCATTCAGCTAAAGCCGACGCTATCTTAGATGTTAACCTGAAAGCTATGACTCAGCCGCAGGCCCCCAAGATCCAGTTAGTCAACACCGCCGAGTTCCGGGAAACCTATGCGAACAGCGTGCAGATCCGCGTCAACCTGTGGGATTTCTTCCTGCTGTTCGGCCGCGTGAACCAGACGGCGCCGGATACCGTCACCATCCACAACTTTCAGGGGATCTACGTCAGCCCGCAGCAAGCCAAGGCGCTGCTCAATGTCCTGCAGCAGAATGTCACGCAGTATGAGGCGGCATTTGGCGCGATCGTGCTGGAGCCTACGGCCGGCAACGCCCTGGTTCAGTAAGGACGCACCGTAAGGAAGCCAATAACGAAGCCCAGTAAGGAAGTCCAGTAACGAATATGGCTCCGGCCACATCGCGACGGGTCCGGCCTGAAAGTTACGGTATTCTTTTTCTGCTGTTCGCCAGCGTGCTGTTTCTTTGCCACGCGCCCTGGCTCAGCCTTCCCTACTATTGGGATGAGGCGGGGCAGTTTATTCCGTCGGCGCTCGACATTCTGCACGGCGGCTCGTTCATTCCGCACTCGGCCACCCCCAACATTCATCCGCCCGCGGTGACGGCGTACCTGGCGGCCGTCTGGAGTCTGGCCGGCTATAGCCCGCAATCCACGCGATGCGCCATGCTGCTGGTGGCGGCGTGCGGCCTGACGGTTTCGTTATTGCTGGCGATCGAGCTGCTGCGCGATGCGCGCGGCATGCCGGCGTTTTTCGCGGCCGGCCTGTTGTGCCTTTCCCCGGTGTTTTTTTCGCAAGCGATAATGGCGCAACTGGACGCGCCCGCGATGCTCTTCACGGCGCTGGCGCTGCTGCTCTTCGTGCAAAACCGCATCGCGCCCGCCGCCGCGGCCTGCGTGGCGCTGGTATTGGTGAAGGAAACCGGGGTGGTGGCGCCGCTGATTTTCGGTCTATGGCTGGCCCGCGAGCGGCGCTGGCGCGATGCGGCGTGGTTTCTGGGGCCGGTCGGCGTGCTATGCGGCTGGATCGGAGTCTTGGCTGGCGTCACCGGACATTGGGCCGGCAATGCGGCATTTGCGCGGTACAACCTCTATTACCCGTTGCATCCCGTGCGACTGGCGGTCGACTTCCTGCGGCGGATCTACTACCTGTTCTTCGCCAACTTCCATTTCGTCGGCGCCTTCGCCATTCTCTTCGCGTGGCGCACCAGCGCCATCTTCCACAGCCGTGCGTGGCGCGTCGCCTGGATGCTGACGGCGGCGCACGTGGCGATGGCGACGGCTCTCGGCGGCGCGGTGCTGGAGCGCTATTTGCTTCCGGTGCTCCCCGTGCTTTATACCGCCATGGCCGCCGGCTTGTCGCTCTTCCCGCGCACGCCGCGCTTAATCTGTTCCGCGGCGCTGCTGGCGGGGGTGGCGGCCGGAATTTTTGTCAACCCGCCGTACCCTTTCCCTTACGAAGACAACCTGGCATTCACCGATTTCGTGCGCTTGCAATCGGAGGCGGCCGACTACCTCAAGCACTGGTATCCGGAGGCGCGCATAACCACGGTCTGGCCGCTGACGCTCGAATTATCGCGGCCGGAGCTCGGATACGTCGATCGCCGCATTGCCGTCGAGCCGCTGCCGGACTTATCGCCGGCAACCTTGGAGCCGGTGGATTGGAGCAAGGTTCAGGTGCTGGTGGCCTTCTCGCGAAATTGGGATCCCAAATTCAGCCCCATGCACTGGGGACCCGTGCTGCGCTTCTGGAAACGGTTCTTCGGATATGTCCCAAATGCAACCCAAGACGAGACGTTCCGGCGAGTGCCGTTCGCGGTGCAAAACCGGCTGGAGCGGGGGAGACAGTGGCTGGATATTTACGTCAATCCGAGCTTGCCGAAGGTGGGGCCTGGACCCGCGCTCAAGGCGATCCGCTAAGCCGCAGGTGGGGCATGTCTTCAGCTTGCCCCGACGTAAAACTGAGACATTCCAGGCGCCCGGCGCACTATCGTGCCGCATGGCCGAATACCGAAGAAGACTTCCACATCTTCATCCGGATGATGGCGCCGCCGAAAGCGCCGCTGCGCCAAATTACACATTGGGTCAAAGGTAGATATGGAAGATAATCCGGTCTCGGCGCGGCGGTCGCGAAGGCTGAGAACCGGCCTTGGTCAAGCGCCGGATGGGCAAACTGAAGCATGCCCCACCAACCCGCTGCGGCGCAGATACTCCAGTAACAGGATCATCTTGTGGTCTTGGTCGGGCGTTTCCGGGCAGTAGGATGCGGAGCCTTGACAGGGTCCCGCGGATTCCAGGATGCAAGCTCCCAGATACTCCGCGATAAATTGAAGTTCGTCCGAAGACAGACCTTGCAGGAAGCGCCGGGCCTTGGTCTTCAGAGAACTATCCGAGCACGCAAGCAATGCGGTAACCAGAACGCTTCGCACGGCAGATCTCCCTCACTGACGTAAACGTAGATCTGAAGCCGTATTATTGCGAAAAGCGCGGCCAGCCGCAAGGGGCGCCGCCCAAACCTCGCCCAAACCCAAGATCGCAGGGGGCAGGCTAGGTTAAGGTACTACGGCGACCGCGAGATTCGGTGCTATCGTGAAACCGCTTGCTGGCGGGGCGCCCTCTGGGCCCTGCTCAGATCGGAGCCACGACCGTAAGGGAGTGATTTTCCGCGCAGGGGGCGCCCCGTGCGCCACCAGTCAGGCAATGGTCCGGACAATCCGCACTGGCAGCGTAATCAGCGCCCAAACCAGCGCCAGAGCGCCCTCAACGGCTATACCCACCATGCGAAATGGCAGAAGACATAGCCATACCAAAGGGTATAGAACCAGGGCGGCAATGGCCAGAGGCCAGCACAAAACCAACAGGATGCACCACAAAAGGAATTTCAGCACGGCCGCGTCTCCTCTTTGTCCCATACGCAAAAATCCAGGTAATTGTTCGCTTCTGCTACCATAAAAAATCTTATTCCATGTTGCGTTTTGAGACTGCCGGGGAGTCTCACGGCGAATGCCTGGTGGCTACGCTGACGGGACTCCCCGCGGGCATCCCCATATCACTCGACGCGGTCAATCGCGAGCTTTGGCGCCGCCAGCAGGGCTACGGCCGCGGCGGCCGCATGAAAATCGAGAACGACCGCGCGGAAATCGTCGCCGGCGTGCGCCACTCCCATACCATCGGCTCGCCGGTGGCGATGCTGATTCGCAACAACGATTGGAAGAACTGGACGGAATCGCTGCCGGTGGAGGATTTCGCGGGGTCCGCGGAGAAACGCAAGACGGTGACGCGTCCGCGCCCGGGCCATGCCGATCTGGCAGGCGCCATCAAGTACAATTTTCACGATGCGCGTTATATTCTGGAACGCGCCAGCGCGCGGGAGACGGCGGCCCGCGTGGCGGTGGGCGCTTTCGCCAAGGCCCTGCTCGGCGAGTTCGGCATTGAGATCCGGAGCCATGTGATCGCGGTGGGTCCGGTGCGGCTTCAGCGCGCCGCGGCGTGGGAAGAGATCGCCGCGCTCGGCGGGAAGGACGCAGTGCTGCTGGGCTGCGTGGATGCGGAAACCGAAGCGCGCATGAAAGCCGTAGTGGATGAAGCGTACCGCACCGGCGACACCGCTGGCGGCGTCTTCGAAGTAGTGGCGCGCGGAGTTCCGCCCGGACTCGGGTCGCACATCGCCTGGGATACGCGCCTCGATGGCCGCCTGGCGCAAGCCATCGTCTCCATGCAGGCGGTGAAGGGAGTCGAGGTCGGCTTCGCGGCCGAGGGCGCGGCGAGTTTCGGGTCGAAGGTGCAGGATACGATCCACTACGACCGTGAGGGCCGGCGGTTCACGCGCGGCGCCAATCGCGCGGGCGGGCTCGAAGGGGGCATCACCAACGGAGAGGATGTGCTGGTGCGCGGCATGTTGAAGCCGATTTCCACGCTTCGCCGGCCGCTTGAATCCGTGGACCTCGCCACCAGAAAGCCGGCTCTCGCGGCTTATGAGCGGTCGGACGTGTGCGTGGTTCCCGCGGCGGGCGTGATTGGCGAAGCCATGGTGGCGATCGTGCTGGCGCAAGCGTTCCTGGAGAAATTCGGCGGCGATTCGCTGCCTGAGACGCGGCGCAATTTCGAAGGCTATCAAGAGCAGGTGAAGAGCTTCTGACAATATGGTCTATCCCATTGTGAAGTTGGGCAACCCGGTGCTGGAGCGCGAGGCGGACGACGTAACGGAGTTCGATACGCCCGCGTTGCAAATGTTTATCGAAGACATGTTCGAATCGATGTACGCGGCCAAGGGCGTGGGTCTGGCGGCGACGCAGATCGGCGTGTCTCAGAAGATCGCCGTGATCGATGTCTCGAACGGCGAGAAGCCCGAAGAAAAGCTGGTTCTCATCAATCCCACGATCGTGAAGGTGGAAGGGCGTCAGACCGGCGAGGAAGGCTGCCTGAGCATCCCCGGATTTCGCGAGCAGGTGCGCCGCGGCAAGCGGGTGACAATTCGCGCGCAGAACATCAAGGGCGAAGAGTTCGAAATGACGGGCGAAGATCTGCTGGCGCGCGCCTTTCAGCATGAGACCGATCATCTCTATGGCAGGCTCTACTTTACGCACATCAGCACGCTGAAGCGCGAAGTGATGAGGCGCAAAATCAAGAAGCTGCAGCGCGAGGGCGATTGGGAGTGACGCTTAAGGTAGGACAGACGATCGGTTTATGTCGTCTGTCTTTCGCGAAGTACGACAGACCACAAAAGGCGATGGTCTGTCCCACCTGTGTGGTGAGTTGATGCGCCTTGTATACCTCGGCACGCCGGTATTCGCGGTTCCAACCTTGGAACGCATCGTCGAGGCTGGGCACGACGTGCTCTCGGTGCTGACGCAGCCCGACCGGCCCCGCGGCCGCGGGCAACAACTGGCGCAATCGCCGGTAAAGGAAGCGGCGCTGCGGCTGGGGCTTCCCGTATATCAGCCGGAACGCGTCCGCAAGCCGGAAGCCGTGGAGCATCTGCGGTCGCTGGGCGCGGACGCGATGGTAGTAGTGGGTTACGGGCAGATTATCCCGCGGAGCGCGATCGATCTGGTACCCAACGGCATCGTCAACGTCCACGCATCGCTGCTGCCGAAATACCGCGGCGCCGGACCCATCCAGTGGGCGATTGTCCATGGCGAGACACGCACCGGAGTCACCACCATGCGGATCGACGCGGGCCTCGATACCGGCGACATGCTGCTGAAGGCGGAAACGGAGATAGGACCCGACGAGAACGCCGTCGAATTGGGATATCGGCTGGCCGTGATGGGCGCCGATTTGCTTGTGACGACGCTGGACGACCTGGCAACTATCGTTCCCGAAAAGCAAGACAATGCGCAAGCGAGCTACGCCCCCATGCTCAAGAAGGAAGATGGATTGATCGACTGGAATTGGCCGGCGGAAATAATTCACAATCGCGTCCGGGGCTTGCAGCCGTGGCCTGGGGCTTATGCCATGTTCCGCGGGCAACGGCTCTATATCTGGAGGACGCGCATCATTGGTAAGATGCCCAGCATCTGGACTACGGGCCTCGAAGCGCCGCCGGGCGAGGCCGCGCGCCTGACTCTGGTGGAGGTGCAATTGGAAGGGCGCAAGCGGATGGCGGCGGCCGACTTCGCAAACGGGCAGCGAATATCCGAGAATGAGCTTTGGAGGGAATTGCGCCAGTGAAACTGCCGCTCGGCTACGCTTACGCGGCCGCTTACGCCGGCATCCGCAATGTGGAAACGCCCGATCTGGCGCTGATTGTGAGCGGCCTTCCGGCCAACGCCGCGGCCGTGTTCACGCAGAATCGGGTACAGGCCGCGCCGGTAAAGCTGAGCCGCCGCCATCTGAAACTCTCGGGCGGATTGGCGGGGGCGATTCTAGCGAATGCCGGCAATGCCAATTGCGCCACGCGCACCGGTGACGCGGTGGCGCTGGCGTCGGCGAAGGCGGCGGCCAAGCTTCTGCGATTGCCGGTGGCGCAAGTGCTGGTCGCGTCGACAGGCGTGATCGGCGTGGAGCTGGACGCAAGCAAGATCACGCAGGCATTGCCGCGCCTGGTGGCATCGCTTAGCGGAGAGCGGTTTGACGACGTGGCGCGCGCCATCATGACCACCGACCTGGTTCCCAAGACCGCATTCGGCGAAGTGAAGCTCCGCCGCGGAACGGTGCGCGTCGCCGGCATGACCAAGGGTTCGGGCATGATCCAGCCGCTAATGGCCACCACCCTGGGGTTCGTGCTGACCGACGCCGATATTCCGCTGGCCGCGTTGCGCGCCATGCTCAAGCGTACGGTGGAGCGCAGCTACAACCGGCTCTCGGTGGATGGCGATACATCCACCAACGACACGCTGGCGCTGCTGGCGAATTCCGCCTCGGGCGTGCGTCCCGACCCGAAGGAAATGCCGAAGATGGAAGAGGCCATCGGGCGCGTAATGGAGTCGCTGGCGCAGGCCATCGCGCGCGATGGCGAAGGCGCGAAGAAGTTCGTCACGATTGTGGTTTCCGGAGCGCCTTCGAACGATGCGGCCGCCCGAATGGCGCGTGGAATCGCCAATTCGCCGCTCGTTAAGACCGCCATTGCCGGCTCCGACCCCAACTGGGGCAGGATTCTTTCGGCAGCCGGGAATGCCGGAGTGGCCTTCGACCCGGCGAAGACGGATGTTCACATGCAAGGCCTGGCGGTGTGCAAAGGCGGATTGGCGGCGCCGTTTTCCGAGGTGGAATTGAAGCGGAAGCTGGACGCGCCGGAGTGCGAAATCCGGGTGACCATCCGCGGTAAAGGCAAGGGCGAAACGCGCTTCTGGACTTGCGACCTGACGGAAGGCTACATCCGCATCAACGGCAGTTACAGGACGTGACATGCCAGGCCGCTTGACATGACAGACCGGATGACACGCCGCACGCTGCTTTCGCTTCCCGTCGCCGCCGCCCTGCGAGGGGACACGGACGACGATATCAAGGGGCTGGTCAATTCCGCCGCGGAGGCTCTTCGCAATCATGACGAAAGGCAGTTTCTGGCGGCCTTCGACCCGGCGATGAAAGGTTACCGCGAGCTTGCCGCCAACGTTCACGGGTTGCTGCGCGATGCGGATGTGCAAGCTTCCATTGAGATACAAAGCGTCGAGATGCAAAGCGTCGAAATATCGACAGGCCAGATGAATTGGACGCTCGATATCGCCGCGCACGATCTATCGGCGGGCTCCACCAAGCGGCAAGCCAAGGTAACGTTCCGCGCGGAGAGGAGCGGCGGAAAACTGCGCATCGTATCGTTTGAGCCGGTGTCGCTCTT
This sequence comes from Bryobacterales bacterium, assembly GCA_003135055.1. Classification (GTDB taxonomy): domain Bacteria; phylum Acidobacteriota; class Terriglobia; order Bryobacterales; family Bryobacteraceae; genus PALSA-243. Next base: position 19,574 of record PLDF01000340.1, on the reverse strand, counting down.
CGCCCCGCCGCACGGGCGCGAGGCGTGGGACGCCATATCCGGAGCCGCGATGGATTTGCAGCTGGCTTCGCGGCGCGCCGAAGGGCGGGAGGAAAGCTATCTTCCCAACTTGCTAGGCCGCTTCGACCGTGCCATGGCTGGGTACTCTCAACTGGCAGCTAACTTGGAGGCGCTGACATCGATATGGGTGGTTGAGCCGGCCCTTCAGTTGACGAGCAACGAGGGCGGCGACGATCGCCGCTCGCTGGAGATCGATTGGGTGATGACGCTGACCAGTCCCCTGGACGGAGCGAGGTCGCTCCGCAAGGAGGAAACGGTGAAGTGCGTGGTAGAGAAGCGCGGCAAGCGGTGGCTCATCGTAGCGTTTACGCCCTCGGAGCTTTTCGCGCCGCCCGGGCCCTGAGGCCGCTACTCGACGTGGATGTCGCGCACCAGCGCGAACGCCGCCGTCTGCTGCTCAATGACAAACTGGAAGGGCACGGTCGACCTGGCGGCCAGGTTGGTCAGTTCGGTGCTCACGGCGCCCTGGCGGGAACCGTTCTTGTCGGTCAACTCAAACACCAAATCCACTTTCTTGATGGCATGATCGGTGTTATTCAAAGCCAGGCCGGCCAGCTTAACCGAGCCGGCGCGGATAATGTGTACGTCCTGCACGTCCAGATCGTGCTGACTTGCGACGTGCAGGTCCTTATTCAGGTCGGGAAGCATCTTCTGCGCGATTTCGGCGTTGGATAGGCCGACCGGAGGGGGCGCCACGGGCGCGTCCTGGTTGAAATAGCCGCCGAGAACCAAGCCCAGGCCGCCGAACAAAACAACCGATGGCACGCCGATAATCAGCCAAACCCCAGCCTTCTGCATGAAGGTCCGGTTGCTCAGGTACAGGGGATCGGAGGAGCCGCCTTTGTTGAGAAACCTCTCGATCCGATCCTGGATTGGCGCGAGCCACCCGGACCGCTTGGCCTCTGCCGCGCCAAGCGGCTTTCCTCCGGAAGGCTTCAACCCCGCGTAGGCTAAGGATTCGAAAAACTGCTTGATGCGCTTAAACATGAACGGCGCGTCTTAATTGCTGGCATTTTAATTATAACGTGTTACCGATCGCTCCCCAGCAACCGTTCCAGAGCTCGCAGGCTGTCCTGGCGCCCCATGACGATCAGGTGGTCGCCGCCGCGCACGGGCGTGTCCGCGGGTGGATTGAAGACCATGGCGCCTTCGCGATCGCGGATGGCCATCACGATGACGCCGAATTCGCGGCCGATCTGCATTTCGCGGATGGTCTTCGAAACCATCCGGCTGGATGGGGCCACCTCAACCTGCTCGATGGCGATGTCTTCCCCGAGGTTGTTGGTGGTGGTGAAGTCGAGAAACTGCACCACGTGCGGCCTCAGCAGCGACTGCGCCAGGCGGTGCCCGGTGATCGAGTACGGCGCAAAAACGGCGTCGGCGCCGGCGCGCCGCATCTTCTCCTCCGCGCCTTCTTCGGCGGCCCGCGTGGCCACGTAGATGCGGGAATTCAGTCCCTTCGCGGAGAGCAGCACGAAGAGATTATCCGCATCGCTCGATAGCGCCGCCACTAAGCCGCGCGCCCGCTCGATTCCCGCCTGGCGCAAGGTATCGTCGCGAGTGGAATCGGCCGCGACGGCGAGGTGTCCCGCCACGATGGCCCGCTCGCACCGCTCGGGGTCGATATCGACGATTACGAAAGGCGCGCCGGCGTGAGTCAGTTCCGCGGCCGCGCCGCGTCCCACGCGCCCATAGCCGCAGATGATGAAGTGATCTTTGAGTTTGTCGATCATGCGTTTGTTCCGCCGCTTGCCGATGGCGTCCCCGAATTCCCATTCGATGATGGTCTGGGTCATGGCGCCCACGGCGATGAAAAGGGTAGTGACGCCGAAGAAAATCAGGAAGGAATTGAAGACCCGGCCCGCCGTCGATAAGGGATGCAGCTCGCCGTAACCCACCGTGGTCATGGTGGTGAGAGTCATGTAGAAAGCGTCGAACGGAGAATAATGGTCGATGAGAACGAAGCCCGCCGTACCGATCGCGAGGGTGAAGACGATCGCCCCCAGGATAAAGAGGAAACGGCGAGACTGCCTGGTCATCGGTAGTCAGACTAGCACCGACCGGCCGCAAACGCACGTATTTATCCCGGTATAATATTGATTGTCCGAGTTTAGGACGATCTACCATGCGCCTGTACGCTGCGTTGCTTGCTCTGGCTGCCTGTCCCTCATCGTTCGGCCAGGCCAACAGCGTCGAGGCTTGTGCCAGCGGCCTGCCCGTGGGCATTCCGGCTACCGCGGCAAGCCTCGGTCCAGTCTCGGGAATCGCGACCGACTCAACCGGTAATGTAATCCTGGCCGCCTCCGGATACAACTCTATCTTCCGCCTAGGTTCGTCCGGCGTCTTGACGCTTATCGCCGGGAATGGAACCGGGGGGTTCGATGGCGACGGCGGCCCAGCCACTAGCGCCCGGCTTAACGCCCCCCGCGGAGTTGCGGTGGATGCCGCCGAAAACCTCTATATCGCCGATTCGTGGAACAACCGTGTCCGCAAGGTGTCAAGGGGTGTGATCACGACTGTCGCAGGAAACGGAACCGCTGGGTTCAGCGGCGATAACGGTCCAGCCGGCAGCGCTCAACTATCGCGTCCGTCCGCGGTTGCCGTGGACTCCAGCGGCAATCTATATATTGCCGACCGCGATAACAACCGGGTGCGCAAGGTGTCGCGCGGCGTGATCACTACTATCGCGGGAACGGGAGGCGTGGGGTTCAGCGGCCGTGACGGCCCGGCCACCAGCGCCAAGGTATCCCCGCTTGGGATTGCGGCGGATCTCGCCGGCAACGTTTACATCGCCTACGTAACTGCCTCTGGCGCCCGGATAGTTAAGTTGTCCAACGGCGCGATCGCGACGGTAGGGGCGCCTTGGATCGCGGGTTCTACGGGCGCAGCCGAGTTGACCTACCCGGCCGGCGTAGCGGTGGACTCGGCCGGCAATTTTTACATGGCCGATTTGGAGAACAACCGGATCCGCAAGGTGTCGAACGGCGTGATCACAACCGTCGCGGGAGATGGGACACAGGGTTTTAGCGGCGACCGAGGCTCGGCGATTCGCGCGCAGTTGGCGTCGCCGGAGGGGATTGCCGCGGATGCCGCCGGTAACCTCTACATCGCCGATTTGAAGAACAACCGGGTCCGCAAGGTCTCAAAAGGCCTGATCGCGACCGTGGGGGGAAACGGCCTGGAAGCATGTGCTCCCGGCCCAGCCACCTTGTCGTCCCAATTGATCCAACTTCTGCGCCAGCAGCGCTATTCTTTGGCGCACTCGGGGATCCGGCTTTCGGAAGATCCGGCGCTTCGCGAGGTTCGCAGCCGGCCCGCTGCGACGGCCACGATGCTTCGCATGTTCGGTTCCACCTTGGACCTGAACCTGAGGAACGACCTGCTGGAACAACTCGGCAGAATTGCGCAAGCGTATCCGCTCGGCATCGGGAGCTTGAAAGACGTCACAGATGAGCAGCTATTGCTGCTTGTGCGTGCGCTTGGCGAAAAATCGACGTCAACGTGGGCCCAGCATGTCCTGGACGCGCTGACCGGCTATGCTCAGACGATCAAGACTCTGACCACTAGCGCCAATGCCCAACGGCAGTTGTTTGAAAGGGCCGAGAAAGGGACAAACGACGCCCGCATGGACCCGCTTAGGCAGCCGGCAACGCCGCAGCCGTCGTTACGCGACGCTCTGGCCCTCATTGGCAGCGCCAAAATAGCGGACACGGCTCTTCAATTGGGGCCTGATCGGTTGCTGGCGGTGGCACGGGATTATCCGGAGACAAGGGCCTCGGTCCGCGCGTTAGAGGCGCTGCCGCTCGCCGGTCTGGCAAGACCCGGCTATTACTATGCCCGGGTAGCGGCAAGCGCCGTTAAGGTTTCAGAACGGGCCACTTTGAGGTCACTGACCGCAGCCATTCAGAGTAAAGACGCTTCCTCGTGGCTCGCGGGCATTAAGGCGGCCTACTACGTCCTTCTTACAGAGCCGGGACTGCGGAGAGAATTCATGGAAGACTTACTGATGGAGCATGACCTGGCGATGAGTTCCAGACCGGTCGGAGATTCATACAATTGGGGCCTCGGGAATCTCTTGACCGCGATGTCGCGCGACTACCAGCCGGAGCTGCGGGATATTTTCCGGAATGCGGACGACCCGCGGGTGAAACAGGCGGCCCAGGACTACGTGGCGGACAAACGGCTTCCGGGGCCGCTTGGCCGTGTTGTAGCATCGCCTTCCGAGAGTGGCGTAAAAAGCACCGGGCAATGAACTCCTCGGTGTGGCGGAGCCGTCTGATACACTGGACGGGAAGCCGTTCTTTCCCCACGTTCACGCGACATTCATGTGGGCACGTAGCTCAATGGTAGAGCATCGCCCTTTTAAGGCGGTGGTTGTGGGTTCGAGTCCCACCGTGCTCACCAGATTTTCCTCGATAATGACTAGAGTATGAGAACCGCGGACCTATATGATTTGGATTTTGCGGCATGGGCCGAGCGGAATGCCGAGTTGCTGCGCGCGGGGCGTTTCTCCGAGGTCGATCTGGAGCATGTAGCGGAGGAGATCGGCGATATGGCGAAGCGTGAGCGGCGTGCATTGCGGCGCCGGTTGGCACGTCTCATCCAGCATCTGCTGAAGTGGCAGTTGCAGCCGGAGAAGCGCACGACAAGCTGGCAAACGACGATTGCAGAACAGCGCGATGCGATCTCAGTACTTCTGCAAGAGAGCCCCAGCCTCAAACCCGGGTTCGCCGCTCAAGTCGGTGAAGCATATTCGGCGGCTGCGAGATTGGCGGCGATCGAAATGCGGCGCGAAGTAAGGGCGATCCCCGAGTCATGCCCTTACACGATGGCGCAACTGCTGGACCTGGACTATTTACCGTAACCCTTTCGGCGCGTAATCCTATGGCCACCCCCGAATCCGCCACCGTCTTCGTGCGAAGCGTCGTCGAGCGCGCACGCAAGCTGAACAAGAGCATCGTCTTCCCCGAGGGCGGCGATGCGCGCGTGGTGGAGGCTGCCGCGCGGCTGGCGCGCGATGGCGTGCTCCGGCCGGTGCTGATCGGGCCCAGGCCTGCGGCGGCGCCCGGCGGAGTGACCTTCATCGACCCTTCGGCCGCGCCGCAGTTATCCAAGTATGCGGCCCTCTACCACGAGCGGCGGCGCGCGAAAGGCGTCACGCAAGTGGAAGCGGGGGAGATCGCACGGTGGCCGCTGTATTTCGCCGCTCTCATGGTGGGCGCGGGCGATGCCGACGGATTCGTGGGCGGCGCCGTCAACACGACCGCCGATACGGTTCGCGCGGCGCTGCACTGTATTGGGCCGGCCCCGCGCGCCAAGCTGGTTTCGAGCGTGTTCCTGATGGCGCTGCAGGACTGCTCGATGGGCCACAACGGACTGATGGCTTTCGCCGATTGCGGAGTAGTGATTGAACCATCCGCGGTGGAGCTGGCGGATATCGCCATCGCCACCGCGGAGAGCGCGCGCGTGCTCATGAACGCCGAACCGGCGGTTGCGCTGCTGAGCTTTTCCACCAAGGGCAGCGGCAAGCACGAGCAGGTGAACAAGATCGTGGAAGCTCTCCGCATTGTGCGCGAGCGCGCGCCTGGGCTGAACATCGACGGCGAATTGCAGGCGGACGCGGCGGTTGCCGAAGCCGTGGGGCGATCGAAGGCGCCGGGCTCGCGCGTGGCGGGGCGCGCCAACACGCTGATCTTCCCGAATCTGGCGGCCGGGAACATCGCTTGCAAGCTGGTGGAGCGATTGGGCGGCGCGGCGGCCATCGGGCCGTTTCTGCAAGGGCTGGCGAAGCCGGCGAACGATCTCTCGCGCGGCTGCTCGGTGGAAGACGTGTACAGCGTGGCGGCGGTTACGGCGCTGCAATCGGGCACGCGGCCGGGTTAGTGGGGGTTCATTGGATCGTCATGCTCGCTTGTGACCGGAAAGGCGGAGGTCCTACTCAGCCCAACGCGGAAAAATGCGCCGAACCGAAAGCCAACCGGCCGACCAGCCTGGTTAGTGAGTTACGCCGCGGCCCACCAGTGCGCGCGGTTGGATCGTGTGGGATGGGGGCGGCATGGATCTGGCCGATGGCGAGGCCACATGGGCCCGCCCCACGGCGCGCACGCTCAGGGCATCTCTGCCCCCCCCCAAAAAAAACTGTGCGATGTGATATCGCACCTACAGTCGATTTGCGGCGCACAGCAAAGGCAACAAGGCCGCGACAACTCCCAACAAGTCGCGCGTGTAAGGCGATCCTTCCGAAAACGTCGTCTTGCTGCAACAACCTCGTGGAGCGGATGGCGGACGCCGGGACGCGGCTTCTGAAGGCCTTCTACGATTCGTCCGGAGCAACCAGCGGCGCGTGACGGTGCTCGAAGGAAACGAGGCGGCAATCCGCAGCCGGCTCGCTACCATCGAGGACAGACTGCTTCAAGTCGAAACGCGGCTCAACATGCCGCCTGCCGCATCGCGTGTTGGTGCTGGAGGTGGGGGTCTATTTTCCAGCGGGGCAGCAGGCCCTGCAAATTTTCAGAAACCAGGTTGCCTATAGCTCCGGCGTTTTTCTCTGCCCGGCACGCTGTGAATTTCCGGCCCATCTTGAGTGCGGGCGCCATCGCGGTATATTGGAGTGAACCCCATGCGAGGTACGCGTTGGCTCCTGCTGGTGGCAATTGTCGCGATCATCGGAGGCCTCGTTTCCACCTACCAGGCCCAAAAACAGGCAATCAAGGCCGCCGCTCCTTTGAAGCCGAAAAAGCTCCCGGAGGACCTCAACTTCGTCGGCGATGGGTCCACGTGGAGTCAGAAGCCCGCCGACCGGGCCTGCGAGAAGTACTTCATTGAAGCCGGCAGCCACCGCCAATTGAAAGACTCTTCGCGGGTGGATATGCGCGATGTCACGCTCAAGCTCTTTAACCGGCAATGCAACGCCTACAACCTGATCAAGACCGCCGAAGCGTCGTTCTTCGACAACGATCACCGCTTCTCGTCGCAAGGCGAGGTGCAAATCACGCTGAATGTGCCCATCAATGGTGAGCCTCAGCACGACCTGGTTTCCATCAAGACATCCGGCGTTACGCTCAACACCGATACCGGCCGCGCGGAAACCGATCAGGCAGCCACGTTCACCTTCGAGAACGGCGATGGCACGGCTACCGGGGCTTATTACGATCCGGACACGCACGAGTTGCAGCTTAAGAAAGATGTGCTGGTGCATCGCCATCCTCCGGGCGTTAAACCTATGACCATCGAGGCCGGCAACCTGATCTATCACGAAGTGGGCGGCGAGGTGCTGCTGAGCCCGTGGGGCAAGTTGACGCGCGAGAACACGGTGGTGGAAGGCGAGAACCCGGTGATCAAGCTGCGGGACAGGGAATACATTCAACAGGTCCACGCCACCAAAGCGCATGGCACGGATTTGTATGCGAATCCGGACACGCATACGAACCGCAATCTTCAATATGCGGCCGACGACCTGCTGATGGATTTCGACGACAAAGGCGAAGTGCAGAAGATGACGGGAGACGGCAATGCGCGGGTGGTGGAGACGTCGGAATCGTCTGAAACCACGGTTACGGGCAGGCACGTCGAGATGGTTTTCAACGTTCAGGTCGACGGCGAGCATAAAGAAAGCCTGCTCGATAGCGTAGTTGCCAGCGGCGACGCGGTTGCCGCCGCCAAGCCGCTGCCGATGCCGGGGCGCGAGTTGACCGAGACGCATATTTTGAAAAGCGACACCATCGAGATGAAGATGCGGCCGGGCGGGAAGGACCTGCAAACCGTGATTGCGCGCAATCCCGGCACGCTGGAATTCCTGCCCAATACGCCCATGCAGCATCATCGGATTCTTTCGGGAAAGGACATGGTGATCGCATACGGCGCGCAGAACCGCATCGATACGTTTCGCGCCGTCGATGTGAAGACGCAGACCGACCCGAACGCGGATGAGCGTAAGAAAGAGCGCGCCGTGTCGGTCACTTCGAGCCGCGAGATCTCGGCGCGTTTCGAGCCGGGGACCAGCAATATATCGTCCATGGAGCAAAAGGGCGGCTTCATTTACGACGAGGGCGAGCGGCATGCGCGCGCGGAAGAGGCCACGCTCGACCAAAAACAAAACGTGATCGTGCTGGAAACCGGCGCGCGGCTGTGGGACGCATCGGGTACCACCACCGCCGACCGCATCCGCATGAACCAGAGCACGGGAGATTTCATAGCCGACGGCAACGTCAGCTCAAGCCGCATGCCCGAGAAAGATCCCAAGCGGAACTCGCAGATGCTGAATAACGACGAACCGCTGCATGCGCAGGCGCGGCATATGGAATCCACCAATAAGAACCACACCATTCACTATCAGGGCAGCGCGCAGATGTGGCAGGGGGCGGACAAGATTCAAGCCGACAAGATCGACCTCGATCGCGACCAGGACCACCCGGAAAAGCGCGGCCTGGTGGCCGATGGAAACGTACTCTCCACTTTCTGGGAGCAGCCGAAAGAAGACGCGCAGAAGAAAACCGCCGCGCCGGTAAAGACGGTGGTGCGGGCGCCGCACCTGGTCTACACCGATCAGAATCGCTTGGCGATCTACTCCGGCGGCGTGCAGATGACGCGCCCCAACATGAATGTGAAGAGCCGCGATTTGCGCGCATATCTAGCCGAATCGGGGGCCGATTCGCGACTGGAGAAGGCGTTCGCCGACGGCGCGGTGCAAATCGTTCAAGTCTTGCCGGACAAGACGCGTACCGGCACGGCCGAGCACGGGGAATACTACGTGGACGATCAAAAGGTGATTCTGAACGGCGGCCATCCCAAATGGGTGGATAGCGTAGGCGGCGACATGGTGGGGCGCGAATTGATCTACACGGCGACCGATGGCAGCCTTCAGGGAAACGGAGCCGCGGGCGATCCGGTGCAAAGCCACATCATCCGCCACCACAAGAAATAGCCTCGCATGAGCGAACTCAAGACCCGGGAAATTTCCAAATCGTATCGGGGCCGGCGCGTGGTGCACGATGTGTCCATCGCCGTGAAGCAGGGCGAAGTGGTAGGACTGCTGGGGCCGAACGGGGCCGGGAAGACGACTTCGTTCTACATGATTGTGGGCCTGATCAGCCCCGATTCCGGCACCGTGCTGGTAGACGACGAAGACATCACGCACCTGCCGATGTATAAGCGCGCGGCGCGGGGCATCAGCTATCTTCCGCAGGAGGCGTCGGTTTTTCGCAAGCTCACGGTGGAAGACAATCTGCTGGCGATTCTGGAAACATTGCCGTTGCGCAATCGCGACCGCCGCGAAAAAATGGAGCGGCTGATCGACCAGCTTGGCCTGGATAAAGTGCGCCGCAGCCGCGGATACATGCTGTCGGGCGGCGAGCGGCGGCGCGTGGAGATTGCGCGCTCGCTGGTGATCGACCCGAGCTTTCTGCTGCTGGACGAGCCGTTCTCGGGCATCGATCCGATTCAGGTGCTCGAGCTGCAACGCATCATTTTCGATTTGAAGCGCAGCGGCATTGGCATCCTGATCACCGACCACAACGTGCGCGAGACCCTGGTGGTGACGGACACGGCTTATATCATCAACGAAGGCCGCATCTTCCGCGGAGGCACGCCGGAGGCGCTGGAACGCGACCCGGAAGTGAAGCGGGTTTACCTGGGAGAATCGTTTACGCTGCGGGTGTGATAGGTGGGACGTGGCCACGCGGGGCTGGCGATCAATCTCATAACGGCTGCCGGCAAGCCGGACCTGGAGGTCCGCCCGGGGTCTGCGGGGGGTCTGCCCCACAAGCTTCCATCCGGCGGTCAAGGGGAGTACGATTGTGGCATGAAAATGCCGGCTGTTTCCGATGAGGCGACGCCCGATCTCGTCACGATTCGCACCTTCGCCAGCGAGTCCGAGGCCATGATCGCCAAATCGGCGCTGGACGCGTTCGGCATTGATTGCACGCTCGGCTCCGACGATTGCGGCGGACAGCGGCCATCGCTCGCAATGTCGAACGGGATCCGGTTGGTTGTCCGAGCCGGCGATGCAGGTCGAGCCGAGGATGTCTTGAGCAATGTAGCGGAAGATCCCATCTGACCGCTGCTGGAGATCTGGGACGCGGGTTCCGTGGGACGCGGGTTCCGTACAATGGTAACCGTACCGCGAGTTCGCCCGTAAGCACAATTATGAAACCTGTCATCATCGGATCTTTGTTGCTGTTTTTCCTGGGTGCGAGCACGGCCTTCTGCCAGCCGTTTTCCTTCGGCGTGAGACTTGGGGTTCCGCTGACGGACTTTTTCAATACCGTCGGGAGCTCGAATTTCACCTTTAACACCACCACCGACCGCTATATCGTGGGTCCGACGGCTGAGTTGCACCTTCCACTTGGGCTGGGCATCGAAGTGGATGCGCTCTACCGGCACATGAGCTACACCGGAAGCGGGTTGATCGACAGTATTACCAGCAGTAGCGTAAACAGCGGCGATTGGGAGTTTCCGGTGCTGGTGAAGTACCGTTTCCCGATGAAGATTGTGCGGCCTTACGTCGATGGCGGCATCGCCTGGGACAAGCTCTTCGGGCTGACGCAGAGCGTCAAGGATTCGATTGCGACCGCGAGCCCGACGGTGGTCAACCAGAACACCACGGCCGGAATCGTTCTGGGCGGGGGCATCGACATCCATGTGAAGATACATATCATGCCGGAACTCCGTTATACGCGCTGGGGATCGGCGCAGTTCTCAGACCCGACCGGGCTGCTGCACAGTACTCAGAACCAGGCGGAATTTCTTTTGGGGTTTACATTCTAGTGGAAGCGGGACTTTGCGCCAAGTGCAGCTATGCGCGGATTGTCCGGTCCGACCGCGACTCGATCTATTACCGGTGCCAGCGCGCGCTCTCGGACCCGAACTTTCCTAAGTATCCGAAACTGCCGGTGCTGACTTGCCGGGGATATGAGCCGTTTAAGGTGGCGCCGGAATCACAGGATCCGCCGCCTTAAGACCAGGCGCCCATCGAGCGGGCCGGCGCCACGGTTTAGATCGTCGTCCACGACGAGAACCGTAGCATGGTATGGTCATTTGGTTAATCGTGCGCCCCGGCAGTCCGTCGGTTGTCCGCAGCCATGAGTTCGACGCCTTGGGTCAGCGCCTGATGCCGCTTGGTCAGTTCTCCAATCGTTCTTCGATGGTTAACATGTTCTCCCCGCAGACTGGATCGCCGCGGCAAAACTCTCTGAAGCCGGTATGCCGCGGAGTTGCGAATCGACATGCTCGCCTCCACATTCCGGCTTGTCATTCGACTCCACCTCAAACTGCCGCCGGAAAGTTTCCCCGGATTTGTCCCTGAGTTTGCGTCTCGTGATCGCAGCCCCTATCATTTAGAAGGCAAGCTGCGTATGGTCAACGAGACACTGAAGCTGAAAAACATCGGCCCGATAGCTGAAGCCGATGTTCAGTTTGGCGATCTGACTGTACTGGTAGGACCCCAGGCGACCGGCAAGAGCATTTTCTTGCAGTTCTTGAAGCTGGTGCTCGACGCGAGGCCGATCGCCGGGTTCTTTACCGAACATGGACTGAATTGGCGCCGGGACCTCACGAGCTTCTTGGAGTTGTACGTTGGGGAAGGCGCCGGAAGCCTTTGGCAGCCTGGCCGGAGCGAGATACGCTGGCACGGATCATCAGTCGATCTTGACGCTCTTGTCAAATCGAAAAAACAAGGGGGCGCCGAAAAGAGCTTCCTGATTCCGGCGCAACGGGTACTCGCCTTTAGCCGAAATGGCTGGTTCAGGCCATTCAACGACTACAATGCCGGCGATCCATTTTCTGTTCGGGATTTTAGCGAGAAGCTGCGAAGACTGATGGAGTCGAATGGTGACCGCCATCAGTCCATCTACCCTCAAGACGGAAGACTGCAGGCCGAGATCCACGATCTGCTTTCCACCAGCATTTTCGGCGGCTTCCATTTGGAACTCGATAAGAAGGGTCCTCAAAAGCGCTTAGTGCTCCACGGTAATGGCACGCAGATTCCCTACATGGTGTGGTCCGCGGGACAGCGAGAGTTCGTGCCGCTGCTCCTGGGACTATATTGGCTGCTGCCGGCAAAGCCAAAACGCTTTGGATCGATCGAATGGGTAATGATCGAAGAATTGGAAATGGGCCTGCATCCCAAGGCGATTGCGGCGATGTTCTTCCTTGTTCTGGAACTGATGTGGCGAGGTTACAGGGTTTGTCTTTCGACGCATTCTCCACAGGTTCTGGACTTAGTCTGGGTGTTTCAGAGCCTGCGTGGCCGTTCCGCCGATCCCAAGAAGATCCTATCCATTTTCGACGTGAAGTCTACGCCCTTCACGATCAAACTTGTTAAGGCCGGATTGACGAAAACCGCCAAGGTCTACTACTTCGACCCTGAATCGCGGACTACTCGCGATATCTCCTCTCTCGATCCAGCCGCCGTCGAGCAGGTGGAATCCGGCTGGGGCGGTCTGACAGAGCTCAGCGGCCGGGTCGCCGACATGGTTGCCGAAGCGGCTGGGAGCGATCGCGACCGATGACATTTCCGGAAGCTGTGAACAGCGCGCCTTCCATTCAGGGTCATCTGAAGGAGGGGTTGCAGGCGATACGAAAGCGGGACCGGCATCGCGTGAGCTGCGTCGGTCTTGGGCTAAGCGGAAGCGTCGACATTGACGCGGCACTGCGCGGCGTCTAACCGAATGAGGCACGCTGGGATTATGCTGTTGGGGTGGCCAAGGCTAGCCGAAGCGATTCTGTGATTTGGCTGGAGCCGCATCCCGCTTCTTCGTCGCATATCGACCATGTCCTCGATAAGCTCCGCTGGCTTCGGCGCTGGCTCCAAACGGATGCCCCGGAATTGAATCGAATGCCCCGCCGGTTCTATTGGGTGGCAACAGGCAAGGTGTCCTTTCGGCAGGGAAGTCCCCAGGCGAGAAGAATCGCACAAGCCGGACTGCATTTTCCAGCAAAGCACATACATTTAGACCGGCTTATGGACGATTGACATTGCTCTTACTTCAAACTGACCGCTGGAAAATACATCCCGCGTTCTTCTCTTTTCCACCACCCCGGCTCGCCGAACTTGGTGAAGTGATACTGATACGCCCGCGCGCGAATGTACTTGGGCGGCGCTTTGGGGAACGGGTTGTACTGTAACAGCCGCAGCACGCTGGGCTCGCCTTGCAGCAGCCGCAGCATGAAACCGACGAACCAGCGATTGCTCTGGTAATTGCCCAGCGCGGCGAACCACATCTGCCAATCGAGTCGCGGCTGGTGGGGCGCCACGATGGGCGGCGCGCGGCGCAGATCGCCGGGCTTGTAGGGAAATTCGTACGCCAGCCAGGTGGCTCCATCGTTTGAGCCTTCCACCACGATCTCCGGCCGCTCCGTAGTCATCACGGCAAACAGGCCGTAGGAATTCACGATGCGCAGCGGTTCGGCGGCGCGCAGTATGGCGCTTTCGCCCGGCAGATCCACGGAAAACATCTGCAGCGTGACGCATCCGCTGACTACGCCGATGAATGCAGCCAGAGCTATACTGACCACGCGATGCACGCGCCCTCTCGCCCCGGGCATCGGCGCGACCTTGGGTTCCACAAACAGGAACAGCGTCAGAATAATCGCCAGCAGATTGAAGAACGTGTAATTTCCGGTGAGCAGAATCAGCGTCTGTAGCGCGAGCACGATCCACGCGGCCACGCGGCGGATCGGTTTCGGCGCGAAGAAGAGGAACGGCACAATCAGCTCGGCGAAGAAGGTGAACGCCGTGGAGAACTGCTGAAACCACATCGGCAACTGTTCCATATACCAGGCCAGCGGCGTGGGCAACGGCTGCGTCTCATAGTGATAGTGCAGCGCCGTGAGGTTGCGCCAGTTGGGGTCGTGGCTGAGCAGCTTCACCGCCCCGCTATAGAACATCAGCCGGAAAATCAGCCAGCGGAAGAGCCAGATACGGACCGGCGAATCGTCGGCGAAGAGGGCCAGGAAGCCGGCTTCGAGCAGCAGCACGTCCCATTGGAACGAGAGGAAGTCCTGACCGACTACGCAGAGCGACAGCCACAAAATCAGACAACCTGCGAACGCGGCTCGAGTGACGGGCTTCGATCGAGATGGCGCAAATATGGGCGCAAGTATGGCCGCCAGCGAACACAGCGCTCCGAGAATCCATCCAGCCCGAAGTGCGCCGTCGCTCGAACTGAGCCAGAAGACCGTCGGGCAATTCCGGTAAACGGAGCTGCCCAACTGGCGATGAACAGCGGCCAGGAAATCGGCCGCGGGCAGAATTCCGTGCGACCCGATCAGCCCTTGCCCCTGCACGCCCCACGAGATGAACGCGATCAAATAGACCGATGCCAGCAACTGCAACAAAGTACGGATGTTCACGCGCCGTTCCATAATCCCTTGCTGGCATTGTACGATGCGCGCAAGTTGTCCGAATTGAGACACTTCCGCTCAGCCGTCCCTACGCGCCGTTCCCTTGGGATACACGCCGTTTAATGGATACCTATTCCTTTCAATCGGTTAAAAGGGCAAGATGACGTCCATCAAGGGATTTTTACGCCTATGAGCACTCAGCCAGTTGAACCGAAGCCTACACACTCTCCGAACTTGGTCCAGATCGGCTCGCCGATCGAGGACGTTATCCAACAACGCCTGCTCGAAGAGCGCGCACGGCTCGAAAGCGAGGCTGGAGTCGCGAAGCGCGAAGTCCATCACTTCAAGCGGCCGGCCGAGAGGCACTTCACCGCGGGACAACGCGGCGACACTACGCTGCTGTTCGGCGGTCTTACCTGGAAGCACGAGAAGCTGGTGCACGGAGCCCTGGAGGGTCTGGGATACCGCGCCGAAGCTGTGCCTACGCCCAACGTGAAGGCGTTCCAGACGGGCAAGGAATACGGCAACAACGGCCAGTGCAACCCGACCTACTTCACCGTGGGCAATCTGGTGCAGTACCTGCAGAATCTGGAAGAGCAGGGGCTCTCGAAGCAGGAAATCATCGACCGCTACGTGTTCTTCACCGCCGGCGCCTGCGGCCCGTGCCGCTTCGGCATGTATGAAGCCGAGTACCGTCTGGCGCTGCGCAACGCGGGCTTCGACGGCTTCCGCGTGCTGTTATTCCAGCAGTCGGGCGGCCTGAGCCAATCCGACGCCGAAGCCGGACTCGAGATGAATCTCGACTTCTTCCTCGGCATCCTGAACGCGCTCAACTGCGGCGACGTAATGAACGAAGTGGGTTACGCCATCCGCCCCTTCGAAGTGGTTCCCGGCGAGACGGACCGCGTACTCGACGAAGGCATGGACTACATGCACGAGGTCTTCCGCAAGAAGCGCCCGTGGAAGCTGGACGAGCACATGTCCAAGTATCTGGGCGGGTTCGCCGATACGGCCGAGTACGTCGGCAAGTTCGTGAAGCAGCTCAAGGGCGATGAGTATGTCCCGGCGCTGAAAGAGTGCCGCGACCGGTTCAATTCGGTGGATCTCGACCGGCTGCGCGTGAAGCCGATCGTGAAGATTACCGGCGAATTCTGGGCGCAGACCACTGAGGGCGACGGCAATTTCAACATGTTCAACTTCCTGCAGAAGGAAGGGGCGCAGGTGTTGGTTGAACCCATCGGCACGTGGATCATGTACATGATTCACCAGGTGGTGCAGAAGTACAAAGACTTCAAGGGCCTCGAGGAAGGCGCCGTGCTGCCCCCGATCTGGAAGCTGGGCACTCGCGCCAAGATCGAGTTCGGATTCCGTCAGAAGGTGGCGAAACTGAAGCTGGCCGAAGCGATTTTCAAGGGCGAATACCACAAGATTGTCGATACCATGGGCGGCCTGGCGCATCACCTGGCCGACCAGTACGAGCTGCAGCGCATCGGGCATCCGTTCTATAACTCGCGCACGGGCGGCGGCGAAGGCCATCTGGAAGTCGCCAAGAATATTTACTACTCGAACAAAGATCTGGCCCACATGGTGCTGTCGCTGAAGCCGTTCGGCTGCATGCCTTCCACGCAATCGGATGGCGCGCAATCGGCGGTGGTGTCGAACTACAAGGACATGATCTACCTGCCGGTGGAAACCTCCGGTGAAGGCGAGATCAACGCCCATAGCCGCGTGCAGATGGCGTTGGGAGAGGCCAAGAATAAGGCCAAGAAGGAATTCGCCGAGGTATTGCAGAAGACCAATTTGACGCTGGATCAATGCCGCGCCTGGGTGGAGGCGCATCCCGAAACCAAGCGGCCGATGTACGCAGTGCCGCACAGCAAGGGCGTGGTGGGCCTCGCGGCGAATTTCGTGATGCACATTGCCGACCGCATGAAGCAAGAACGGGCATTGGCCAACTAACATGGATCGCAACTTCCTGATCGGAATGGATGTAGGTTCCACCACGGTGAAAGCCGTGGTGATCGATGGCGCGACGGACCAGATTCTTTGGAGCGATTACCATCGGCACGATACCAAGCAGCCGGAGAAGGTTCTCGAATTCCTGAAGCGGTTCGAGACTGAGATCGAGGGCTTCGACGCCAAGCAGTCGCGCATGTTCATCACCGGCTCGGGCGGTAATGGCATGGCGAAGTTCCTGGGCGCGAAGTTCGTGCAGGAAGTGAATGCGGTTTCGCTTGCCGTGGAGAAGATGTACCCCGAATGCGGATCGGTGATCGAGTTGGGCGGACAGGACGCCAAGATCATCATCTTCAAGACGGACCCGGAAACCGGCCGCAAGAAGAAGATTCCGTCGATGAACGATAAGTGCGCGGGCGGAACCGGCGCGGTGATCGACAAGATCAACGCCAAGCTGCGCATTCCCACCGAAGAGCTCTGCAACATGGGCTACAAGGGCGTCAAGCTGCATCCGGTGGCGGGTAAATGCGGCGTGTTCGCCGAGACCGATATCAACGGCTTGCAGAAGATGGGCGTGCCGCCCGATCAGTTGATGGCGTCGCTGTTTGAAGCCATCGTGATGCAGAATCTCTCGGTGCTCACTCGCGGCAATACGCTGCTGCCGGTGGTCTTGCTGCTGGGCGGGCCGAATTGCTACATCAAGGGCATGCGCGATTGCTGGAAGGCCAATATCCCCAAGATCTGGGAAGAGCGCAATACGCCGCTGCCCGAGGGCGTGCCGCCGGAAGATCTTATCAAGACGCCGGATAACGCGCAGTATTTCGCCGCGATCGGCTCGGTGGAGTTCGGAAAGAGCGAAGACGATGGCGTGGGCCAATACATCGGCTTCGAGAAGCTGGAATGGTATGTCACCGTGGGCCGCGAACAAGACAAGCAGAAGCGCGGCGGCGGCGTGGGACTGGCGAAGGACGATGCCGACCTGGCGGCGTTCAAGGACAAGTACCGCACTAAGAAGTTCACGCCGACAACGTTCCAGCCGGGCGAGATGGTGGAAGGGTTCGTCGGTATCGACGGCGGATCTACCTCGACCAAAGCGGTGCTGTTGTCTAAGGACGGCGAGCGCCGGATTCTGGCCAAGACTTATCAGCTTTCGAAGGGCAACCCGATCGAAGACACCATCGAGGTGCTGCAGAAGCTGGATGCGCAGATCCGCGATCAGGGCGCGCTGTTGAACATTCTGGGCGTCGGCACTACCGGATACGCCAAGGATATTCTGAAGGACGTAGTGGGCGCGGATGCGGCGCTGGTGGAAACCGTCGCGCATACCGAAGCCGGCCTGCACTTCTACGACGACGTGGACGTGATCTGCGACGTGGGCGGGCAGGACATCAAGATCATCATCCTGAAGAACGGCCGCGTGAAGGATTTCAAGCTCAACACGCAATGTTCGGCGGGTAACGGCTACTTCCTGCAATCCACGGCGCAGGGCTTCAACGTGCCGGTGGAAAAGTATGCGGACATAGCCTTTGGCGCGACCGGGTTTCCCTCGTTTGGTTACGGCTGCGCGGTCTTCATGCAGTCGGACATCGTCGATTTCCAGCGCCAGGGATGGAAGCCGGAAGAGATCATGGCCGGCCTGTGCAACGTGCTGCCGAAGAACATCTGGCTGTACGTGTCGCAGATCCCCAACCTTTCGGCGATCGGCTCGCGCTTCCTGCTGCAAGGCGGCACGCAGTACAATCTGGCCGCGGTGAAGGCGCAGGTGGATTTCATCGAGTCGCGCTTCAAGGGCAAGGAAGTGAAGGCCGACGTGATCGTGCATGAGCACTGCGGCGAAGCGGGCGCGATCGGCGCCGCGCTCGAAGCCGGCCGCCTGTTCGATAACGGGCACAAGAGCACGTTTATCGGTCTCGACGCTTGCGCCAACATTCAGTACAAGACCACGCGCGAAGAAGCCACGCGCTGCTATTTCTGCAAGAACAAGTGCCTGCGCACGTTCATCGACGTGAAGACTAACGTCATCAACATCGATTACAAACCGCCGGTGAAGACTAAGGTTCCGCTGGAAGCGGGCGCGCAACGCCTGATCCTCGCCACTTGCGAAAAGGGCACGGTCGAAAGCATCGACGACATGCGCCAGATCAAGGGCAATCTGGATAAGGTCAAGAAGCAGAATCCGAACTTCGTCGAGCTGGCCGCCAAGGCCGTGTTCCGCGTCGGAGACGTTCCGCTGGTGGCCGACGCGCTGCCGAAGTACCAATTCACGGCCGCGCAGAAGAAGCGCGCCGAATTGATGAAGAAGCGGGAAACCATGCGCATCGGCATGCCGCGCGTGCTCAACATGTACTCGCAGACGCCCATGTTCACGGGCTACTTCGCGTCGCTGGGCCTCAAGGCCGAGAACATGGTGTTCTCCGATTTCACCAGCGAAGAATTGTACAAAGAGGGCGCGAAACGCGGCGCCATCGACCCGTGCTTCCCCTCGAAGCTCGGCATCCCGCATGTGCACAACCTGCTGTACCGGCTGCACGCCAAGAAGCCGCTCGACATCATTTTCTTCCCGATGATCGATTGCCTGACCAGCGACCTGCAGCACATTCAGGCGCAGCGATCTTGCCCCACCGTGGCCGCGACGCCCGAGGCCGTGAAGGCGGCGTTCATCAAGGAAGGCGATCTTTTCAAAGAGAAGGGCGTGGTGTTCCTCGATACCTTCGTCAATCTCTCGAAGCCCGATGTCTTCGAGCGGCAGATGTACGAAGAGTTCAAAGACATTCTGGGACTCTCGCCGGAAGAGAACCATCGCGCCATTGAGGAGGCTTATCACTCGCTCGATTACTTCAACAACGTGACCATGCGTTCGGCGGCGCGCGAAGTTCTGGAGCAACTGGAGCGCGAAGATAAGCTGGGCGTGGTGCTGCTGGGCCGTCCGTATCACAACGACCCGGGCGTGAACCACGAAATTCTGGAAGAGTTCCAGAAGCTGGGCTATCCGGTCTTCACCGAAGACTGCCTGCCGATTGACGACGATATTATCTGGCGGCTTTTCGGCCAGGAAGTGATCACCGGCGAGATTCAGCACCCGATGGCGATCACCGACGTGTGGAAGAATTCGTATAGCGAAAACACCAGCCGCAAGGTTTGGGCGGCGAAGTATGTTTCGCGCCATCCGAACCTGGTGGCGCTTGAGCTATCGAGTTTCAAGTGCGGCCACGACGCGC
>PLDF01000319.1:245-3713 GCA_003135055.1 Bryobacterales bacterium | reverse complement strand
GCATCATCCTTTACTTCATTCCCTTCCTCTACATGTTCGCGGCAGTTATCAAGCTCGCCCGCCGGCCCGACCGAAACTCCAATCCCCACGCCGTCCTCGTCCCCGGCGGCATCCCCGGAATATGGATCTGCGGCAGTCTTGGATTCATCGTCGTACTCGGCGGCATCTTGCTCTCGCTCATTCAGCCTGGCGACTCCCCCAACAAACTTGGCTTTGCGCTCAGCCTTCTCGCCTGGACCATCGGCTTCATCATGATCGGCCTCGTCCTCTACTGGCGCGGCGCCCGCACCAAATTACACAGCTGATCCAGTACCCCGGTTCCCAGAGCTCGCGCCGCTCACCCCGAGCTCACCTTCTCGAAAGGATCGTGATCGTCCCCTGAATGGTCCGCGGCTGATAATCCAAAAGCCCGTTCGAGACCACGATGTCGTCTTTGCCACGTCCTTCGAGGTCGGCGACCGCAACCCCTGCCCATCCCGTCTGAACGCTTTCCGTGGCCATCGTGAAGCCCCCATCGCGCGCGCCGAGATAGAGCATCAGCCTGTTGTTTTGTCCGCAGGTCACCACGATGTCCCGCAATCCATCTCCATTGATGTCTCCCGTCGCTACGCGGTCCGGACCTTCGCATCCAGCCAGAGAAAACGGCGAGCCCGGCATCTTCCTGAATCCGCCCTTGCCGCCGCCCAACAAAACCGTGACGCCGATGTCCTTCGGATCGGCAACGTCCGGCGCATAGGGGACGATGACCAGGTCGAGATTCCCGTCGTGGTTCATGTCATCGATGGCCACCGCCCACGGCGCCTTCCCCGCGGGAAAAGGCGAGCCGGGCGCGTCCCGCAAACCGCCCTTGCCATCCCCAAGCAGAATGGAAACGGCATTCTGATCCAGGTCGGTTGTCACCACGTCAGGCGATCCGTCTTTATTGAAATCCGCCGAGCGCAGCCGTTGATAGGGTCGCTTTCCGGTCCTGAAGGCCTGCCCCGGCAAAATCAGGTTTCCCGCGCAGTCCCCCAAAAACATCAGGATCTGGTCGTGTCCCCAGCTATCCGTGACCACATCCAGTTTTCCATCGCTGTTGAAGTCCGCAACGGCAACGCCGTGAACGTGGGGATACGAGTGCGTATCGAACGGAGAATGAGGCGAGGGCGCAAATCCGCCCTTGCCGTCGCCCAGCAGAATGGTGAGGTAGGGAGTTTCGGTATTGGCAATCGCAAGATCGAGATTGCCGTCGCCATTGAAGTCGCCGGTAGCAAGATCGTTCGGATTCTTTCCGCATGCGAAAGGCGACCCTGCTGCTGCGACAAAGTGCCCTTTGCCATCGCCGAGCAGCACCTCCACGGTCCCGTCAACCGTGTTCGCTACGATCAGGTCGAGCTTGCCGTCGTGATTCACATCGGCGATGGCGATCGATCCCGGGCCGTGACCCACCGGAATAACCGTCCTGCTGAACTCGAGCGCAGGTCCCGCCGCCATCCCGTTCGACGAGCCGCTTCCACCTGCGAAATCGAACCTCGCAGACACGACGGGCAGCGTCATCGCGATCATCACGATTGAAATTCCCGCGCCTCTTTTCATTCGTCTCGCTCCGGATTGCAGATGCTTTCTCATTGCGGCACTGTGCTTAAACGCCGTTGTTCCTCCTCCGACCATGAGCAAATCCTCTGAACATCTGCGGCGGAAAGCCGCGCATGCCAGTGGATCAGTTTGTAGGAAGTCAGCGGCATCTCTCCCTTCCGTACCTCCCTGCACATCGCTTTCAATCGATCGATGGAATCGACCGGCTCCTTTCCCGGCCGCACCCAGGTTGACATATTGATGTGGCGGCGGCCGTTGTCAACATGCCCCACCACGAACCACGATGTGGGCGCGACATACGAGTACCACGGCCAGTGTGGACGCGAGTACTGGGCCGAGCGTATGACCAAAGAAAACTGTAGCCGCAAACGTAACAGTCAGGATGCCGGAATAAAGCGCGAGGAAACGAGGATTCGAGAGGATTTTCATGCGAAGGAAGCATCTTTTGCAGGTGCTTCTTGCCCTTTGATCAACTGTGAATGAAGCCAACCGCAAGACGCACACACGAATCCCGCGCCAGCCAGGTACGAAAAGCTAAGTAATGCGACGAAGGCGGTTGCCGAGTGCGGCAGATGCTTTCCCGCTGTCACGCTGAGCGTCAGCAGGATCGGCCATATCAATATCTGGAGCGCTGTCACTGCAGCAACCACCCCGAACCCCCTCCTGCCCGATCGCGTCAATAGCGAGACAATCGCAATCGCGGCTGCAATACTCACGGCGGCAAAAACGACCTCATTCCGCCACCAGAAGGTGCTTGCTACAGCGCCGACCACGGTATAACCCAAAGCCAACCTTGAAACGACATCTCTAACACCGAACCGGGCCAAGCAATACCCCGCAACGATTGCAGTCAGGCCGCTCAGCAGCGATATCGAGCTTCCCCATGCGCGCTGTGCTGCGGTCCAATCGTGCAACGCCATCGAGGAGAAAAATGCGGATTCGAAATAGCCAAGGAAAGCGCCACCGCCCGCGGCGGCAACCAGATACCCTCCTGTCGGGCGCCATCCGCAAGACAGCCAAATACTAAAAAGAGACCTCCAGAACCACATCTCGCCCTTCTTTCCCCTCGCCTCTTCCAGATCGCCGATCACGGAGGCGGCATTGGCTCTTGTCATAACCCTGGCGAGCATCCACTCCACAACCGATGCCTTACGCATGAGAACCTCCCAGCAGATTCAAACCTTCCAGCAGCCTCTGATACGAACGTTGAGCCTCCGTCAGCGCCTCACTTCCGGTCTTCGTCACTTTGAAAAACCGCTTCGCGCGCCCCCCGCGCTCGGCCGTGGGGTCTGCCAATCGTGAACTGAGCATTGCTTTCCTCTCAAGCCGGTCCAGCGTCGTATAAAGAGCCCCCGGTGTGGGGTCCCTGCCGGTACAGGTTTCAATCTCCGCGCGAATCGATGCGCCATACGCATCTTGTCCAAGACGCAGAATGGCGAGCATCACGATTTGCTCGAACTCTCCAGGCGATTCCTTCATGTACTGCAATGTAGAGTAAATGGCGACAAAAAGCAATCTCTTCCTCGGTTCGGTCGCCCCGCGTACCGGTTCCTGGCACGCTGATGCGACCGAACCCCAGCTTTTACTGATCACCGATCCCGTCTCTCGTGAAATGTGGAAACTTGTCAAGCTTTTCGTCTTCGGTACGAAAGTTTTGTCCCTGATNNGTATCCTGATAATAGGGGGCAAGAAAAGAAAATCCCCTCAATTCCAAAACGTGAGGCCGCCCGCGAATGGCGGCCTTTTCTTTTGCTGGAGACAAACAGGTGCAGCCAAACTCCGACAACCCGCAGACCTCGCTCTCCGGCCAGACCTGCCGCTCGCCGGGTGCCTTCCTGTCTCCTGCCTCCTCGTCACACGCACCAATGCAGCATTCATGCGCACCAGGGATGC
>PLDF01000319.1:0-220 GCA_003135055.1 Bryobacterales bacterium | reverse complement strand
CCACTTTCCATGCCGTCCGTCGCTAAGCGACAAAGAATCAAACACATGCAAAATTCACCCAGGGGTAGGGGTGGGCAGACGCGACGCGATAATGCGCTCATGCGTACTGCTCTGGATCGCCTCGTGGTGCGTGAACTAACCGTGGACGACGCGGGTTCTTGAGAAGAGCGTGGGGTGAGGCAGTACCTTTGCGTGCGAACCAGCGGCGTCATTGCATTTC